>JBJEWY010000036.1:0-11735 GCA_051885305.1 Succinivibrio sp. | reverse complement strand
GATTTGTGAGGTTCGTCACCCTTGTTGTAAACTAGGGTGACGGGAGTTTAGGTTATAAAAAAACTCTGCGCTGCAGAGTTTTTTTATGCGCAAGCTACTTCATTCACCTTGTATCAAGGCCTCCTTTTATATCTGCTACCTTTTGGGCTAATTCTTTAAATAAAAAAAAGTTTTATTCTACGTGCTATAATCAGGGAGTGCCGCGTACGGTCTTTACTTATAAGAGAATATGTCTAAACTTTCTAATAATTCGGATATCTTAGATATCCACGCTATGCTCGATTCAAGCCCTACAAGCGAGCAGATCCATGATGAAATTGTCAACGAGCTTTTAACTGTACAGGATGTTGTAAGATACCTTGTATCAGTTTTTGCCAGCTACTCTGTATTTGTAGGTCATGGTACTGAAAACTACTGGGATGAGGCTTTAGAGATAGTACAGGCTGTAATGCACCTGCAGCCTCCGTGTGATGATTCAACTTTAAATTCAAGACTTACCAAGAATGAAAGAGAAATCATCTCCCGCATTGCAGTACAGCGAGCTGTTTACAGAATTCCAACCCCATATCTTACTCATCGTGCTTTCTTCTGCGGTCATCAGTTCTTTGTTGATGACAGAGTTATTATTCCAAGATCACCAATTGCAGAGCTTATAGAAAACGGTTTTGCTCCATACTATGACAAGAGACCTGAGCGTATTTTGGATATGTGCACAGGTTCTGGTTGCATTGCTGTTGCAACAGCACTGCATTTTGACCGTGATGTTGAAGTAGATGCTGTAGACATCTCTGATGAGGCCATTGAGGTTGCCAACATCAATGTCGAGGCATATGCCCTTGAAAACAATGTAACTGTAATCAAATCAGATCTCTTTGAGAATCTTTTAGAAGGGGATACCTACGATATTATTGTGGCAAATCCTCCTTATGTTGACAGTTACGATTTAAGCACCATGCCAGAAGAATTCCAAAAAGAGCCAGATCTGGCCTTAGGTTCTGGCGATGACGGTTTAGACTGCGCAAGACAGATCCTGGCAAAAGCAGGTGATTATCTTGCAGACGACGGAATTTTAATTATGGAAGTTGGTAATTCAGAAGAGCATTTAGTTGATCTCTTCCCAACCGTACCATTCCACTTTGTAGATTTAAAACATGGCGGATGCGGTGTCTTTATTCTGACTAAAGAACAGCTTATTGCCTGTCATGATCTATTTGAAAAGGCTGCAAAAGAGGTAAATCATGCCGGCTAATACATTTGGAGAGCTGTTTTCTGTTACAACCTGCGGTGAAAGCCACGGCCTTGCACTTGCTGCTATTGTTGATGGCGTTCCTCCATTAGTTGAACTTAACGAGGAAATGCTTCAGGTTGATTTAGACCGCCGCCGTCCTGGTTCAAGTCGTTATGGCACTCCAAGAAATGAGGCAGACAGGGTAAAAATCATATCTGGTGTTTTTGAAGGCAAGACTACAGGTACTTCAATTGGTTTAATCATTGAGAATACTGCCCAGCGTTCTCAGGATTATTCTGCCATCATGAATTCTTTTAGACCAGGACATGCTGACTATACCTATCTTTCAAAATATGGTATCAGAGATTATCGTGGTGGTGGCAGAGCATCTGCCCGTGAAACCGCGATGAGAGTTGCCGCAGGTGGTATTGCCAAGCAGGTTTTAAAGCAGCAGTTTGGCATTACAGTTGACGGCTGTGTAACTGCAATTGGCGAGATCTCAACTGATAAATATGATGCAGCTGCAGCTTTAGATAATCCATTTAATTTTGCTGATGAATCAAAGCTTGATGAGTTAAAAGAGCTGTTTAAAGATCTTGCAACAACAGGTGACTCTGTAGGTGCTGTAGTTGAAGTAAGGGCCCATGGTGTAAAACCAGGTTTGGGTGATCCTGTATTTTCAAGACTTGATGCTGTTATTGCCTCAGCCATGATGGGAATAAACGCTGTAAAGGGCGTTGAGATTGGTGATGGCTTTGAAATGGCAAGAATGCGAGGCAGTACTGCCCGTGATGAGCTTACCCCTGAAAAATTCAGAACAAATCACAATGGTGGTATTTTAGGTGGTATAAGCTCTGGTCAGACTATCAAGGTTAGGATTGCACTAAAGCCTACATCAAGTATTTTGGTTCCAGGTGATACCATCGATAAGGATGGCAATGTTACCTCAATTGTAACCAAAGGACGTCATGATCCATGTGTAGGTATTAGAGCAGTACCAATTGCAGAGGCGATGCTTGCAATTGCTCTTTTAGATGCTGCTTTAAAGAACAGGGCACAGTGTGCTTTAGTACCACCTCCAAAGTTTATGATCCCTCTTGAGGACTAAAGGCAAGAGCAGCGGCAGCTGCTCTTTTACATCAGATCGCAATAATAAAGAAAGAGAGTTTGGCTATGGATAGAAAAACAGTTGCCATGGATAATTTCCTAAAAGGCTATAACTGTGCGCAGTCAGTTGTTTTGGCTTATGCAAAAGATTTAAATCTTGATGAGAACATGCTCTCTCAGCTTGCCTGCTCTTTTGGCGGTGGTATGGGACGCCTTCGTGAGGTCTGTGGTGCCGTGTCAGGATCATTTATGGTACTTGGTCTTTTATATGGTTATTCTGGACCTGAAAAAGGTGCTCTGAAAAAAGAGCAGTATCAGAGGGTTCAGGAGCTTGCCCATAAATTTGAGGAAATAAACGGCTCTATTGTCTGTAGAGATCTGTTAAATCTCTCACTAAAGCACGATGCTCCAACCCCTGAGGAGAGAACTGAAGCTTACTATAAAAAGCGTCCATGCAAGGAAATAATCGGCTGTGCTGTTGAGATACTTGAAAACTTTATAAAAGAGCATCAAAGTGATCTTAAAATTGATTTTATTAAAAAATAAAAGCCTGCCAAAGGCAGGCTAAAGGCTTTTGATAAGCCAGATATATATCAAATTTTAATAAGGATTTATATCCTTATTTACCAACTCTTTTTGCAAATTCAGCTGGATATCTGTCTCCTATAATTTCAATTTTTGAAATTTCTGTATTCAAGGTATTTAGCTCATCATCAGTGAAGGTTATAGAAGCAGCCTTCATGTTTTCATCAAGTCTGTCCAGCTTGGTGGTGCCAGGAATTGGCACAATGCTTTTATCTCTTGAAAGTAACCAGGCAAGAGCAATCTGAGCTGCTGTTACACCTTTTTTTGATGCCAGAGCATTTAAGCACTCAACAAGCCTTAAATTGGCTTTAAGACACTCTTTTGTAAAACGAGGTACGATGCTTCTAAAGTCATTTTTGGCAAAAGTGGCGTCTTCTTTAATGGCTCCTGTCAAAAAGCCTTTTCCTAAAGGACTGAATGGTACAAAGCCTATGTTGAGCTTTATAAGTTCAGGCAGCACTTCTTTTTCAACCTCGCGCCACCACATTGAATATTCACTTTGAACAGCAGTAACCTTCGTTACGGCATGAGCTTTTTTAATGGTGCTAAGTCCTGCCTCTGACAGACCAAAGTGTAAAACCTTGCCTTCTTTTATCAGATCGCCAACGCAGGATGCTACCTCCTCAATTGGAACATTTGGATCTACTCTGTGGAGGTAGTACAGATCAATATGATCAGTTCTAAGTCTTTTTAATGAGCCTTCAACAGATTTTTTAATGGTAGCTGGTTTGGCATCTAAGATCTGCTTTTGATTTTCATTTATGGTAATACCAAATTTTGTGGCAATTTTTACTTTGTCTCTTATACCCTCAAGAGCTTCGCCAACTAAAGATTCGTTTGCAAAAGGGCCATAGCACTCTGCTGTATCAAAGAATGTAACACCAAGATCATAATAAGCATGATGTATGAGTTTTATCATTTCATTTTTATCGGCCGCATTACCATAACCATAGCTCATGCCCATACAGCCAAGACCCAAGGCTGAAACCTCAAGATCACCTATTTTTCTTTTTTCCATATCTCACCTTATGAAGTTTGTGAATGTAACTGTCTCTTTTTCTGGTTGCATTACGCCTGCCTTTTTACCTGCATCAAGGCACTTTAGAAAATAAGCCATATTCCTTGCCAGTATTCTCATATTCTGCATTCCTTCTAGATCCTGTTTAACCTCATCAGGATTGGAACCATGAACCATATTCCAGTATCTTCCAGAGAGCACTGGCATCTGATTTATCTGAAAATACTTGTTTAACTGATCAAGAGTTGCTGTAGTACCGGCACGTCTTGCTGATACTATTGCAGTACCAGGCTTTAGCACAAAAGAGTTTCTGCCTGACAGAAAATCAGCAAAAAAAGCTCTGTCCATAAAAGGTACCAGCACACCTGATGCTGATGCGTAATGAACAGGTGATCCCAGGACATAACCGTCAAAAGTTGCTGCGTATTCAATAAAGTCATTTACTTTGTCTTTGATTACGCATTTACCTGTTTTGCCGCATACTCTGCAGCCTCTGCAAGGGGCTACAGGTGATTTGCCGATATGATAGATTTCACTTTCAATACCGCATGCTTTTAAAGTTACAGCAATCTCATGCAGCGCGGTGTAGGTACAGCCTTTTTTATTAGGAGATCCGTTTACTAATAAAACTTTCATAGGCACCTACTTCAGTTTCATATATTCATCATCAGATACTTTCTCAAGCCACTCGGTATAGGCACCATCAGCTGGTACTGCAATAGCAATATGTGAGAAGTAACTGTCTTTTGCAGCTCCATGCCAGTGTTTGATACCTTCTTTGATATTGACCACATCCCCCTGTTTTAGTTCTATAGCCTCCATGCCATATTCCTGATAGAAGCCGCGACCTGAGGTTACAAGCAGGATTTGTCCACCTTTATGATGAATATGCCAGTTGTTGCGGCATCCAGGTTCAAAGGTTACATTAGCTGATACAACACCGTCTTTGGTTAAAGACTTAACATAGCTTTGACCTGTAAAATACTTGGCGTAGGTTTCATTTTTATCTCCAAGACCAAAGCCACCGCTTCTTGTTTCAAGTGTAAGATTTAAAATCTCATCTACCTGTGAGTCGGTAAGACCTGTGTTTTTACCGCAGATTATGTGTGATCTTAACTGGGCATCAACACCATTCATGGAGGAGAGGGCAGAGATGGTTGCAATCTCTCTTTCTTTGTAGGATAAAACTCCACGGGCAAAGATATCAGCAAATAAATGCTCTTTTAGGAATTTATCAATTGCTGGGGCGAATTCAAAAATACCACCTTTAAGATGTCTGCCTGTAAGTTTAAACTGTACATCATCACCATAGGCAAATTTATCGGTATTATCTGGAAGTACCACACCTTCAGGACCTAGATTTAGGTTTTTATTTTTATCAACTATCTTTTTTAAAGTGTTTAGGGCATTTAAACTTCTTGGAAATCCTGTGTAGGCATACATCTGTACAAGAACTTCTTTTAGTTCATTTACGCTAAGACCATCATCTAGTGCTTTTTTCAAAGCTTGCTCAAGTTCTTTAATTTTTCCCTGTGCTGTGTAGGATGCAACTACAGCAATATTGCGCTCTTTTACACTCAGTGATTCATCCGCCATGCATCTGCCTCCGAAGGTTAAGGTTAGAAAAACAAGAGTTATAAATAGTAGGTGCTGTCTTAGTCTTTTCATGCTATTAACTCCTTTAAAGAACATATTTTTATTATTGATGATTTGTCTTTTATTAGAAGAGCTGATCCTATCAGTTCTTATCTGATCCTCTCAGTTTGATAATTATGTGATATGATTAAAACAAGAGGCGTCTATGGAAAAGAGAATTTCTGAATTAAAAGATCTTGTTTTAAGAAATACAGTTGGGATCGGCAATTTTGCAACATCGGTAAAGGGTCTTAGATTTATAAGGCGTGATAGAACAACAGATTTTATCAAATGCTTTTATGCTCCATGCTGCATGTTGATGCTACAAGGCAGAAAACAGATAATCTTTGGAATTGAGGAACTAAACTGTGCCTGTGGTCAGTATGTTTTATCAAGCACTGATGTTCCTGTTGACAGCAGTATTGTTGAGGCATCAGCAGATGAGCCTCTTCTAGCGGTTGTCATTGAATTTGATGTTAATGCCATATTCAATCTGCTACTTGAAAGCAGACTTCCTAAAAACACCTTGCAGAATGAAACAACCTATGGTGTAGCCGATGCTGATCCTGATCTTTTAGATTCATTTTTAAGATTATCAAGACTTGTTGAAAAGAGTGATTCAGAGCGTGAAGTGATGGGAGAAATTATTTTAAAAGAGATCTACTTTAGACTTCTGACAGGGCCTCTTGGAAGTCAGCTTCGCTTAATCAACACCAAAGGTACCCCTTCAAATCAGATAGCTCAGGCAATATCCATAATAAAAGTCCGTTATGGAGAAAAGCTATCCATGGATGATCTTGCCTGTCAGGTGAATATGGCACCATCATCTTTTTACCGAAATTTTAAAAAGATTACTCAGGTAAGTCCGCTTCAGTACCAGAAAAGATTAAGACTTATTGAGGCTCAGAGGCTGATGCTTACAGGTGCGTACAATGCTGAATCGGCATGTTACAAGGTGGGATATGAGAGTCCAACTCAGTTCAGTCGCGAGTATAAGAAGATGTTTGGTAATCCTCCAAGAACAGATGTAAGACTTGCAGAAACTCTCCTTGGAAAGTTAGCTTAAAACTTGCAGATGTGTTAGGAAATCATATAAAGACATGGTGAAATCTCCTTTTTGAAGGAGAAAAAGGTAGAGGATTGCCTAAAAAGACAATAGCTCAAAATTAAATTTTTGAAAATCTGCTTTGGAGAAGTATCTGAAGTGGTGCCCGGGGTCGGAGTCGAACCGACACGGAAGTATAAGTTCCGAGGGATTTTAAGTCCCTTGTGTCTACCAATTTCACCACCTGGGCAAAGGGGATTTTTCAGATTTTAAGATACAAAGTATATTTTTGAAGTGGTGCCCGGGGTCGGAGTCGAACCGACACGGAAGTATAAGTTCCGAGGGATTTTAAGTCCCTTGTGTCTACCAATTTCACCACCTGGGCAATACTTTGTGGAGGCGCGTTCCAGAGTCGAACTGGACTGTACGAATTTGCAATCCGCTGTATAACCGCTTTACTAACGCGCCATCTCTGGAGCGGGAAACGAGGTTCGAACTCGCGACCCTAACCATGGCAAGGTTATGCTCTACCAACTGAGCTATTCCCGCATCCGATGTGTGCCATTATATAGTAAAATTTTTTACTGTCAACTAAAAACCGTAAAAAAATTTTACCCAAATTAAACCGTTACTTTTTGTTTTTATTACATTATTCTCGAAATGATTAAAAGATGATGCAAAGAATTTTAAAAACAGCATTTTTATCAGCTTTTACTGGTTAAACACTCTCTTACAGATGATTTTTGCTGTATGTGATAGAATTGAGTGAAGGAGTAAAGATGTTTGATTTTGTAAAAAGTACTGACGAGAGAGTATCTCTGTCTTCTGATTCACATTCAGATGCTGAATTAACACGAGCAACTGCCTCTTCTGATGCCTTAACCGTAAGTGAGTACCTTAAGATCACTGACAATGCGGTAAAGCAGTTCGGCTTTGCCAAAGTTGTAGGAGAGATCAGTGAAATCAAACATTACAATCATCTGTATTTTAAAATCAAGGATGAGTTCTCATCTGTTGACTGTGTCATGTGGGCAGGGCAGAGAGCAAAGCTTGATTTTGAACCTGAGGTTGGACAGAGTGTTGAAATTGTAGGCACAAGTTCAATCTATCAGAAAACAGGACAGTTTAAGCTTATCGCATCTACAATGCAGCGCTTAGGTCTTGGTCTTATCATGGAAAGACTTAGAAAACTGCGAGAAAAGCTTGAAAATGAAGGAATCTTTGAAAAATTACATCGTGAAATTCCCTCATTTATCAATACAGTAGGTGTGATCACTTCAACTGAAGGTAGAGTGCTTCATGATATTCAGATGACCATGGAAAGACGAAATGATGCAGTAAATATCATTGTCTATCCTGCCAAGGTTCAAGGAGATGATGCACCTGAAAGTCTTATTGCAGCGCTAAAGCAGGCTAATGAGGAAAACCGCTGCGATGTACTTATTATAGGTCGTGGCGGTGGTTCATTTGAGGATCTGCTTGCCTTTTCTGATGAGAGTCTTGTCAGAGCTGTATCTGACAGTAAAATTCCTATTATCTCAGCAGTTGGTCATGAGCCAGATTTTGCGCTTACAGATTTTGCTGCAGACTTAAGAGCAGCAACTCCAACTGCAGCTGCAGAACTTGTCACATCTGTTACCAAATCCCAGCTTCTTTTGGAATTTGACGAGTACATAAAAAAGTTAGACACTCTTATTTCACTGCGCTTAGATGAACTGTCAATTAAAGCAGATTCACTTGAAAAGAGATTAAAATCAGCATCTCCAAAGGCTGTAGCAGAGGCAAAAATTAAAACTGTGGATCTTGCTGTTTCAAGGCTGTATACAGCAGTTTTAAAACTTCATCATGACAGGGATGCTAAGTTAAAACAGTATCTGAATATCGTTACAGCAAACTCTCCTAAGATTCTTATATCAAATCTGTCATCTACTGTGATGCAGTCAGTGCAGAGATTAGATGCTGCAGTTGAAAGACGCATTTTAGATCTTGAAGATTGCCTTGATTTTGAAAGTGTATGCTATAAGCTTGATTCATTGCTTCTCAAGAGTTTTGAGGCCTTAAAGAACAGAACTCAAAATGATAGTAACAGGCTTGAAATTGCCTGCCCAAAACCTGATCTCGACAGATTGAACGCAAGATTTGAAAAAGAACTGTCCAAACTTGAAAATTTAAATCCTCTTGCAATTTTAAAGCGAGGTTACAGTGTGACCTTAAATAAGAATGGTACTGCTGTAAAAGCATCTTCTCTTAAAAAAGGGGATGTAATTAAAACTGTTGTCGATGATGGCACAATTGAGTCAGTAGTATCACTGTGCGAGGTAAAAGATGAGAATTAAACCAGCGCTTTTAGTATGTCTGCTGATTCCTTTTTTTGTGGTGTGTGCTGAAGATACCCCTCAAAATGACAGCCTTATGCCTCGCCCAAAGATGAATGATTCTTTTTACGAGGAGGTTGTAGAACGCGGATACACTGTTACAACCTTTAAAGTTCCATCTGTCTGTAAAACAAAAGAGCTGGCAAGCACCTGCAGTGTGCTTAAAAATCATCTTGTAGACAGGTTTGAGCATGATTATATAGGTTACATCACTGATGTTTTAACAGAGAGCGACTCAGATGAAACAGCTACTCTTCTTGGTAGAGAGAAAGCTATTCAGCACATCAATATTGAATTTCAGTTTATTAAAAAATTCAATTTTCTAGGTGTGGTTCTTACTATTCATCAGCAGTTTAAAGAGTATCAGGTAACCTTTACTGAAGTATCAAACTACAATCTGACCACCAGAAAACAGATCCTCTTTAACGATCTGTTCAATTATCCTGAGATTGCAAAATCAATCTGCGTTGATAAAATTTATAAGCGTTTTCACGATCAGAAAGCGCCAAAGCTTTCTCTTACTTTAGCGCAGATAGAACTTTCTCCTAAAAACTTCATGATCCTGCCAGATGGAATTGTTTTCATCTTTGATCCTACTTTAGTTACGAACAGCAGTAAAACAGTCCGCTTCATGGTCAGATTAGAAGATCTTGAAAAGGCGGAACCAGTAAAATCCTATTTTCCGTACTATCTTAAAGACTATAAACCTCTGCCACCGCCTCCTGGTGTTCTGTACTAATAATGCCTGATGTCAAGAGTATCAAATACTGACATCAGGTTAAATTCAAAATAAGTATCAAATCTCTTTGTGATCCTGAAAATGGATATGATCTTTTTTTAACTCAAATAAAACTATATTTGATAATTAACTGTTTAATTTATCTATTTATTATTAAGTTTACATTGATACATGTCTATGTATATAATTTGAACAAATACATAGATGAATATCTATATGAGGAATTATATGAATACATCAGATGCTGCATTGATATGCAAAGCTCTTGGAGATGAGAACCGCCTTGAGATAGTTAAACTTCTCTCATCAGGCGAAATGTGCGGATGCAAACTTTTAGAGAAGTTTGAAATCACTCAGCCAACCTTGTCCCATCATATGAAAATTCTTTATGAATGCGGACTTGTAAACGATCGCAAGGAAGGTAAATGGCATCATTATTCCTTAAACACTAAAACACTTGAGATCTTCAAGAAATTTATAGATGGTCTTGAAGGCGTCAAAACAGATGAGAAGGTTAAAAGGTGCTGTAAATGATCATAAAATTTATAGAAGAACAGCTACTTGGCATGAAATGGCTGAACTCCCTTATTGCTCATGTTCTTAATGTATCAGGCATTGATACAACAGGCAGGCTTGGCGGAAGTCTGCAGTTTTTTATATATGATGTAATTAAAATCTCAACTCTTTTATGTGTGCTGATTTTTCTAATTTCATACATTCAAAGCTATTTTCCGCCTGAGCGCAGCAGGAAGATAATAGGAAAATTCAAAGGATTTAGAGCTTATGTTATAGCAGCACTACTTGGAACTGTAACTCCATTCTGCTCCTGCTCTTCCATTCCTCTTTTTATAGGTTTTACAAGTTCAGGTCTTCCTCTTGGAGTGACGTTTTCTTTTCTGATTTCATCTCCAATGGTCGATCTTGGAAGTCTAGTGCTTTTAACAGACATATTCGGTTTTAAGATCGCTTCTTTATATGTTGTGTTTGGGCTTGTGATAGCAGTTACAGGTGGTGCGTTTATAGAAAAGCTTAATATGCAAAATGAACTTGAGGATTATATTTTAAAAGCACGAGCAGGATGCTTTGATTCACCAGATCTGTCAATTAAAGATCGCATTTTATATGCATCAGAAAAAGTGGCTGGTACATTCAAAAAAGTATTCCCTTACATTCTTGCAGGTGTTGCAATTGGCGCTTTTGTTCATAACTGGGTTCCAGAAAACATGATAGTAAATATTCTAGGAAGCAGTAATTCTTTTGGAGTTATTCTTGCAACAATGCTTGGAATTCCTCTGTATGCTGATATTTTTGGTGTGATCCCAATTGCTCAGGCACTGTATGGTAAGGGGGCCATGCTAGGCTCAGTACTGTCATTCATGATGGCTGTCACCACCTTGTCAATACCATCTCTTATCATGCTTAAAAAAGCTATTAAGCCAAGATTACTTGCTGTATTTATTGCTATCTGTATTACAGGAATAATTGCTGTAGGTTATATGTTCAATATCATTGAGGACGTTCTTTTATAAGGAGTTAAAAATGAAGTTTTTTGGTTTTAGAAAAAAGACTGAGACATGTGATTTAAAAAAAGACCTGCTTGCAGGAATAAAACAGAAGGATCCTAAGATTGGCTGTAGAGTAAAGGTATTAGGCAGCGGTTGTGCCAAATGTCATGAACTTTTATCTAATGTTGAAGATGCTTTAGAAGAAATAGGAGCTGATAAGTCAGTTGAATTTATCAGTGATTTTGCTGTTATTGCCTCATATGGAGTGATGTCAACTCCTGCTCTTGTAATAGATGATAAGGTGGTTTCATCTGGCAGAGTTCTTAAAAAGGATGAGGTTATTACACTTTACAGATCGATAGAAGGCTAAAAATCATTTATTACGAGCAAATACCAAAACCGCATAAATATGCGATCTTGTCGTCACTGTCAAAAAAATATTAAAAAAAAGTTTGACAGTTATCAAAAAAAGTCTATAATGCATTCCCGTTGTCACTC
>JBJEWY010000035.1:0-11927 GCA_051885305.1 Succinivibrio sp. | reverse complement strand
CCGAAAAAAAGTTCAAACAGACTTGAGCTAGTAGACAATTGTTGCAAAACTTGGGGGATTATTTATGAGGGGGGATTGGTGCGAAAGGAGGGACTATACGTATTGAAATATAAAAATTTTTTATTTAAGCACACCTTAGCTCACATTTTTATGACTAATTATTACAGAAATTTGCTAACGCACTGTTCATACAATTAACATAATCCTATCTTAATATCCTGTTGTCCTTTTTTTTCTAACTATACAAAAGTAGAAAAATGCTATACAAAATTGGTAATTCACCTATACTAACGCTGTACAAAATTTGAAAAGTGCTATAAAAAAATCGGAAAAGATTTTTTGTTTTTCCACAATTTTCCCACACTTTTTCATGGTTTTCCCACAGTTTTTCCATACTTTTTCCACATTCATTTTTACTAATTGAGATCTACCATTACCTTACATGCTATACCCAAAATTTCGATCATACTTACAACCAAAGGATTATTTAAAAACATAGCTGAATTTTCATTTCCTTTTGGCATTGGTTGATTTTCATCAAAAAGACATACCTTATCCTCAATTTCTGTTTTCCACGCTTTAATCCTTATGTAAGTACCATCATATTTAATTTCTCTTAAGATCACAGGTCCACCAGCAATTCTCATTAAAACTACCTTTCCATCTACTTTTTGTATGCAACTTAATAATCCAGATTTAAAACAGTGGTCATACATGCAGTACACATTAGAATTTTTTGGAATCCCATATCCTTGTTCAATCATCTCATCATCAGTATTCCTGAAAACAAATTGATACTTTTTAGAAAAATTATCGGATATTCTAATTTGATGATGCTGAAGGTTATCTTTGAAGAAATTATCTAGTTTTATTTCGAAAAAGTCACTTTTGCTAAATACAGGCAAAGTACCTAGCACCAAACTGTCCATATAATTTCGTGAAAATAGCTCACCAACATCTATTTCTAACAATTCGCTAATCAACAATATTTTTGAAAGTCTTGGAACATGGCTTCCTGTCTCCCAAGACGAATAAGTTGTTTGAGCAACTCCTAGTTTTTTGGCAAAAGGAATTTGATTAATACCTTTTTTAGTTCTGAGCATTTTTAAGTTTTCAGCAAAAACATCTGGATACATTGTTAAAAACAATTTTACAGCGCCAATAATTTCATCTTCGCCTTTAAGGAGATCTGAAGGTATTATGCGACTCATTTCTTCAAATAGTAAAACTGAATCTGAAAATTTCATATTTCTTCTCATAGAACATTGTTACTACTAGATATATATCTAAAGTATAACCCAAAACAAATCTAATATTTTTCTTAATAGTAAATAGCCAATTATTAATAATTTGGCATATAGTACTTGAATTATCAAAATATTAGATTTATATTTAATAAAACTAGATTATTTATCATATTTTACTAACATTAAGGAAGTATAGTTATGTCAAATAAAACGGACAAGATCACCACTCCTGCGGATCAAATTTTAAATGAACACTACCTTTTAAAAACAGTGGAAGTACTGAAGGTGCTCAACATCTCTAGGTCTACTTTAGACAGGTTAAAAGAAAGTGCAGGTTTTCCTAAAGCAATCACTAAGATTGGGAACAGACCTATGTGGAGAAAGGAGGATATAATTAAATGGATTTCAAACTAAATTCAAATACAGCAAAGCCTCTTTCAAGCACCGACCAAAGCACATATGAAAGAGGCTCAAACACTGAATTAAATTATAGCACAAAAAATGTGCCTTTACTGCTCCCAAGCTTGAGTACATGGAAAACAATCAACTTTGACTTAGATCTTGCAGTTGTTTTTTCAAACGCTATTGCTAATCAGCATTTACCACTGTTTGATTTCAGAATTGATCCAACTAATGATAACGAGTTATCAGTAAAGAATCTCCATATTTCTCAATCATGTTACTACTATCTGGGGGCTCTCCTTAACATACTGAAATATTCCAAAAACTTCTCTCTTGATTCATTGTTTGAGATTTCATTTAAAGAAGTTTCTAAGCTTTTATTTAATTCATGCAATCAACTAGACTTAAAGCGAGTCAAAAATCTTTTTCTTATCTTATCAGAAGCTAAATTTGATGATGATCTAACAGTACTAACATATTATAAAAGAAATGGAAAATCTCCCCTTGTACAATTTAATAATAGCATCTGTTTTAGATCACTGAATCGCAAAAGAGATTATGTACAGATCCCTCGTGAGAAATTACACATTCTTTCAAGATTAGTAAAAAAACCAAAAGCTTTCTGCTATTTCATTGAGCAAATTTACCTTAAACAGAAAGAAAACCTCGAACAAAATTCTACAGGTTGGGTCGCAGATAGAACTCCCAAATCAGATGAAAGATTAAAACAAATTTTTCTTCCAACCCCACCTCATTCAGTTGCAGAAATAAAAAGGGAAGCTAAATGCTACCTAGCAAAAATAAGGGACATAAGCATCAAAGATGAAATAGATATCATTGCTAAATCAACAATAAAAAAAGAAGACGTTAAAAAATTCAATTCAATAAAAGAGTGTCACAAAGTAACCAACAAAGAGATGATAAATCAGTTATTCACTCAAATTAATACAAGAAAAAGTGTAACGGCTTAAGCAAGGTATACTAATGAAAAAACAACTTACTCAATTTGAATTTGAAAGAAAAATCTTAGAAGCAAAACTTGCTGACAAGAAGAGAACAATTATAAATCTAGGAAATAACCTATTCATAACAGTAAGACCAAACTCTGAAAAACTTGCTTTTTCTGTAAGAATAAAGACGTCAAATAAGGACACATCTTCCGTTATTGGTTATTACCCTCATTTATCTTTATCACAGGCAAGAGCTAAAGCAAAATCTATTATAAAAGAACTAAAAGATAAACAAGAAGCTATAGAAGAACAATTCATTCTCCCAACATTAGGAGAGGCTTTAGAAGAGTGGTTTGCGTATAAATCAAATCAGTATAAAAAAGGCTCCACCAGACCTCAAAATATCAAATCAATAATTAAGAGAACTATTATGCCTAGTGGCATAGCTGATAAGCGAATATCAGAAATAACACCTAAAACAATATCTGAAAAATTCTGCTATTTAAATCAAACACAGGGAAATAAACATAATGCTATTTCAATTATGAATAGCTGTTTACAGTATTTCTATTTAAAAGGAATGTTGCCTTTTAACCCTATTTCAGATCTTCTAAAAGGCAGAGAAAGCCCGTTTAAAAAACCTAAAACGGTCGGATTTAAGTTCATAGCTCCAGAAGAACTATCAGATAAATTCTTAAAACCACTGTCTGTAACATCTCACGTAAATAGAGTTTTTTACCTTTATCTGCTGTTAACAGGATTTAGATTTGGCGAAGCTCGTCTAGCACATTGGTCTTGGTTTGATTTCAAAAAGGAGCTTATCGTTATCCCTGCTGATGCCATCGGTGCTAACAAAACACAAACTGAGTACGTAAAGCCCATGACTAAACAAATTAAGCAACTAATCTTAAATTGGAAAGACTTTAGTTACTCTGCTGATAGCGATTATGTTTTCAAATCTGATTACACAAAAAAGGCTTTATGTGAAGGAACTTTCAGAGAGCCTGTAAAAGCTCTGACTAGCAGAGAGCTAGATCTTCATGGTATTAGAAAAGTCATGCGTTCTTGGATGAGTTCTCAGGATATACCAGTAAAAATTGCAGAACTAGCTTTGCAGCACGATGTCAGATCGTCAATCGAAAAGGTCTATGACAAATACAGCTATGTTGAGGAAATCAGACAAGCATTGCAACGATGGAATGACTACGTTGAAACACAGTTACCCCCTGAGTTTGGCTCACTACTAACAATTTCAGGTAAGGAGTAACCCATGAAGCTTAGCAAAACAGATCGTAAAAGTTCCAACAAATGGGTTGTTTCAACTGGATATGCCTGTGTTGTTGCTGAACTTGTAAACGATGATGAACCATCATTGCTGTACGTTAAATCATTTTGTTGCAAGACTGAAAGTGATCAGTATTTCATCTTGCTTAAAGGCAAGTCATTTGATGATTTGTCATCAACTATATCAACTGATTTTGAACAACTTAATAGGAGTTTTTAAAATGCAAACAGCGCTTAAAAATTTAAAAAAAGCTACACCATCTTTAACACGAGATATATTTAAACCAATGATAAAGGATAACTATGAAGCGATTTTTGAGCAATATGCTCTGTCTGAGCTAGATGATTCTGAAACCAGTTTAGAAGCATACGCTTCTAAGCATAGACTCTCAGTATTTGAGATGTTTAAGAGCTTTAGTGAAATTTTTGATAAACCGTTTACTGATCTTGAACGATTTGCTTTTGAAGAACTTTTTGAGCTTCAACATTTATCAAAAGAAGAACTTATAAGTAATAATCAAGAATATCTAAAATCATACAGAACAGGAGACCTTCTAAAATCATACGGAACAGGAGACTTTTCTACTAGATGTTCCGTGTTGCTATTATTTCTCTATTTATGTTTCAAAAATAACATGGAAACAATCTTGAATGACGATGAAAAATTGGAAGAAGTGGTTGCTGTATTTTTTAAAATCTACAATCTTCTAATTGCTCCGTACAAAGTATCGAGAGAATTATGTCACTTAAAGTTTATACATTTGGCATCTATAGTATATAGACTATATCTGATTGAAGAATTATCTGATATAAAAATGCCTGTTTTCATAGAAAAGTCATCAGATTTCATTGAGTTTGCAAAGATTTTGACTACTCCAAAAATTTCATCAAATCAAACAATGATCTTCAATGTTAAATAACAAACTTAATTACAGGTTTTTTTATGGAATCAATAAATGTAAATTTAGGTCAGAATCAAAATATTTCACGAACAAATTTTTCATCAAATAGTATGCAAACTGAAAAACAGGTAGCAAGTAAAAATGAAGATTTCAATTCAGATGATCTTAATTCTCAAATAAAAAAATTTAATTCAAAACAATCTGAATATAAGAACTATTTGAAGAAGCAAAAAATAGTTGAAAATCTCATCAAAGAGAAAACTCAGCATGAGACAAAAATTAAAAAGATAAATGCTCAGCTTTCTAAATTGCTAAGTGAAAAGTAGCAATTATATTATTGGGAGTAGAAAACATAAGCTTGCGAATGTTTTTACTCCCAATCGCACTGACACCCTGTAGGGGTGTTGTAGTGCGCACTACAACACCCTCTATCGCAAGCTCTAGGGATGTTTCCCTGCGTTTTCCGCATATTTCTTTCTAGCGGAAAAGTTGAAATTCAAATTGAATATCAGAAAATAACAGGAGTTCACTATGGCAGAACTGTCTTCTATTAATCTTGAACCATCTAAAGAAAATAATACCGTACACAACACTAGAACAGTTGCTCCCTCTTATCTTTTAAAAGAGAAAAGTCTAGGCGTTGAGTTTGACCATGATCATGAGAAAGCTGAACAATTATATCTTTCTTTGCTGAGGGAAGCTGTAACAAATTACACTGCCAGAACAGGTCAAAAAATTCAAGCAAAGAAACTTAAGTGGTCTGCTGTCGTCAATATAAAAGAAACAACCACAATGGAAGAATTAAAAAATCTTGCGAAAAGGTTGTATCAGGAATACGGATGGCAGTGTTATCAGATAGCCATTCACAGAGACGAAGGTCACAAAGATAAAATGACAGGTGAAATCATTTACAACCTTCATGCCCACCTGGAATTTTTAATGCTGAATAAGGAGGGACTTTATTGCTTCAAAAAAGGTGAGTGGGGCAAACGCAAAATGTCTAAACTGCAAGATCTTGTTGCAGAACAGTTACAAATGAAGCGTGGAGTTTCTGCTCTTGTAAGTGGTAAAAAGAGATTGAATCATTATCAATATAAGCAGCAGATGAAAGCAGTTGAAGAAGCACTAACTCTAAAGAAAAATGAAGACTTACAACAAATAACCTCTCTTAACAATGAAGTCTCCAATCTTAATTCTAAATTATCAACTATCAATAATCGTTTTCTTGCATTAGGAGCAGCTTATAAAGATGCCCCAATAAAAACAAAGAAAGAGCTTGACGAGTTAAAAGGTAAGATTAGACGTGAAATGATTGCAGAAGGCGGTTTCACACAGGAAGATTATAAAACGCTCTCTACTGTAGTCGCTGAAATTAAGAAAAATTTTAAGGCAGACAACTTCACTGTAAAATCTGTGATAACGGCACTAATTGAATTACAGCAGGAAAATATCAGATTAAAAGCGGTTATAGCAGAAAAACCTAAAGAAACTGTAATTTATAAAGAGCATGAGGTAGTAAAACTTCGTGAATATACTTCTGAAGAAATTGAGTCTCTGCCAAGAGTAACAGATTTAAAGTCTATTACTGCGCAGCAGAATCAAAAAATTGCAGTCTTAAATAATGCTGTTAAAGAGTTAAAGCAACAGCTAGAAATCAAGCCTAAGGAAGTTATAAAAACTATTGAGAAACCTGTTGTTGTTAAGCGTGAACTCACTAATGAAGAAATTGAGTCTCTGCCAAGAGTAACAGATTTAAAGTCTATTACTGCGCAACAGAATCAAAAAATTGCAGTCTTAAATAATGCTGTTAAAGAGTTAAAGCAGCAGCTAGAAATCAAGCCTAAGGAAGTTATAAAAACTATTGAGAAACCTGTTATTGTTGAGCGTGAACTTACTGATGAAGAAATTGAAAATTTACCTTTGGTTCAGGAGATAGTCTATGAAAATGAGCAACTCCGCCAGATCAATGATGAATTATCTGCGCAAGTTGATGAATATCAAGAAGGCTTAGAACTTGTCGTAAACAGAATCGCAGACGAAGGTTATAAAGAGATTGCAACATCCATTTTAAGAACAGACTCTATACGAGGAATGTATGAAAAAATCGCTGAATTCATCACCTCATCCTTAAAGAACGGAATAAGGAATATCAAAAAATCCATGAACACTTTTAGAAATAAAATATTCTAATTGCATAGGTTTACAGTGTAAACATATGTAAACATATTGAAATACAAAGAAAATTCAATATGTAACGCATATACTATAATGCCAGAGTACAGAAGCATACAATTATGTTCACAATCTTTATGGCTCATTTCAGAATATCCGTGATTTTACGGAGAATACGCTGGGAAACAAGGATGCCTGGAAACAGTGCATTCTCTCATCAAGCTGCAATCCAACAGACTTTTTAAATGATGTGTACAGACGAATAGGTGATTTAGCTGCATCAGGGGCAACGATTGCTTATGAGACAGGAACTTTACTGACAAATGAAACTCAGGACGTGGTCTCAAACATGAAATTACAGCTAGATTCTGCTCAGGGTGCCAATGCCATTGCCGAAACTCAGGCAAAGAATGACATCATTATGTATCAGCGCAATGCGCAGTATCAGGCGGCAGTTACTAATGCTCTTTCTGCAATAACAGCAGATATTGCTCATAATAACAAGTATCACGATGATCAGAAAACCTTACATGATCAGGCGATAGATCAAGCCAAAGAATCTTTTAATGAAACTAAGGTCAATAGAATATATTCAACGGTGCTGAAGTGATGCGAAATAATATTTTTAAATTAAACAGCAGACTCTGGCTGTACCTTGTACTTGCTGTAATTTGTTTTGCTGCAATAAATTTTAACTGTGCGTTTGCAGATTATGAAGCAGGTGGTGCTCCCTCCCACGGATTAAGTACTTTTACTGAGGCAATGCTTTCAAAACTTGAACAGTTCTCTGAATCCTTTAAGGAGGGTGCTAAAAATCTTTTTTTAGGTCTTGCGGTAATAGCAATTGTCTGGTCATTTGGTCAGCTGGTAATTAAAGGAACGGAAATCAGTACTTTCTTTTTTGAAGTTCTAAGAGTTACCTTAACCATCGGCTTTTTCTGGTGGCTGATCTCAGATTTTCCAAATGTGCTTGGAAATCTATTTAAAAAGTTCGGTGACTGGGGTATCAACGTGACACATCTGAGTGCAACAGGACCTGCCGAACTTATCAACTCTGTGACAATGCTTGTAGTTAAACTTTTAAACCCTACAGGAAGTGCTTTTAATCTGACTCTTTTCTTTGTTTCATTTGTTGGCTGTCTGTTTGCTATCTACATTATGGTATTTGCCATTTTTATGGCTTTAAATCTCATAATTTACGAAATTGAATTTCTGTTTTTTACATATATTGGTGTGTTTGTACTGGGTACAGCAGGATCATCCTGGACACGTGATACATCAATTGCCTACATCAAGAAGATCATCGCTTATTCAGTCCAGTATTTTGCCACACTGGTGCTGTTAGGATTGTGCTTAGATATTGTCAATAAGTACACAAATAGCGTTGCAATGTATCAGGAGAACTGGGAGTTCGGTAATATGATCTTGGCTCAGCTTAACATCTTAGGTGTATTCCTTGTAACAGGAAAAGTAGTACAGATCATACCTCAAGCTTTGGCAGGACTTTTCGGCGGTGGCTCTTCGGCTGGTTATGATGCAGGTGGTGTTGCAGGAAGAGTTGCAGGAGGTGCAGCTACTGCGGCAGCAGCTCCTATTTTAGGTGCTACAGGTGTTGGAGCAGCTACATTTGCTCGAAATCTTGGCGGTTTAGGAAAATCATTTGCAGGCTCCTTATTAAATAAAGGAATGAGCAGTAATAACGCAACAGTGGCAAAAGTTGCAGGTGCTATGTCTGCGGCAGGAAAAATGGCTAAAAAGACAGCTGATTTTACAGGCTTTTCTGCTGGTGCCAAGTCAATGGTACAAAGAGCTTTTGGCAAAGATTCGCAAAATTCGCAAAAATAAGATGATCTATTCCTAAAGAGCAATCTTTTAAATTGAGAGTGCCTTTGGCACTCTCATCATTTTAGCTACATTAAAATGTTTTTTATTGCATTAAGCTTTGCTTTTGCAAGCTCTAAAGCCTTTTCTCTGTTCTCACTGTCAAAATACAGTTGTGCATACTGCTGTCTTAATTCTTTGACAAAGAGAGTAGCAAGTCTGCTTCTTTCAGATCCTCCTGCCTTTTTTGCTACATAGTCAAGTTGAGTAAACATTTCAATTAAAGTATGTGCAAGCATTACATCGCTTACCTGAAAATTAAAAATAGCGTTTTCAAAAAACTTAAACGCTTCTCTCATGATCTTCTGATAATTTTTTAAAGAATGTCTGGCTAGTCTGTAGTCTTCAAATGTGAAGATCGGAATAGCATGAGACTGATGTCTCTGCTCTTCACATTCTAAGCTGTTATTTACTGAATACTGTCCTTCTTTTCTGAGTGCTGGTAATACCTCTGACGTTACCCATTTTTTAAATTCTTTTGCAGCTGGCAGTTTTGAACCAAAAATTAGAGCATATACACCTGATTCATTTATATATGTCATTAGCTGATTTCCGCCTTTGGTAAGGGTGCGGTGTTTTACCGCATCCTCTGTAAATACATGCAATGAGATAGCATCTCTTGCTCTAAGATATCCTAATGCACCACATACATCTTTAGCACAAAACCATGGTGTACCATCAATAATAACAGTACGTATTATTTTGTCTTGAAAATTGAAGAATTGATCCTGCCTTGCAGGTAAGTTGGATTTGATCATGATTGATCTCCTGAGTAATAACCACAATTCCTGATCATTTTGAGTGGTCAGGTAGCCAAGAGCTCAAAACTGCTTACTCAGAATGCAGCGGACATATTTCCCTTACAGGTATTGTATTAGTCGCACTCTCGGCATAGAGATCATATCAATGCATGAGAATATACTACTGTCGCAAGTACATCGCTGAGTAATAAGTGTTTTGAGCACTTACGAAGTAATATAGCCCATTCTCGTTAAAAAGCAATAACTATTTGAAATAACAATGCTTTTATATATAAATCATATCACAAAATACACTATATTGTAATAAATAAGAACAAACTACATATTTATATATATAAATGATTATTTAATGATATGTTTAAAAAAAAGATTGATAAAAAATAAAAAAGATAAAAAATATATTGCAATATAATATTTTTATGATATTATTATAATAAAGGAAATGTTACCAAAATATTCAAAGAGGACAATTGTATGAAACTCGCTAAAATCTTCACCGCTGTTGCCTTATCTGCTCTTATGTTTTCATCACATTCTTTTGCTGAAACTACATCAGGATCACTTCATGTTGGTCAGAATCTTCGTACTGGAGACATTATGATAAACAACATCACCACCTGGAAGAGCAACGGAACCCCAGAGGGTGATGCTTTAGCAAAGAAGTGCAATGAACTTGAAAAGAAGAGAGTTGATAAGTACGTTGAAAAGGAAAAGTATTTCTTAGAGCATAAGAATACTTATGAAAAGTCAAAAAAATATGCTCAATTAGTGCAGGAAAAGAAAGATATGACTAAAAACATGGTTAAGGAAGGTTGCTTTAAGGAATAGCAGTAAAAAAGAGGAGGGGTGCCCCTCCTTTTTTGTGGGAAGAATTTAAGGTAATATAGGACTATACTATGAGTGAAAAAGAGTATGTTTCTAAAGTTCTTAATTACATTGAAAACGCTTTTAAATACCTAGTTGGCGTTCTGTCATCTGTTGTTGTTTTTTTGGTTTTCAATTATGACGGAACAATGATACAAAATTTAGCAATTGGTGTAGGAGTCTTCTGTGTTGTCGGATTGGTTTACTGCGCTTATTTGCTTAAAAAGTATCTAAAGAAACTGAGAAAGTTGTAGGAGGATCAAATGCCTATTTATATTTTGATAGCAATTATTGTGATGGTAGCGGCGATCCTAGGCTGTATTATGTACGTGATCACCCCTGAAAAGGATTAAAGCCATTCGGTTTCTGAATAACCACCATTTAATAATTGAGAGTGCCAAAGGCACTCTCATCAAACTGATTGTACGAAATCATCTATCCATGCAATAGAACGGTGTTTTATAAACAACCTTAAACTGACCAAAATTGCGATCTATACCTACTCTAGGAGGTATAAAGGTAATTGACTTAATGTTATCTGTTTTTTTTGAAGAGATAACCTTTAAAAAACTCTTAGAATCAAGTAGTTCTTCTTTTTTGAGCACAGTATCAATATTCATAATTCATACCATATTTCTCTGTTATCTTATTTCCCTAGCTAATCATATCAACTCAAATGTCTTTATTCAATTGCTTATATCAATAAATCATGGTTAGCGGAACTTTTGGGATTTACCTAGTTTTGACAGGTTATATCTGCTTTTTGTTGTTTGTGATTTACACTGCACACAAAGATTGTAAGTAATCTGTCAGAAAACAGTGGCATGGGGGGCTTGCTGCTTAAAAAGATTAAAGAAACTGAGAAAAGTTTTTATATGATTACAGATCCTGAATTGTCGTTACGAATAATGTAATTTTTAAATAAATAATTATTTATATGAAGGATTTTTTCATATTCATACCCAGTATTTTCTGAAATTTTATCAACATCATATTGATCTCTTCTAATTCTTTCATAGTAAATTTCAGCATGTTTAGATGCTTCCTTAGAATCAGGATCGAGTGCTCCATAAATTCCACCACTTATTTGAATATCTTGCATAATTTTTAATACCAAGAAAAAATGTCACGAGATGGAATTTTTTTGTCATTAAGATATAAATTTCTAATATAATTTCTAGCTTTTTTTAAATAGCTTAAGGTAAGACTATCAAAATCAGAGGTATCTGTTAAAATTTCGTCTTTTTCTAAATCATAGACTAAATCAAAGTATCTTTGATTTACTGAATCATCAAAACAGTCACATTTAGTGCTTAATATTCCATTGGTAATTACAATATTTAAAAATTCTATCATGTTATCTTCTCCAAACTAATTGTTATAGTCTATACATATTATAATCAATTTCATAAAATCCGATTTTCGACAGTTGTACTAATGTACACTTCTCCAAGGCCTTGATAG
>JBJEWY010000034.1:0-11945 GCA_051885305.1 Succinivibrio sp. | reverse complement strand
AAAAAAGTTCAAACAGACTTGAGCTAGTAGACAATTGTTGCAAAACTTGGGTTTTATGAAATGGTCGGTGATGTAGGGTTCGAACCTACGACCCTCTGGTCCCAAACCAGATGCGCTACCGGGCTGCGCTAATCACCGACGTGAACTGAATTTTAACCTTAAAAGGTTTGAATGGTCGGTGATGTAGGGTTCGAACCTACGACCCTCTGGTCCCAAACCAGATGCGCTACCGGGCTGCGCTAATCACCGAACGCTGGAAATTATAGTGACTGTAAATTTAAGTGTCAACAAATATTTGGTCTTATATCAGAAGGAGTTTAATTTTGTAAAAATTATGTTGCAGTTTTATGAATACAGTAAATTGTGCTTTTAAAAAAATCTTTTGTCTATCAATAAGTAAGCTGTTATTTAAATTATCTTGTCCTACCTTGGATTAAAACCTGTTAAAGATTAACTTACTGATAAATATAAAAATAGTGTAAAAACATTTTCATTTTATTTTTTTTATAACAAATACCTAATGCGAATGTGTATTTAAGTGTATGTTTAAATATGCAGAATGGTAATTCTGCAATCTAAGCTTAAATTTTTTTGTATTTTTTATAAAAATTTTTTAAATATTTACTTATTGAAATATAAGGATATTTGTAAAAATGTAAAAAAATTTTATTTTGAAGTTGATCACATTTGATATTTTGTGATATAGTTCACGTACTCCTTATGTTTGTTTGATTGTTATCCCCTGACTAAAATAGTTAGGGGATTTTTCTTTCTGGCTCAACAACTTTTCCTCAATTTTTTTTATTCTTTAATTTGTGTTAACTATTCAATTTGATAAAATAAGCTGATCAAAGTACATCTTGTTTTAAGCTATAAAAATAATAAAAAACATTATTGGAGTTAAATTATGTCATTTAAAACATGTGCTTCTTCTCTGTCTGTTGCTCTTCTTTTATGTGCTTCATCAAGCCTGCTTTCAGGCTGTGTTACAGCAACTGTTGCTACTGGTGCTGCTGTTGGTGCAGTTATCGGTTCAGACAGCAGAACCGTTGATGTTCAGGTTGACGATCAGTTAATTGAAAGTGAAGCTGCAAGGTATCTGTCAAATGATCGTATGAGATCTGACTCAAAGGTATTTAGAGTTGACTGTATTTCAGTAAATGGCAATGTGCTGCTTGTAGGTCAGACCAGAGATACTGATTATCTTAACTGGGCAATTTCCTATATTAAAAAGATTAAGAACGTAAAAGCTATCTATAACTATGTTGAGTGCATTGATCCTGTATCTGCATCAGTTATAGCCCACGATTCCTACATAACAGCCAAGGTTAAGGGCAGTCTGCTGTTTGGTAAGCAGATAAGTTCTGGAAGATTTAAGGTATACACTGAAAACGGTGTTGTATATCTATTAGGTTATGTCACAAGAGACGAAGGTCGACGTGCCAATAACCAGGCTTCAAAAATCAGTGGTGTAAGAACCATAAGACCTATTTACGATTACATGGATCAGTCTGGAACTCCAAGTTCTGCTGATGATGTTAAGGTTGTAAACGGTGCTGGCAGTATAGCTAGTTCAACCAATTCATCATCTCTTGCTGAAGAGACTCAGAGCTCTGTTGACAATGGCGGTGCTGTGTTACAGGATGATTCTGATCTTCTATCACCAAGCGCTCCAGCTCAGTCTTTATAATTTATTATGGATAGAATTTCGTACAGATCAGGCATACTCGAGTCCGTAGCTAATATATATTTTGTTGATGCATACACACCTAACGAGGGTGAACCAGCCTTATGTCTTGAATATGGTGTGTTAAGACTGCAGCGTCAGGGCATTGAAAAATCTCGCCCTGAGGTTTTTGTTCATTCATATTTAAAGCCAGCCAACTCACCTTTAAGAGTTAACTGGCTGAATGCAGAAAAAGAGATGGGAATCACCCGTGATCGTATTGATCATGATGATACTCTTCCTACTATCGACAATATGGTGGATAAGAACTATCTTGACGGTCACTGTGTCGTCTGTTTTGATGACATGATTGAACCTTTTGGATCGCTTGTGATGACCTGCTCTCACGTGGATTCTATCGTTAAAATGTGGGCGGAGTTTTCAAGAGATGACGAGAAGGCTGCCGCCTGTACGACTTTAGAGCAGATGTGTGATTACATAAGTCTGCTTCCAGATAACTTTGAAAACAACAATTACACTCCATTTTTAAAGCGCCTGCACAGAATGGCTGCTTTATGGTATCAGCTAACTGAAATTTTAAAGGTACCTCCTCGTTCAAGAAAAAGTCTTTTAGGCGGTATGCAGTTCAGTTATATCTGGCCACTGCCTAATACCTCTCAGGACTGGTTTGATCATACTGCATCATCTTTAAAGGATCTGACAAAGGATGATATTGAGAAGTTCTTCAGCTCCACAATGTCTGATCGCATCAACTGGTTTGATGTTGCCATGTACAGTAATGATTGGATGTACGAAAGAAAGAAAAAGAACATCTATGGGAGACTTAAGGGATCAAAGCAGCTTGCTTCCTTTATTTTCAACAATGTGCTTGATTTCAACATGCAGATGTGGGTGCTGATTTTCTACTCTCTATACTGGCGAAAGAGCAATGTTGCAATTCTGCTTGCCAAAGCCGCAGGTCAGTTCTCACACCTTGATCCGGCATCTCTTGAGAACTTTTCAAGTTTTCTTATAGAAAACATGGATTCATTCTTAAGTTCAGATCAGAAGAACAAGCTTATAGCCTCCCTTGTAAGGCAGTCATTAAAGGACAATGATGAAAAGCCTTTTATGACCAAGGATTATATAAAGCTCCAGAAACAGACTCTAAAGCACAAGGGACAGTGTGCTCTTTTATGCACTGGCATGTCACCAGAGGGTAGATATTCAAATTCCTGCTGGAGAATTACCAACGACAAAGGGATCCCTGTATTTTTCCGATTTGAGGTTAAGGGCAACGGTACTGACAGAAGTGTATATATAGATTTTGCCATACGCCAGATCTCCATGTTCTATGAACAGGCACGAAACGTACTGTCAGATATATGGCTTTCAGAGAATCTTAAAAACTGGATCCAGTATATTACCGGTATTACCTTCTCTGAGATCGTAAGAGCCCAGAGAATAAATGATTCTAAAGAACTCAACAGTGTCAGAACTGCTCTTATAAGAATTATTGAAAGTGAAGCCGCATCTTATATGAGCAGACTTCACAAACAGTTCTGTGAGTCTATTTCATTTATCAGATCTTCACATAATGCTGAGCCTCTTCGATTTTCATTCCAGGGAATATCGTTTGAAATAGCTATAAGACCTCCAAAGAAACTGGGGTTAATCAGTAGCATGTTCAAATTCAAGTAAGATAGATGAGATTTCTTTTAAAGCTGTCAGTTCTGCCTGTTATAGCAGTTTTCTTTTTAACATCCTTGGCTATAGGCTCTGAGGTAATTGGATCTTATGCCAATGGATGCATAATAGGAGCAAAGCCTTTTAAACCAGGTGCTAACTACCAGATACAGAAGTGGTCAAAGGACAGATTCTATGGCCATCCTGAGCTTATAGACTACCTTGAAAAACTGGTTAAAAAAGCAAAGCTCTCCAACCTTCCGCCACTTCTTATAGGCGATCTCTCAAGACCTAATGGCGGTCCGTTTCCAGGCCGTTCAAATCATAATTCCCATCAGACAGGTCTTGATGTGGATATCTCATTTGACTTTGCCAGACCTAAAAAAACAGAGTATGAGTTAACTCATCCAAAAGATGTGTACCTTGTGGATGTCAATAACAGAAAGCTTAAAGCTTTTGATTCAAAAAGAATAAAACTTATTTATCTTGCAGCCTCAGACAGCAGAGTCGAGAGAATTTTTGTTGCGCCAGGAATTAAAAAAGTTCTGTGTGACGTGTATAAAGACAAAGATACCAAGTGGCTGTCTAAAATACGTCCCTGGTTTGGTCACAGAGGCCATATGCATGTAAGACTTGCATGCCCAAAGGACAGTGAAAAGTGTATCTCTCAGAGTGCCGTACCAGATGGTGATGGCTGTGGAAGCGAGCTTGAAAGCTGGTTAAAACCTCAAAAAAAGAGTTCTCCAAAACCTAAAGTAAAAAAGATCCTGCCAGAAGAATGTCAGAAGATACTAGGTACAGCACACTGATACTGTATATTTTTGGTGCAAATAGCCTTTCATAATCAGTCTGATACTCAATAGTTATTAAATCCTGTAAACTACACCAATATTTTTTTGTTTGGAGAAAATCATGGTTAAGGTAGCCGTAGTCGGTGCAAGCGGATATGCTGGTGCCGAACTCTGTCGCATTGCATCACGTCATAAAGAAATTGAGCTTTCTGCACTGTTTGTCTCTGAAAACTCTGCTGATAAAGGAAAAAAGATTTCAGAACTCTACGGTACACTTCAGGGTGTATGTGAGTTGACTTTAGAACCACTGTCCGGGGCAAAGGATATCATAGGCAGAGCAGATGCCGTATTTTTGGCAACTGACCACAAGGTAAGCCATGATTTAGCCCCAGAACTTGTTGCTGCAGGTATTGCCGTATTTGATCTTTCTGGTGCCTTCAGAATTTCAGATCCTGCTGTATTTGAGAGTGCCTATGGTTTTGCTCACGAGCATCTTGAGCTTTTAAACAGCGCAGTTTATGCTTTAGCCGAGTTTACTGATGTAGAAAAATTAAGAAAAACCAAGATGATTTCTCTTCCTGGCTGCTATCCAACTGCATCACAGCTTGCACTTAGACCTTTAATTGATTCTGATCTTCTAGATCCTGCCTATCGTCCATCAATCAATGCCATTTCAGGTGTTTCAGGTGCTGGCAGAAAGGCAAAGCTTACCAATTCATTCTGTGAAGTAAGTGTTAATGCCTATGGTGTGTTTACCCACCGTCATCAGCCAGAAATTGCTGAGCATTTAGGTCGAGAGGTTATTTTTACCCCTCATTTAGGTGATTTTAAACGAGGTATTCATGCAACCATCAATGCTAAGCTTAAAGATGGTGTAACAGCAGATGATCTGAAAAAAGCCTATAGCGTTTATGACAATAAGCCTTTAGTCAGAGTAAAGACTGGTATGCCAAAGCTTCAGGATGTGCAGTGTCTGCCATTCTGCGACATAGGCTATGCCTCAAAGGATGGCTATATCGTGGTATGCTCATGCATTGATAACCTCTTAAAGGGCGCATCAGCTCAGGCAGTACAGGTATTAAACCTTTACTACGGTTTTGATGAGACTTTAGGTCTTTTATAGAAAAACTATAAAACGTAATGCTATATTCTGTTGAAAACCAAAGCATTACGTTTCATAATGCGTATATGTATTTAAACGCATTCGTTTAACGAGATTTGTAATTAAAGAAATGACTGAAGAAACTGTAGTTGTAAAACTCAGCGGAAAGGCTCTTGCAGGTGTTGAAGAGCTCTCTGCTTTATTCTCTCAAGCAGCAGGGCACCGTCTGGTAGTTGTTCATGGCGGTGGTGTTGAAGTAGATGCTCTTTTCAAAGCCTTAGACCTTAAGGTTGAAAAAAAGGATGGCCTTAGAGTTTCTCCAAAAGAACAGATGCCATATATCTGCGGTGCTCTTGCAGGTATGTGCAACAAGGGACTGCAGGCTTTAGCCATCAAAAATGGTCTTAAAGCTTTAGGAATTCTCTGTTCTGACGGCAATACCATGTCAGTAACACAGCTTAATAAAGAGCTGGGTATGGTTGGTGTTGTGGAGCCTCAAAGCCCTGATTACCTGAATATGCTGTTAGATAACGGCTATACCCCTGTCATTGCTTCTTTAGCATTAGACGGTAATGGTGATCTGTATAACGTCAACGCAGACGATGCAGCTCTTGCAATTGCAAGAGTTCTCAATGCTCCTTTGTACTATATTTCAGATGTACCAGGAGTTCTCGACAAAAACGGCAATCTTATTGAGTCTTTAGATGAGGCCAAGGTTGATGCTCTTATCGCAGATGGAACTATTTCTGGCGGTATGACTGTCAAGGTAAAAAGTGCCTTAGATGCTACAAGACTTATTAAAAAGAGTGTCTATATTGCCTCATACAAGGATTTGGATCTTGCTACAAATCTTCTTTCACGGCGGCCTTTAGGAACAGTATTTAACGCCTAGGCGTATGTTTTGTTTTTAAAGATTTTATAACCGTGGAGATTTAAGATGTTAAGCTCAAGCAACGAATCGTCATTTGTACTCTTAGATGAAATAAGACAGAACACTTTAGAAGAAATCTATGACAAGGTAGTAGATCTCTATAACACAGGCAAACTGTCACGAGAGGATCTTTTAAGCGTTAATGACAGCCTTATCAAGGTAAATCAGGTCTTTTTAAAACAGGAAAAGGCCAGTTTTACTGTGCGTCAGGCTACTCTTGCTGATGTGGACAGTCTCATGGACATGATTGAGTACTGGGCCAAGCAGGGGCAGAATTTACCAAGAAAGAGAAATGACATTATCCGTGGCATTCAGACTTTTGCTGTCTGCGTCAAAGATCAGCAGGTTGTAGGCTGTGCCTGTCTTTATGTATATGACTCAGGTCTTGCTGAAATACGCTCACTTGGTGTATCTCCTGTAATTCAGCGCCAAGGACAGGGTAGAGCCATTGTAAACTATCTTTTAAAGCGTGCTGAAAAGATGTTTATCAAGAGAGTGTTCGTGCTGACAAGATCCCCAGAGTTCTTCTCAAAGGTCGGTTTCCAGAAGACAGTTATTGAGGCTCTTCCAGAGAAGATCCTAAAAGACTGTGAAAACTGCCCAAAGCGTGAAATGTGCGATGAAGTTGCTTATATATTTAATGTGAAGGATAGTAAATAATGAAGATCACAAGATCTACCTTTGACAAGGTAATGTTTCCTTGTTATTCACCAATGAACATGGTGATTAAGCAGGCTCATGGTTCATATGTATACGACAATGAAGGCACAAAGTATATTGATCTGACCTCAGGAATTGCTGTAAACAGTTTAGGTCATACCCCAGAAGGTGTTACCAGAGTCATAAGAAAGGTATCAAAGAAGCTTATTCATGTTTCAAATATCTTTACCAATGAGTACACCTTAGGCTTTGCTTCAAAGCTTACAGAAACTACAGGATATGACAGAGTATTTTTCTGCAACTCTGGTGCTGAGGCCAATGAGGCAGCCTTAAAGCTTGCCCGTCGTGTAGCATTTGATGATTTCTCAGAAGATAAGAATGAGATCATCTCTTTTGTTAACAGTTTCCATGGCAGAACCTTCTTCTCTGTAACCGTAGGTGGTCAGGAGAGCTATTCTGACGGGTTTGGTCCAAAACCAGGTGCAATTACCCATCTGCCATTCAATGATATTGCTGCTTTTGAAAAGGCTATCTCTGACAAGACCTGTGGTGTTATTGTTGAGCCTATTCAGGGTGAAGGCGGTATTCTGAAGGCAGATGATGCATTCCTTCTTAAACTGCGTGAATTATGCGACAAGCACCATGCACTTTTAATCTTTGATGAGGTGCAGACTGGTGTTGCAAGATCAGGTACTCTTTATGCCTATGAGCAGACTCCTGTAAAGCCTGATATTTTAACTTCAGCCAAGGGTATTGCTGCAGGTCTTCCACTTGCTGCAGTTTTATCAAGCGAGAAGATTGCTTCCCACTTTAAACCAGGTACTCATGGTACTACTTTCGGTGGTAACGCTCTTGCCTGTGCTGTTGGTTCTTTTGTCCTTGATACTGTGTCAAAACCAGAATTCCTCGATCATGTCAACAAGATGGGGGATTACATAAGACAGGAAGTAATGAAGCTCAATGAGAAGTACCATGTATTTGACTGTGTACGTGGTGAAGGCTTGCTTTTAGGTCTTGTGTTAAATGAGAAGTATCATGGAAAGTCAGGTGTACTGCAGAAGTTGTGCTTTGAAAAGAAGTTGCTGACTTTAGTTGCTCATGGTGATGTACTACGTTTAGCACCGGCACTTAATGTTAAAAAGTCGGTAATAAATGATGCAATGAAGCTTTTAGATAAGGCTTTAGCTGATTTTGTAGAGCAGAACTAATTAAGTCCTGACACGAAAAAGGCCTTAAAGTGTAACTTTAAGACCTTTTTTGAACCTGCCTGACTTTAGACCTAAGCCATAAGGGTTGTTAAGGTTTTAAAGTAGATATCCTTGAGTTTTTCAATCTCGTCTACACTTACTCTTTCATCAACTTTATGGATAAGATTTGCAACAGGCCCAAATTCCACTGTTTCGGTACCAAGCGGTCTTATGAATCTGCCGTCAGATGTACCACCTGAAGTACCAAGAGATGGGGTAATACCTGTGATCTCAATGATGGCTTCTTTTAAACTGTCAATGAGTTTTCCGTTCTTTGTTAAAAACGGTTTACCTTCCTCTCGAAATTCCATCTCGCACTCAATATGATTTGCAAGAGCAATCTCTTTCACATGCTTTTCAATCTTCTCAGGAGTTTCAAGATCGTTCCATCTGAAGTTGCATCTTAAATAACATGATCCTGGGATCACGTTATCAGCACCGGTACCAGCTTTGATATTTGATACCTGGAAAGAGGTAGGAGGGAAAAACTCTGTGCCGTTATCCACTGGATTGGCAATAAGGGCAGTAATAAGTCTTGAAGCCTCAAAAACAGCGTTTTGGGCATGCTGTTCCATAGCGGCATGTCCCTGAATACCTTTGACAATGATGGTAGCGTTCAGATCGCCTCTGCGTCCGTTTTTGATGGAATCTCCAAAGATCTCATCACAGGAGCATTCTGCAATCAGACAGTAATCAGGTACAAGATTATGTTTTACAAGATACTCAACCATAAATGGGGTACCGCCTACAGCATCGCCTTCCTCATTAGAGGTTAAAAGCAGGCCCACGGTACCCTTGTGAGAAGGATTCTTCTCAACATATTCAATAAGTGCTGTTACCATGGCAGCATCGCCACCTTTCATGTCGGATGATCCTCTGCCATAAAGGTATGGTTTGCCTTCATAGTCAAAAATCTCTCCGCAGTATGGTGGATGCTGCCACATGGCAGGATCACCTGTAGGGACCACATCAGTGTGCCCCAAAAAGAGGGTAAATGGAGCACCAGAACCGTGTGTTGCCAGAAGATTGGTCGTGCCACTGTCGGTTACTGTGACACATTTGAAGCCTAAAGGTTTTAAAAGCTCTATGATCATTTCCTGACAGCCGTGATCGTCAGGAGTGACTGACTCTGTTCTGACAAGCTTTTGTGCAAGCAATACGGTATTTGATAACTCCATTTTTGTCCTCTGATAATTAGCTGCGTTCTGCGCTTAGCTGTTCATTTACTGAACAGTTTTCTTTCTTCTTGTCAAAGTACTGGAAGATATTGGCAAGAATGGTACCTGAAATTGAGTGCCATACGCATGATACAGCTGATGCGATTGCAGCCTCAGCAGAGGTTGGGAAGAACTTGCCGCAAAGACCGGTTGCAAGACCTGCGTTCTGTACACCAACTTCAATTGACAGGGTTCTCTTTTTAGCAGTGCTCATGCCGAATACTCTACCTGCAAGGTAACCTAATACATAACCTAATGAGTTATGGCAGAAGATGCAGATAAAGATTACAAGACCAGACTCTAAGAACTTCTGACCGTGATAGGCGATTACGCCTCCTACAATCAGAGCAAAGCCAATTACGGCAACACCAGGCATAACCTGACGAACCTGCTTGAAGAACTCAAACTTATGGAAAACAATGTTACAAGTTGAACCGATAGCAACAGGGATAATGGTTACAATCAGCATGAACTGGAACATTGCCCATGGGTTGATGTCAATTCTCTGACCAATGAGCATATTTACTAAAAGAGGAGTAGCTACAGGGGCAACCAGGGTAGATACAGTGGTCATACCAACTGAGAATGCTACGTCACCTTTGCATAAGAAGCTCATAATGTTAGAGGAAACACCGCCAGGGCAGCAGCCTACAAGTACTAAACCTAAGGTTAAACCATCAGAAAGATTGAAGGTCTGTGCCAGGGTAATAGCAATTAAAGGCATGATGGTAAACTGAGCTACAGCACCAATTAGAATATCAAGTGGTCTTTGAGCCAGGATCTTGTAATCCTGACGGCCAAGGGTCATACCCATTGAGAGCATGATGATACCTAAGATCACGATCTGAGTGTTGCCTTTGACGAATTTTAATGATTCAGGAACAAAGAACGCGAAGATCGCGGTGCCTATAACAAACAAGGCGGTATATTTTGCAAGAACACGGCTTGCAAAGATTAAAGCTGACATTATTATTTACCTTTTGAAAAATTACCTTTTGGTATGTGCCGCACTATTGCGACAGCCTGTGTATTTTAAATCAAAAGGCTAAAAAATGCAGAATTCTGTATAACAACAAATTTATGCATTTAAAAAGAGCATGTGTCAGCTGTTTTCTGTTATGCTAGATAAAAAACTAAGGACAACTGATGATAATAGAGCAGCTAAAAACATATCTTATGTATCCTATAAGGGCACTTGTTTCAAAAACCTTTTATTATGAGGTGCTCTTTAAGATAAGAGGTACAGGTTTTGCCTATCTGCTGTTCTTAAGTCTTTTCCTCTCAATTCCCTTAACTTATAAGGTGTCAGCACTTATTTCTGCCTTCAGGGAAATTCATTTAAGCTCTGTTGTAGCTCAGATCCCGCCTTCATATCTTGATATGAATTCAAGACTTGTGGCAGAAGATAAGAATGATACTTATAAGGAACTTGTAAACAGTGATGGAGTTTTAGTTGCTGTTTTCAATGTTGACGATATTCCGCTTGAACCATCAAAACAGCCTCTGTTTGAACTAAATTCAAGAACTCTTAGCGTAAATACCAGTGGCAATAGGGCAGTTGTTAGGTATGGGGATATTTTTGAGCCGGGAAGTACATTCTCACCTGTGACGGCATCAGAGATCTGTGAGGCTTTTTTAACAGTTGGAATTTCAGCTGTATTTATATTTATCGCCATCTGGTTCTTTTTTGTACTGGCCTTTAATTCGGTTGTTACAGCAGTTATCTCAAAAGTCATGTTTATTGTTACAGGACGTATGAAAACATCCTTTATCAATATGTTAAGACTTTCTGCTTTTGCCAATACTGCTGTAGGCCTTGCTCTTATTCTTGAATCCGTTTTGAATATTCATATTCCGTTTTCCATTGTAATGATGATCCCTTTAGTTTATATGTTCGTGTTTATCCGCTCATTTAGCAGTGAACTGAAAAACGCAGGAGTTGATGAATTTATAAGAAGATATGCTCCAAAGGGGACTACTGTAAGAACGATGCCTCATTCTCAGAATAAGGATTTAAACGAAAATGTTTATAGCAATTCTGAGACCCCTAACAAAGACAGTGCTGATGAGAAAAAGGATAATAACAACAGTGATAACAAGGGAAACGGCGGTGGATCTGGCTGTTTCATTCCATAAGGATGAATATGAAGAAAGTTTTAACTGCTCTTATTGGTGCCATGGCATTGAATGCCTCTGCTCTTGATGTAACCATAGACAATCACACCGATGCCACAGTGGTGATGGCTTTTTCTTATCTTGATAATACAGATAATGTCTGGGTAGTGGACGGCTGGTACAATGTACTGCCAAAGCAGAAAGCAGTGGTAAACCTAGACAGTAGAAACGACATTTATTATCTGTATTCAGAATTCTCAAACGGTAAGAAACTTGAGGGCGGTAACGGCTCAGTTCAGCTTCAGGTTCAGGACCGATCATTCTTCTATAAGCAGGGAAATGCCCCTAAAACAGCCAACAGAAAGGTTTCCTTTTTAAGAGCAAGGGGTAATGACGGTCATGCTCTTATAAAGATCAACTAGATAAGGCATTATTCAGACCAAGTTATGACTGCATAACATCACATTTAAAGCTGTGCATATAAACGATCATAAGAAGCAAAATAAAGGTGTTTTATAAGGGCAGATATA
>JBJEWY010000033.1:0-12019 GCA_051885305.1 Succinivibrio sp. | reverse complement strand
CGTTCCGCCAACTTTTCATAAGAAGCCTGAATCATTGATTCAGGTTTTTTTGTTTCTGCACATTCACAATCTCTACAGTTTGTCTGGTAGCTGATCAACTAATGCTATCTTGTTGAATGTCCGTATCATTAGCTAATCTGTCTTATTATTACATTGTACTTCGCAGATAAGACAATCTCATTTGTCAGTTATTCCTTTCTTTGTAATAGCTTATTTGTCACATATGTCATTAGCCTATTTTAGATACAGCTTATCAATGACTGGTTATATTTGTTTCTTAGGTAAATAAAATTACAGCTCTTACTGTGTTGAAAGATGCTGTGATGTCAACTTACTTATTATTGGAAGGTCAGCGTTAGTTATTTACTTTTCCATATGACAGGGTACTGTCTGATGAGAACCATTTTTGGTGAATTTCATTTAGAAGGTTGGTCTGATTTATGTATATAAGACCTCTATTAATTCGGTCAATTAATTCCTGTCTTCCTTCTTTTACAGCAAATTTATACTGATGTACTGGAGTGTATTTAATTTCAATTGAGTTTACTGTTCTAAGCTTATGTTTTGTTATGTAGTAATTGTTGCTTGATTTGCTGTCTGCAACTACATCACACTGCCTTTCAAGCAGAGCTTTGAAACATAAAGCTGAACTTGTGTAAATCTTGATATTGGAGTTGTATTGTGTAGTTCTGATGTGTTGCAACACATATGGCTTATCAGTCAGGCAGACATTCTTGCTCTTAAGTGAGTTTTTAGATATTTCCATATCCTTATCCTCACGTCTTACTACATAAGTCATGATATTCTCAAAATAAGGCAGAGAAAAATCAGTCAGCCCTTTATTGTGTGAATTGTTTGAATCAAATGGAGCTATAACAATATCAATTGCACCAATTCTTAAACTCTCTCTTAATGCTGATGAGGGGATGATTCGAAACTCTATTTTCATGCCTACAGCATCAGCTACAGCCTGCATTACGTCAATGCCATAGCCGCTGAGTTCAGCCATGTCGTTAGTCACACTAAATGGCGCACTGTATCCGTCTACACCAACATAAATGGTTTTATTGCTTCTCTGATAGTATTCAAAAAATCCTGTTCCGATAATTGCTAAAGGGAGAATTATCAGTAGCAGGTATACATATTTAGCCAATTTTTACCTCGAATGATTACCGATCAGATTGTTACTTATTATCTATATTTAATAAAGGTGCGCCATAACAAATTGTGACAAATTTTTAGAAAATAAGTAGTAGCCTTATTATCCAATAACACAATTATAGAATAATGCGAAAAAGAAAATGGCAGCCGATGCTGCCATTATTCTGAGAGATCAACAAGAAAAAAACTGTATTCAAATAGAAGTCAGGTTTATTCTTTTAGTGAATCAAGAATGTTATGACCAAACCAGACCATGCTTACTTTTTCAAATTCACCATTTTCAGCTGTATTTTTCAGGCTCTGATTTATTTTATCAAGAAGCTCCTTGTTGCCTTTTTGAACGGCAATACCATAGTATTCCTTATCAATGTGCTTTTTGATCTCAATTGAGGTGAAGCGGCCTGAAGTATCCTTTGTCAGGAAAAAGTCGTTCACAGGCTTATCATGAATTGCTGCAATACAGCTGCCGTTGCCAAGCTCAATATAGGTTTCTGGTGGAGAGTTGAAGATCTTGTCTTTTGAGTTTGTAAGATACTTCTGAGCAAAGTTTGTTCCTGTAGCTGCAAGCTGAGTGCAGATAGGCTGACCATCCAGTTTCTCAAAAGAATCATACTGTTGGGCATTGTCCTTTAAGATCACGTAACTCATACCGCATAGGTAGTAAGGATCAGAGAAATCTACCTTTTTGGCTCTTTCTTCTGAAATGGTAAAACCAGAGATAATTAGATCGATCCCTCCAGTCATTAAAGCAGGAATCAGTCCATCAAAAGGCATTACATTGATCCTTGCCTCATATCCCATATCCTTGGCCAGAACCTTAATAAGGTCAATATCAAAGCCAGTAATTTCACCTTTGTCATCAATGTAGGTGAATGGAGCAAATGCTCCCTCGCAACCGATATTCAGGATCTTTTTCTCTTCAGCAGATGCTGATGCTGCAATTACAGAGCAAGCTGCAATTGAAATGAAAAGCTTTTTGATTAAATTAAACATGTAGAGTCCTCCGACTCTTTAATTTTATTAGATACATAATGAAAACGCTAGAAAAGATCAAAAATGGTTCTGGATAAGAGGCTTATGAGTCAGGATGCACAACCTTATTGCAGACAGTTTGAGCATTGCTTGAATGACGCAAAAGGCGTATAATACGACAATTTTTGAAGTGTTATAAAATCAGATGCCTGTCATCTGAACGCAAATTCGTAGCCGAATTTTGCAATATTGAACATGCCTAGAAGACTAAAGAGGCTATATTTATGTCTATGCGTTCAATTTACTGTGGAAACGTAAATTTAAGCAACAAAGATACTGAAGTTACATTATGCGGCTGGGTAAACCGCAGACGTGACTTGGGTGGTTTGATTTTTATTGATCTACGTGATCGTACTGGTATTGTGCAGGTTGTATTTGAGCCTGACAATAAGGCTGTACATGAGCTTGCTTCAACTTTGAGAAATGAGTACTGCATCTGTGTAAAGGGTGCTGTTAAAGCTCGTCCTGACGATCAGGTAAATAAAAAGATGTCCACTGGCGAGATTGAAGTTTATGCAAATGAGCTCAAGATCTTCAACAAAGCTGGTGTTCTGCCATTAGATTTTAATCAGGATAATACTGAAGAGCAGCGTTTAAGATACAGATATCTTGATTTAAGACGCCCTCAGATGGTTGATAAGCTTGTAACAAGAGCAAAGATCACCCATTTTGTAAGACATTTCTTAGATGAGAATGGCTTTTTGGACATTGAAACCCCAATGCTGACCAAGGCAACTCCAGAAGGCGCACGTGATTATCTTGTTCCATCACGAATTCATCATGGCAAATTCTATGCTCTGCCTCAGTCTCCTCAGCTGTTCAAGCAGCTTCTGATGATCGCAGGCTATGACCGTTATTATCAGATTGTAAAGTGTTTCCGTGATGAGGACTTACGTGCTGACAGACAGCCAGAGTTCACTCAGATCGATATTGAAACCTCATTTATGACTTCTCAGGATGTAAGAGATGTCACTGAAGAGATGATGCGTGAACTCTTCAAAGAGATTAAAGGTGTTGATTTAGGTAAACTTCCTGTAATGTCATGGGAAGAGGCAATGGATCGTTATGGTTCAGACAAGCCAGACCTCAGAATCAGCTATGAACTCAAGATCATTGATGAGACAGTAAAGAACTGTGAGTTTAAGGTTCTCTCAGAGCCAGCTAATGACCCTAAAGGCAGGGTAATTGCATTCTCTCTTCCAGGTGGAGCCGCTTTAAGCCGTCGTCAGATTGATGATTACACAGATTACGTCAAGAAGATGGGTGGTTCAGGTCTTATCTACATCAAGGTTAACAGCATTGCCCAGGGCGCTGAAGGCTTGAAATCATCAATTGGAAAGCATGTAACAGAATCAGAACAGCTCTCTATTGTCAATGCTGTAGGCGCTAAAGATGGTGATATCGTGTTTATCGGTTGCGGTGAGAGATTAAAGACTGCCAATGCAATGGGATCTTTAAGATGCCGCACAGCACATGATCATAATCTCGTAGGAGAGGGTTACAAGGCTTTATGGGTTGTTGATTTCCCTATGTTTGAAATGACAGAAGAAGCAGGTCTTACTGCAATGCATCACCCATTTACAGCTCCTAAGGATGTAACTCCTCAGCAGCTGATTGATGATCCTATGTCAGTATACGCTGATGCATATGATCTTGTTATAAACGGTTATGAGTCAGGTGGCGGTTCTGTTCGTATCTATGACGAAAATATGCAGAATGCCGTGTTTACAGTATTAGGCATCTCAAAGGAAGAAGCCCGTCAGAAGTTTGGTTTCCTGCTTGATGCTCTTTCTTTTGGTGCACCTCCACATGCAGGTCTTGCTTTCGGTCTTGATCGTGTAACCATGCTTTTAACTGGTACCGACAACATCCGTGATGTGATTGCTTTCCCTAAGACCACTGCCGCAGCATGTCTGATGACTGATGCGCCAAATGTGGCAAGTGCAGAAGCATTGAACGAGCTTGCAGTTTCAATAACCGATTACGAGAAATAGCGCCTAGCGTTGTTAATTTAGGAGAATAAAATGTCAGGACATTCCAAGTGGGCTAATATTCGTTTCCGTAAAGCAGCCCAGGACGCAAAACGTGGTAAGGTTTTTACCAAGTTAATTCGTGAAATTACAACAGCTGCCCGTATGGGTGGTGGTGATGAGTCATCAAACCCACGTCTGCGTTCAGCTGTAGTTGCAGCTTTAGCTCAGAACATGACCCGTGATACCATCAAGCGCGCTGTTGAGCGTGGTATTGGTGGCGGTGAAGGTGCTGATCTTGAGAACATCACCTATGAAGGTTATGGTGTTGGCGGTGTAGCTGTTATGGTTGAGTGCATGACAGATAATCACAATCGTACCGCATCTGATGTACGCCATGCTTTCACCAAGTTCGGTGGTAATCTTGGTACCTCTGGCTCAGTAAACTATCTGTTCACCAAAAAGGGTGTAATCAGCTTTGCTGAGGATGAAGACGGCAAGATGAACATTGACGAAGAGAAGGCAATGGAAATCGGTCTTGAAGCCGGTGCAGACGATATTGTAACCAACGATGACGGTTCAATTGATGTTTACACTTCACCTGAGGCTTTTGCTGATGTTGTTGAAGCTTTCGAGAAGGCTGGTATCAAGCCTCTGAACGCAGAAGTTTCAATGGTTCCATCAACCGAGGCTAACTTAGATGGTGAAACTGCTGCCAAGTGCATGCGCATGATTGATGCATTAGAAGATCTTGATGATGTTCAGAATGTTTACCACAATGCATCATTCCCTGATGACATGGACATTGACGCTTAAGGTTTTAGTTTTTTTCTGAAAATAATTTTTGCTCTATAATTATTTTTTTGAAAATAATTTTGCTTTTTGCGTTTTTGTAACCTATAAATATTAAGTCAGTGGGAAAGGGGGAAACCCCTTCCCCTTTTGTGTCTTTAATGACTACAGCTCCTAGGATATTTATATAATGGATAACAATCAATCAGCCAGTACAGAATTTAAGCAACTGATCGCCAAAGGAAAAGAACAGGGCTATTTAACAGTTGATGAAATTAATGATTTGATTCCACCTGATATTATCAGTGGTGATCAGCTGTCTGTATTCATTCAGACCTTCATCGACATGGGTATTACTGTCTGTGATACCCCTCCTGAGACTGATGATCTTCTTTTGAATGGTGGAGCATCAACAGATTCTGAAGATGTTGAGATCGTAGCAAATCAGCTCGATAGTTCTGTAGATATCGGTCGTACAACCGACCCAGTGCGCATGTACATGCGTGAGATGGGTAACGTATCCCTTTTAACCCGCAAAGACGAAATTGAGATTTCAAAGCGCATTGAAAAGGGTACCAGTGATGTTCAGATGTGTCTTGTTGAATATCCTATGGCCATGGAAGAACTGTTCGCCCGTTATGAAATGACCTTAGACCCAATGTCTGAGATTAAGCTGGGTGATATTATCAATGGTTTTTCAGATCCAACCTCCGCTGATGATAATGTAGATGATGTCGATGAAATTATCGATGAGAATGCTGAAGCCGAACTTGATAAAGAGCTTGAAGCTATGGACGAGGAAGACGATGTCCTAGTTGATGAGTCTAAGAGTAAAGGTAAGAAGTCATCAAAGAAAGACAAGATTGAAGATGACGATCTTGATGATGAAGATGCCGATGATGGTGCAGATTCTCCAAACGACAGTGAGTCAGGTCCAGATCCAGAGGAAACCAGGCGTCGTTTCACTGAGCTTAGAGTTCAGTTTGATAAGGTGACTATTGCCCGTCAGAAGTCTACAACTGACAAGAAGTACAAGAAAGAGCTTGAGAAACTTATTGAAATCTTCCAGAACTTCAAGATTGTTCCTTCACAGCTTGAAAGTCTGCTTCGTAAGATGCACGAAATGATGGATCGTGTTAAAAAACAGGATCGCAGAATTCGTGAGATCGCTGTTGGTCGTTGCGGCATGAAGATTGATGAACTCAAAAAGTTCTACAATGAGAACGACGACGTTGCCAACATGGAGTGGTTTGAAAAAGCCTGCAAGGGTAAGAAAGCCTCTTTTGCAAAATTCAAGGAATATCAGGCAGACGTTGAAAAGTGCGTGAATGCCCTGAAGGAAATTGAAGAGGAATCTGGAATTGCAATTCCAAGACTTCGTGATCTCTCAAAGAGGATCATGATGGGTGATGCCATGGCCAAGAAAGCTAAGAAGGAAATGGTTGAGGCCAACCTCCGTCTGGTTATTTCCATTGCCAAAAAGTACACCAATCGTGGTCTGCAGTTCCTTGATCTGATTCAGGAAGGCAACATCGGTCTGATGAAGGCTGTTGACAAGTTTGAATACCGTCGCGGTTACAAGTTCTCAACTTATGCAACATGGTGGATCCGTCAGGCTATTACACGTTCAATTGCTGATCAGGCAAGAACAATTCGTATTCCTGTACATATGATTGAGACTATCAACAAACTCAATCGTATCAGCCGTCAGATGTTACAGGAGAAGGGCAGAGAGCCAACTCCTGAAGAACTGGCCTCAAAGATGGGCTTACCTGAGGAGAAGATCCGCAAGGTCATGAAGATCGCCAAGGAGCCAATTTCACTTGAGACTCCTGTTGGTGATGACGATGATTCACATCTTGGAGATTTCATTGAGGACAGCTCAATTGTAGTACCAGCAGAAGCTGCTACATCTGAGAGCCTCAAGAATGCCATCAACGGTGTTTTAGATGAAATGCCACCAAGAGAGGCTCAGGTTCTGAGAATGCGTTTTGGTATTGGTATGCCATCTGACCATACCTTAGAAGAGGTTGGACGTCAGTTTGGTGTTACCCGTGAGCGTATTCGTCAGATTGAAGCCAAAGCTTTGAGAAAACTGCGTCATCCATGCAGATCTCAGGGCTTAAGAGGCTTCCTCGATTAAGATCTGACAGATTACCCCATTTGTTTCTAAACTGTTTAGAAAGCTAAATGGGGTAATTTTTTTGTCTAAATAAACTCAGGAAAAAATAGGGAAGTCCTTTTTTAGACTTCCCTTTAGAGTTGCTCAAAGAGCTCTAGTATTTCTAATTAGAGAGATGCACCTAATTCCTGACGCAGATATGCACCTGCACCTAAAAGACCTGCATCCTTGTGAGAGATGATGTATACAGGTACTTTCTTTACAAAATCACTGTAACGTCCTTCATTGTCAAATTCCTTGCGGAATGTTGAGTTCATAAAGTAATCAACGAAACGTGGAACAATACCGCCAGCGATGTAAACACCACCATTGGTTAACAGGTTTACGTAGAGGTTAGAGCCAAATGACCCCATTAAAGCGCAGAACTGATCTACGGCTTCCTTGCAGTCAGGGCATGGAGTATCAGCAAAAGCACCTGCAGTTACATTGCAAGGCTCTACATCTTTAACTTCATGACCATTTAATGTGGCAATTGCTGTATAGAGGTTTACAAGACCCTGACCTGAGAGTAGGCGCTCAGCTGAAACATGTTCAAACTTCTTGCGAAGCTCGCGAACAATCTCATCCTGGCGTGAATTTGTAGCAGCAATATCAACATGACCACCTTCAGAGCTGAAAGGACGCCATTTGCCGTCAACCTTTACAAGATAACCTACGCCAAGGCCAGTGCCTGCACCGTAGATTGCGCGAGGAGCATCATCAACGCGATCATTGCCGCCTACCTGGGTCATTTCATCTTTTGAAATGGCAACTGTACTCATGGACATGGCAGTGAAGTCATTGATAAAGATAAGCTGCTTTAAACCAAGGTTCTTCTGCATCTGTGAAATAGAGAATTCCCATGGGTTGTTGGTCATCTTGATGTAGTCGCCATTGAGAGGGCAGGCGATAGCAATACAGGCTGAATCGAACTGTGCACCAGTCTCTTCTCTGTACTTTACAATTACTTTTTCAAGTGAGTCGTTATCAACTGATGAATAAACGATGGTGTTTGAAAGAGAACCATCAGCGAGATTTACTAAGGATAATCTTGCGTTAGTACCGCCAACGTCGCCTACTAATGCAACTCCATTAAGCTGTGCCATTTTAACCTCTAAATTTCAACTAAAAATAAATTGCAAGTATTATACTTGATCTGAGGTCAAGTATTTTCCACTAATGACAACAAAATACTCAACAATTTTGCCATCCTTAGTCTCTTGAGTTAATTCCTCTGAAAGCATTTAAAAAAGAAAAGACAAAAAATGCGAAGACAATGATCAGAAGGGGATATCTGAACAGATTGTATACCACCATCACAGGACCATATGTTGTCAGCATGGTATCTGAAGGAATATCAAAGCTTCCTGAAAGATAACGCAGCTGCATATAGTAAACCCATGGAAGGAATGCCAGAGCAAAAGTGAATCCTGCTTTGAAGCGGTGCTTACTGCGATTGTATTCAAATGCCATAATGATAAGAACAAATGAGCCTGCAAAAAGCAGAGCAATGCGAGGCAGGGAGTGAGGAATTGTTGCATATGAGTTGGCTGCAAAAATAAACAGTGCAACTAAAGCTATGGCGTTAATGATAACAGGTCTGTAGTTAACCATGGTATTTCCTTTGAACAGAGGTTTAAAGTGTACTTATGACTTTGAATTTTGGTATCGGAATTATAACCTATAGTGTTCAATGAAGCGTAATGTAGAGGCTTTATCCTGAAATATATGGCCTTTCACAGGATAACTGGCTGATTGCTATTGTCTTTTAATTTAATTACAATATCTGTCTGTTGTGCTACCTTGGCTCAGTTGGTAGAGCAACTGATTCGTAATCAGTAGGCCGCCAGTTCGATCCTGGCAGGTAGCACCACGCCCTCTAAGCAAAGAAGAACTCTTTGCTCTTTACAATGCATTTAGGAATTAAATTTAAGTTTCAGTCTTTTACTGTCAGATTTCCTGCTTTTTCCATTACTTCAAGTTTATCAACAACCAAAAACAGATCAGTAAAGCCATTGTGCTCAAAGTATTTGGCGTGTCCTGAAACTTTAAGCCAGCTGCCCTCTGGAGGTAACTCGCCATCATACTCAAGATACATTCCTGCATAAGTGTCATTAAAGCAGCATCCAGGACCTAATCTGTATACAAAAGGGAACAGTCTTCCTTCAAATTCAGGATCATCAAAGTATCCATTTTCGTACATACCTTCAAAGGTGATGGTGTCATTCTTGTAATCCTCAAGATTTACGTAGATGTCATTGATGGTGGTGATAAACATCTTGTCTTTGATGACAATCTCTTTTGTATAAGAGTTCAATGACATAAGCATCAGCAGGCAGAAAATAAGTTTTTTCATCGTCTGGCTCTTCCGACAATTAAGTGAACAGCAAACAGAGTCAGGTTACACAGAACAACTGAAGCACCTGTTGGTGTTGAATAATGATAGGAGATAAAAAGTCCTGCAGTAAAAGAAACTATTGCAATAGCTACTGCGTAGAGGACAACGTTTTTAAAGCTTCTGAATGTCTGCATTGAAGTAAGCGCAGGGAGCACTAAAAGGTTTGAAATCAAAAGAGCGCCCATCATACGCATTCCAAGAACAATTACAGCCGCACTCATCAGTGCAAGTGCCATATTCCAGAAAGTCAGTCTGATTCCTGATGCCTTAGAAAAATTCTCATCAAAGGTAATGGCAAAGAATTTTGAATAGCAAATGACATAAAAGAGCAGAATGAGTGAGCAGATAATGATACTTATATAAAGATCTGATTTTTTAAGACCTAAAATACTGCCAAAGAGGTAGTTGCACACATCGGTATTCATTCCTGTTGTCAAAGACAGAATCATTACACCAGTTGCAAGTGCTGTTGTTGATGTCAGTGCAATTGCTGCATCATGATTTACTCTGCTGGCGTTTCCAAGGCACAAAAGCACAAAGGCTGTAAACATTACAAGAGGCAGAGAGACAAAAAGAGGGGATGTTTTTGTTACAACCGCAATAGCTAAAGTTGCAAAAGCAACATGGGATAGACCATCACCCATCATGGAAAAGTGCTTGAGCACAAGACTTATACCTAATACGGCAGCACAGGCTGAAAGCATAACACCTGCGATAAGAGCCCTTACCATGAAGGGGTATTCAAACATGGAAACAAATGACTCTATCATGAAATATCCTGCAGTTTTTCAAAATATGAAGTTTTCTCAAAATCGCTTGCTGATCCATCAAAGCGGATCTCATGATTAAGATAGATGATTCTTGAGGCCTCTTTACAGATCCTCTTTAGATCATGACTTATCATTAGGATGGTAATTCCATCTTCATTGAGTTTTTTTAAGGTTTTATACATCAGATCAGATGCTACAGTATCAAGTCCTGCTACAGGCTCGTCAAATACCAGAAGCTTTGAACCAGTAAGCAGAGCTCTTGCAAGCAGAATTCTGCGTTTCTGACCTCCAGATAATGTCATGTATGACTTATCTAGAAGATCACTTATTGAAAGTGAGGATGCAAGCTCTGCAAGCTCCTTGTCAGCCTTCTTGTTGAGCCATGGAATAAAAGATATCCTGTTTCTCTGGGCTGATCTTAAAATCTCTTTAACTGTACATGGAAAATTCTTTACAGTGGTATTTATCTGACTTAAATAACCAAACCCGCACTGTTTTAAGCAAGGATTTAAAGCTACAGCCTTGGTGTTGTTTAACACCTCTTTAATAAGCGTTGACTTGCCAGCTCCATTTGGACCTACAATTGCGACATATTCACCTTCAGCGACATCAAAAGAGACATTTTTCAGTATCTTTATGTCGGCAAAAGATTTTGATAGAGAATTTATGCTTAAAAGTTTTTTACACATAGCAATTTTTTTCAAGAATTAAGAGGCGGCATGGCCGCCTCTTAGCCTTTAGTTAGACTGCATTTTTAAAATGTTAAGGTTATCAAGATAAATCTGATACAGACTGATGCCTTTTTCAAATTCCTCAACAGTAACATTATGTCCGGTCTTGAAAGTCAGAATTTCAGCACCGGTTGCTTCTGCAACTGAATTGGCAATACTGTCAGAGCTTAACTCAATTTTATAGATATATTTTAAGTTATTCTCTTTTACCTTGCTAATGAGAAATTTTAAAGTGGCAGGTGACACTTCTGTATCATTTGAACAGCCTTTAAATGCTGCGTAGTAGTCATAGCCGTACTGTTTTACAAAGTACAGAATAGGGAATCTATCGGCAAATACAAGGAGTCTTGAATTGTCGTTTGCTGCAACCTTTGTAAACTCACTATCAAGCTCTTTGAACTTTGCTTTGTACTCTTCGGCATTTTTGCTGTAGATTTCTGCATTTTCAGGGTCAAGAGCTGATACTTTATTTTTGATGGCATCAATTAAGGCGATGACATTTACAGGACTTGTCCAGACATGCTCATCAAGTTCGATTTCATGATGATGGTCATCCTCGTCCTCTTCCTCATGCTGCATGCCGTTTTTCTCTTCTTCAGGGATCTGTTTTACCTCATGGGTAAAAATGAGAGTACTGATTTTCTTGTCTGTTGAATCAAGTAATCCCTCGATCCATTCATCATTCTCACCACCGTTATAGATAAAAAGGTCAGAGTGCAAAATGCTCTGTATGTCCTTTGGAGTTGGTTCAAAACTGTGTGCCTCAGCTCCTGGTTTTAAAAGCATGGTAACAGTGCCTGCGCCTTTGGTTACCTGATATGCCAGATCATACTGAGGGAAAGATGTAGTAACAATTTTTAGTTCTTTTGCGTTTGCATAAACTGATGCAGACAGGCACAGCAGTATGCCTAAGAATATTTTTTTCAATAGCATATATATGTATTTCCTTGTAACTCGAGTTTCCCAGATAAAAAATTTAATTAAATCCAGATCTACTCTTGGAT
>JBJEWY010000032.1:0-12109 GCA_051885305.1 Succinivibrio sp. | reverse complement strand
GGTGCCAACGTTTACGTGGGTCTTGCCACGGACAAACTTCTCTTTTGCCATTTTTAATATTTCCTTTAGTTTTTTAGAGGTGCGGGGTTAACCGCACCAGTTAAAAATCAAATTTAAAAAATTATTCAGACTTGGTCTGACGCTCAGCGATTACTGCATCAGCAATGTTTCTTGGAGCTTCAGCATAGTGACCGAATTCCATTACGTATGAAGCGCGGCCCTGGGTCTGTGAACGAAGATCGGTTGCATAACCGAACATCTCACCGAGAGGTACCATTGCATGAACGATCTTGCCCATAGGGCCATCTTCCATGCCTTCTACGATAGCACGACGACGGTTTAAGTCACCGATAACGTCACCCATGTAATCCTCTGGAGTATCAACTTCAACCTTCATTAAAGGCTCTAAAAGAACAGGCTGTGCCTTCTTGAAGCCATCTTTGAAAGCCATAGAAGCGGCAATCTTGAATGCCATTTCAGAGGAGTCAACTTCGTGGTAAGAACCGTCAAATACGGTAACCTTAACGTCAACTACAGGATAACCGGCGATAACACCGTTAGCAATCTGCTCCTGAACGCCCTTATCAATTGCAGGTACGTATTCCTTAGGAACAACACCACCAACGATTTCGTTAACGAACTCGTAACCCTTGCCCTGCTCTAAAGGCTCGATACGTAACCAGCAGTGACCGTACTGACCACGACCACCAGACTGACGTACGAACTTGCCTTCCTGCTCGATCTTAGCCTTGATGGTCTCACGATATGCTACCTGTGGCTTACCAACGTTGCACTCAACGTTGAACTCACGACGCATACGGTCAACGATAATATCAAGGTGAAGCTCACCCATACCTGAAATAATGGTCTGGCCTGATTCCTCATCGGTGCGAACACGGAATGAAGGATCTTCCTGAGCAAGACGGTTTAAAGCTAAAGCCATCTTTTCCTGGTCAGCCTTGGTCTTTGGCTCAACAGCCACAGAGATAACTGGCTCTGGGAACTCGATAGACTCTAACAGAATTGGATTCTCTGGATCGCAGAGGGTATCACCAGTGGTGGTTTCCTTTAAGCCGATAGCTGCAACAATGTCGCCAGCATAAACTTCTTTAACTTCCTTACGGGAGTTAGCGTGCATCTGAACTAAACGGCCGAAACGCTCACGCTTCTGCTTATCAGAGTTCATTACGGTGTCACCTGAGTTGATCTTACCTGAGTAGCAACGCAGGAAGGTCAGGTTACCAACGAATGGATCGTTTGCAAGCTTGAATGCTAATGCTGAGAATGGAGCAGCATCATCAGCCTTACGTGTATCTGGTTCACCAGTTAAGGTCTTACCCTCAACATCAGGTACATCAGCAGGTGATGGTAAGTACTCAACAACAGCGTCAAGCATAGCCTGAACACCCTTGTTCTTGAATGCTGAACCGCAGCACATTGGAATGATTTCGTTGCGCAGTGTACGCTCACGGAGACCAGCCTTGATTTCCTCTTCGGTCAGCTCTTCACCACCGAAGAACTTGTCCATCAGAGTCTCATTAGCTTCAGCAGCTGACTCAACAAGCTTGGTACGCCACTCTTCAACGAGCTCAACCATATCAGCAGGAATATCGGTGTACTCAAACTTGATACCCTGAGACTCATCGTCCCAGTCAATAGCCTTACGCTTGATCAGGTCAACTACACCAACGAAAGTATCTTCTTTACCGATTGGGAGCATTAATGGAACAGGGTTACCCTTTAAACGGGTTTTGATCTGCTCAACTACACGCAGGAAGTTAGCACCGGTACGGTCCATCTTATTAACGAAGGCAATACGTGGTACCTTATACTTCACAGCCTGACGCCATACGGTTTCTGACTGAGGCTGAACACCGCCTACAGCACAGTAAACCATAACTGCACCATCTAAAACACGCATAGAACGCTCAACTTCAACAGTGAAGTCTACGTGGCCTGGGGTGTCGATGATGTTGAAACGATATGGGGTCTTCCACTGATTTGCCATACCATGCCAGTAGCAGGTAGTAGCAGCAGAAGTAATAGTAATACCACGCTCCTGCTCCTGAACCATCCAGTCCATGGTAGCAGCACCGTCATGAACCTCACCAATCTTGTGGGTCTTACCGGTGTAGAACAGAATACGTTCTGTAGTAGTGGTCTTACCAGCATCAATGTGAGCACTGATACCGATATTGCGGTACAGTTTAATCGCTGTTTCACGAGCCATAATAAATTATCTCCTGTACTACCAGCGGAAGTGGCTGAATGCCTTGTTGGCTTCGGCCATACGATGAACATCTTCGCGCTTCTTAACGGCAGTACCTTTGTTTTCTACTGCGTCTGACATTTCGGCAGCTAAACGTGCAGCCATGCTCTTCTCATGACGTGAGCGGGCAGCATCAACTAACCAACGCATTGCCAGAGCGTTACCGCGTGCTGGACGAACTTCAACTGGAACCTGATAGTTAGCACCACCAACACGGCGTGACTTAACTTCAACATCAGGACGAATGTGCTCAAGTGCCTCCTCAAACAGGGCGAGGTGGTCCTTGCCGCTCTTCTCAGACACGGTGTCTAATGCACCATAAACGATGGCTTCAGCAATTGACTTCTTGCCATCAAGCATTACAACATTAATGAACTTTGCTAATAACTCAGAGTTGAATTTTGGATCAGGCAAAATCTTACGCTGAGCAACTTCACGACGTCTAGGCATTTATAAAATCCTCTTAAATTTCAGGGTTTTCCAAAACCTTAAAAAATAACTAAACTTGTTTGGCCTTACTCTTTTAGGGTTTATTAAGCCTTAGGCTTCTTTACACCGTACTTAGAGCGACCCTGTTTGCGGTCTTTAACACCAGCGCAGTCTAAAGAACCACGAATGGTGTGGTAACGAACACCTGGCAGATCCTTAACACGACCGCCACGAATCATTACAACTGAGTGTTCCTGAAGGTTGTGACCCTCACCACCGATGTATGAAGTAACTTCAAAACCGTTAGTTAAACGAACACGGCAAACCTTACGCATAGCTGAGTTAGGTTTCTTAGGCTTGGTTGCATAAACACGGGTGCAAACACCACGCTTCTGAGGGCAAGCTTCCAGAGCTGGAACCTTGTTCTTAGAAACTACTTTAACGCGTGGCTTGCGAACCAACTGATTAATAGTAGACATTAGTTTAAAATCTCCTGTTAGTCCAAAATGGACAGATCTTACTATCTCCCCACAAAATTAGGGATTATGAATTCTAATACAAAAAGAAAGCAAAGGTCAATTATTTTTTGCACTGAAAAGACCGCATCGGATTTAGAAAAAAATTATTATTTTTCTTTGTAAATCAGCATGTTGAACTTTACTATTCTTAATTTTACTGTAAGGCATTAATATCCTTTTGATTTTAAAGGATATTAATATCATGAAATTCCGCTAGATATTCTTTTGGATCCGATATAAATCAGTTCGGCTTACAGATAAAGTTCTTAAAATACGTTATGTTAGGAGAAAAGATAGGCGAATATCTTTATGTCGGCTCTCATCCTGTTAATAGTAACTTCTTATGGATGAGTCTTCGTTTATAAGATCAAGGTACAGTCTGTCTTCAAAACAGCTGTCTGATACTTTATTTATCTTTACATTAGGAATTGAAGGAAGTTTTTTAGGCTCATAGCTTTGAGTAAAAAGGTAAAGGCTGTCGCCTTCATTTATGAAGTTTAAACATGTATCAAATCCGTTTGAAGAAAAAACAAGATGAACCATCAGAAAACCACAACCTTTTTATTATCAAAGAATCTTCTGTCTGATGTTTTTATCAAGCCATCGAAGATCTCAAAAAGTCTTGAATCATCATCAAAGGTGTATGTCTTTATGTCATACAGTTCAAGCTGGCGTAATTTTTTGAGGTGCACACTATTGTCATCAGAATTTTTAAGAGCCCTTAAAAAGTCACCTTCAATTACCACTTCCACATCAGATCCAGCATCAGAAAAATTTATGGAAGTTTCTATTCCCATCTCGTAAAAAGATGATCGCATCGGATCTGATGCTAAAACTATCAGGATCATTAAAACTCCAATACTTTGTCAGCATCAGCTATCATCATAGACAATTCCATGTTGCCTGACAGTTCAAACTGTTCTCTTAATCTGTCTTTTGCAAGTCCAGATTCCTTATAGGCTCTTCCGCAGACTAGAAGTCTTACTCCTGAATCTCTCGAAAAGAGCTGATAACTCTTTGCAGTCTCTTCAAGATCACTTATCTCAAAGGAAGATACTGAAAGTGATACCGCTCCTTCTGTAAAAAACACCGCTAAAATCTCATCTTTACCGTCACATTTAATCTTTGACAGTAGTGACAGTACCGTTTCATGAACTTTCTTTGCAGTACAAGGCTGTCTTAATACAAAAAGATATTTCATATAAACTTCAAGATGAGATTTGATAAAAAGCTAAAGAAAATCCTTTACTAAATCTTGGCGATTACTTCAATTTCGCATAAAGCGCCTTTTGGTAAATCAATACCGCCAACGCATGAACGTGCAGGTGGGTTCTCCTTGAAGAACTCTGAATAAACTGCATTGAATTTTGCAAAATCAGCAATATCCTTTAAAAAACAGGTGGTTTTGATAACTTTGGTTAAATCAGAACCTGCTGCCTCTACTAAGGCCTTAACATTGTTTAAAGCCTGACGGGCCTGCTCTTCTATTCCGCCCTGAGCCATTTCACCTGTTGCAGGTACTAAAGGGATCTGACCTGAAGCAAATAACAGATCGCCTACAACCTTGCCCTGTACATAAGGGCCGATTGCTGCAGGTGCATCTTTTGTTGCAATTATTTTTACATCACTCATGATAAATCTCCTTGATTGTGAAACTTTTCTTTTTTTACTGATTGCTTAGAATGGTCTGAGTTAATACGTGAACTGTGCTATATCATGTAATTAATTCAAATAAATTTCAAAACCTATTTCTCAAAAACCGCTAAACATTTCTTTGCAAAAATTTCTTCTACCAAATTATAGTTAAAAATGTTCCGAATTTAGCTAGGACTTTTCTGCTTATTGTTATATATATGATGTAAAGTTACCACTAGCGTTACCTATAGCTGTATATACATTGAAAATTTATCTTTGATGATCAGAATAATCTTGCTAAATCCTACGTGACAATATGATTCAGCTCCAGCTAAAAAATCTGACTAAACATGTCAACTTGCCTTCCAAAATACCATCAGCACGTGTGCATAATACTTTACATAAGAACTTGCTGTGATGAAACAGGAAGTTACGAGAACTCACACTTTTTCACTTTATAACTTGCTTATCAGGCTATCTGTACTATACACGTTAAATGAGAATATAAAACACGATTCGGTATAGTGTAAAACAGACTGATAATTTTATAATTCGCTGATATTTCAGAGACCTACCATATATAGTAAGTAGCAGATGTGGATATACACACAGCAGAACAAATATGACCTGTAATTTTCAGGAGGAAATAATTGATACAGTGTTTTGTTTCAATGCGGTGATGCGGTCTTTCATGAATGGCAGATACCACCAATGACTGAATTCAGTGATAACAATGAATAATCGTGTTCGCAAAGCAGATATATCGAACAACTTTACTAAGGAGAAATTTATGGCTGATATTTTAGAGTTATCAGATGAACAGTTAGATTCTGTTTCTGCTGGTGCCAATATTGCTGTATCTGGAGTTCCAGACTCTGATCTGGCAAGAGAAATTGCAAAAGCCTGCCCAGGTATACAGTTTTTTTATAATGAGACTCGAAAGGATTATTGTTGCGCTATTGGTGTAAATGGTCTTTCCCAAAGTTATAGATACACTGGATTGAGTACATTTAAAGCACAACTTGATAAGCATAATGTAAAACAATATCTGACTACTGATAGTACTTTTTCGACTCCAAGTTATTAACAGTGAAACCTTGTAAAAAAAATATCTCCATTGGAGATATTTTTTTGGCCTCCTTGGAAAGCCCATCTTATGAAAATAGATTATTCAAAAAAAGCATTACACAATGCAAGTATTTCTGACATTAGCTATGAGCTGACCAGTGTAAGAACAGGATACAGATATCTTATTCTGTTAGGAGTGACCATACTGTTGCTAGGCATAAGTGCGTGGGGATTTTTGGGAACTGTGTCAGAAACAGTCAAGGGTACGGGTATTGTTCTGTTAAAAGGAGGTGTAAGTAAGGTTGTGTCTTTCGGAAGCGGACGCCTTGATGAGCTAAGCATAAAGGAAGGAGATGCCGTAAAAGAGGACGAAGTTATAGGTCTTATCAATAATCCTGAACAGTCTCTTAATCTGAGCAGAATTGAATCTGAATACAAATCGTTGCAGATTGACGACAAAACATTAAAAGATGCCCTTGATACCTATAACTCTCAGTTTGGACGGATAAGCGAAAAAAGAACGATCACGCTCAATGAGATAAGACAGATGCTTGAACTTAGAAAAAAGCATGATAAGGAGATGAAGGATCTTTCTAAAAACCTTGTAAAAGTGGGAACTGTTTCTAAGCTTGAATACTACAGACTATACGATCAGGTTATCAGCTCAGAAACATCAATACAGAATTTATTTATCCAGCTTCTGGAAAATGAAGAAAAAATCAGAATGCAGGATTGGGAAACACAGCAGAAGCTAGTTTCAATAAAGCAGCAGCTAGTAAATAAACAACATGAACTTGAAGCTGCAAGAAGTGTCTTTAATGAATCAACAGTTCTTAGAACTCACCATAAGGGAACAGTTGTAGAAATTCTGAAAAAGGAAAATGATTTTGTAAATATTGGTGATGTAGTAGCTTTGGTAGCGGACCGGAGCAAGGGTGTTTATTTTTCAGGATATCTTCCTCCAGAAGAAGGAAAACGTGTAAAAGAGGGAATGCAGGCTTATTTTTCGCCTTTTATTGCTCCTGCATCAAAATACGGTTACATAAAATGTGTAGTAAAAAAGGTTGGTCTGGCTCCAGTGAATGAGGAAACTGTAATGGCAGAACTTAGTAATGCTGCCCTATCGGCTGCCTTAACTGCGCATAAGGCGGTGCTAAAAATTGAAATAGAACCTCTTGAAGACAGTTCAACTGTTTCTGGTTATGCATGGACAAGCAAGAAAGGAAGTCCTGACAGAATCGAAAATGGTGTTACTGGAACTGTAATTGTTGACGTTGAATCAAGGAGTCCTATCTCTTACGTGATACCGGCATTATATGAAATGTTTTCTGATAAGACATCTCTTTATTCCCCAGATAAACAATAGCAACGGAGAGACGATGCAGATTTCAAGGAGAAAAAAAACACCTATTGTTCTGCAGATGGAAGCAACTGAATGTGGTGCTGCCTGTTTTTCCATGATCCTTGGCTATTACGGAAGGTATGTTCCTCTTGATGTTTTACGAGTAGAACTCGGTATTAGCAGAAACGGATGTAAAGCATCAACTATTGTTCAGACTGCAAGAAACTATCACATGCAGGCAAAAGGTTACCGCATTCTTTTAGATGATCTGCTAAATTTTGACGGTCCACTGATCTTATATTGGGGATTTAATCATTATGTTGTTTTTGAAGGATGCTCTAAGAACCACAGGTATTTTTATATAAATGATCCTGCATCTGGCCCAAGAACTGTTGACAGAGAAACTTTTGAAAACAACTATACAGGGGTAGCTCTTTTTCTAAAACCAGATGCTGGATTTGAAAAGGGTGGACAAAAGGACAGCGTAATAAAAATAGTGCTGCCAATGCTTAAAAACACTGGGGCAGTGATGCTGTCTGTGATTTGGAGCTCTTTTCTTTTGGTTATTCCTGGCCTTGCGATACCATGCATTATGAAGGTATTTGTTGACAATATTATACCTTCAGAGAAATCATGGATGCTACCCGTAGTCTGCCTGTTTGTTCTAATGCTGGTACTGCAGTCTGTCCTTCGATGGATTATGGATAAAGCCTTAAGACAGGGAAAAGTTCAGCTGTCGTGCTCACGAACGGTCGGTATGTTCAGATATCTTCTGAAGATGCCTATTTTCTTTTTCCTACAAAGACCATCCATAGATCTGCAAAACCGTTTGTCTTTAAATACATCGGTCGCTCAGCTTACGTTTTCAACAGTTACCGATAATTTTGTAAAATTTTTTGTATCATTATTTTTCCTGCTTGTAATGCTGATATTCAGTCCAGCATTAACACTTTTAATCTCTATATTCATGATAGTGAATATTGCTTGCATGCTGTACATGACAAAACTGAGATCTGTTATCAATCAGAGCGTCTATATGGAACAGATAAAACTGATGAATCTGATTGTGAGCGGTATCGATGCAAGTGATTCTCTTAAGTCTTCAGGCAAGGAACTGACATTATTCTCTAAATGGATGGATCAGCTTTCTGTTCTTAATGTAAAAAAGCTCAGACTGAATGTTCTAATAGAGTATTTTAGTGTAATACCTGAATTCTTCTCCCTGTTGTGCTCGATGTCGATGCTCTGTTTTGGAGCCTGGCTAATAATGAAAGGAGAGCTTACTTTGGGTGGACTATTTGCTTTCCAAACACTGTCAGCAAGCTTTACCGCCCCCTTTTTATCTATGATTCAGACAAGCTCCGATATTTTTACATTAAAAGCAAATATCAGTGCCATCAACGATGTGTACAGTTACCGGTATGATGATTATTTTAAAAATGACAGAATACAGAGAACAGAACTTGTAAAGCCTTATGCCTGTATTGAGTTTGAAAACGTGTCATTTTCATACAGCAAGATTGATGAGCCTTTCATAAAGAATCTTTCTTTTAAAATACCATCTGGTTCTAGAATTGCAGTTGTAGGGGCATCAGGATCAGGGAAATCAACCATAGCAAAACTTGCTGCAGGACTGTTTGTTCCAACACAGGGAAGACTCCTTCTCAATGGAATTCCATTCCAAAATTATACTTTTAAGGAATTCTATTCAATGGTTGGCTGTGTTGATCAGAATGTTTCTCTGTTTTCAGGCACCATCAAGGACAATCTTAATATGTTCTCAAACAGCATCAGACAGGAGAAGCTTCTAGATGCTCTAAAAGATTCCTGCCTATTTGATGAACTTCATGAGCGAGGAAGTATTCTGTCGCAAGAAGTAAAAGAAGGAGGAACAAATTATTCAGGAGGACAGTGCCAGCGGCTTGAAATTGCCAGAGTACTTGCAAAAGATACTCCTCTGGTTATTTTTGATGAAGCAACAAGTTCTCTTGATCCTACTACAGAGAACATGATTGATCGAATGCTCAGAAAGAAAGGAATAACTCAGCTTATTATTGCTCATCGTCTGAGCACTATTAAGGATGCCGATGAAATTATAGTTTTGGAGCATGGGCGGATTGTACAGCAGGGGCGTCATGAAGAGCTGATAAGTATAGAAGGACCATACAAAGCTCTAATGAGTGCTGATGGTGATATTTCATGAATACATATAACCTCAGTTCTGGCAGATACTACAGATTCAGTGAATTGCCAAGCGATAGACTCTCCGTTTCCTCTGGAGAGGGAGATGTATTTATTTCTCTTAATCATAATGACATGTCTGTACAGCGTATTTTTGTCTGTACTCTATCCAAAGAGGATGTTCTATGCAAAACAGATGCTGTGATTATATCTGGTATCACCTATGAACTTGCTATTGTACCGGCAGGAGACATGACTCTGAGCGCATCTATTTGTGATGGCAAGAATTCTGTGTTCGAATCTTTTAATGTCTCCTCTTTTGAAACACTCATAAACAGGATTGTAATTGACAGAGAGTCTCAGAAATCAGAAGAAGAAAGCGAATTTACTGAAAACATTAATACAATGCTTTCCATAGAAAGCAGTCTTAATAGTTTTCGGAAATTATCAGGTATCAAGTCAGAGCATAGTGTTCTCTTGTATAAGGAGCAGGAACTTTTCTCTCTTTATTCAAAAGCTACATTAAAAGAACTCTGCCGAATTTACAATTACAGCTTTGATGAGTCGCTTGCAGGAGAAGTTTCCTCTAAGGAGGAATTTCTAAATCAGCTCAATACATATGATATAAGATTCAGAAAAGTTCTCCTAAAGGATGATTTCTTTAATAAAAGTTTCAGACCTCTCCTTTCTTTTACAAAACACGGCCTACCTGTTGTGCTTACATCTTCTTTTGGCAAGGTGTTCTATAAAGATCCAAAAACAGGCAAAAAGATCACTGTTTCTCAAAAAAACAGAGATGCTGTCGACACTGTTGCATATAGCATATATTCTTCGTTGCCAGAAGATACATCTAGTATTTTCAAGATGCTGAAATTTATTTTTTCAGGCAGCAATAACATCCTGCTCCTCATGATCTTTATGGGGATTATCTCTGCCTCTTTAGGAATGATTACTCCTCTGCTTACAAGTTATATTATTGACAATCTTATTCCTTATGGAAAATTCTCAGCACTTCTTGAACTCTCTACTTTCCTTTTTGTCATTATCACAGCCCAATCCATTATAAAAATTGTGCCTGTATTTGTGATGATGCTGTTTTCTATAAGTCAGTTTGAGAAATTTATGGCAGGAATGTTTGATCGTCTGCTTAAACTGTCGCCAAATTTTATAAAGCAGTACACTACTGGTGACCTTACAAACAGAATAATGGGCGCAGTTTCCGTACAGAACGAAATGTTTTCAATTATAACTGGTCAGTTCCTGTCCTCTCTTTTTGCACTAAGCGGCATTATTATGATGTTTTACTACAGCATGGTTCTGGCACTGGCTGGTATCGGGATGACTCTACTGTTCTGCCTGATAATGTTCGTTCTGTCTGCTGTGAATTATTATCCTTTAAAACACCATGCAAAACTAGAAGGTGAAATCACAGGTATGCTGAGGCAGTTTTTTCAGGGGATCTGCAAAATCAGAGTGGCAGGAGCGGAAAACAGAGTTACAAACAGATTCCTACAGCGCTTTTATAGGCAGGAAAAACTCGAATACATCATTTCAAGAAACGGGAGTATACAGTCAATTTTCTCCTCGACCTATCCTGTTATAGTGTCGCTTGTATTTTATGTCATGATTATATATCTGCAGCTGCATTCAGAAAAAGGAATGTCTCTTGGTGTATTCATGGCATTCATGGCAGCTTTTCAAACTTTTGAAGGTGGAATAACAGGAATCTTTAGTGCTATATGGAAATTTCTGTCAATTCAGCCTGATATTCAGAGAATAACACCTCTACTTAGAGAAAAACCAGAAGAACAGCCTAACCTTAAACATATAGGCAGACTCAATGGAAATATTGACATATCAGATGTAAGTTTTTCTTATGAAAATTCTGATACGAAAGTTCTCAACAATATATCAATGCATATCTCTCAGGGAGAATTCGTTGCCATCGTTGGGCCTTCTGGTGCAGGGAAAAGCACTCTTATCAAAATTCTGCTTGGTTTTATAAAACCTTCTACAGGATCTGTCTATTATGACAATACCGATCTTAATACTATCAGTCTCAGATCTGTACGTTCACAGATAGGCTCCATAATGCAGAAGAATAACCTGTTTTCTGGGTCTATTCTGGATAATGTAAGAATTGGTACTGAATGTACAGAAAACGAAGCAAGAGACGCTTTAGATCTTGCCTGCATGACAGAAGATCTGAAAAGTTTTCCTATGGATATTCATACAATTATTACTGATGATAGTATTTCTGGAGGACAGAAACAGAGAATTCTTCTGGCAAGATCTCTTGTAGGCAGACCACAGATTATCATAATGGATGAAGCTACAAGCGCACTGGATAATGTAACTCAGAGTGAGGTGATGGAAAATCTAAAATCACTTAAAGTTACCAGAGTTGTTATTGCACACAGACTGTCTACAATCAAAGATGCAGACCAAATTTATGTAATTGATAAAGGTAAGTTAATAGCTTCAGGCAATTTTGATGAACTTATGGGAAACTGTGATGTCTTCAGAAAAATGGCTTCACTTCAGCAGATCCATCCTAACCATATGTAAAAAAGATAAGTTTTAGAGTTTCAATTAGAATAAAGTAGTTTGAGATATTATTAACTCTAGTTTCCCACATGGAAATTTAAAACAAAACTAGATGCACTC
>JBJEWY010000031.1:0-12562 GCA_051885305.1 Succinivibrio sp. | reverse complement strand
GTCCAAATATACGTTTACTACCCGTATTGTAGCTGAATTTTAGGTTAATTCAACGGAGCGTTTTTGTATTCAATAAGAATACATCTTTAAGCAAATATATTTCATTGGCAAGCTGAGAGTCATTGACAATAGACTTGCATTCTGAAACAGGTCTTAGAAATTTTTCTTGAATTTTCCGCACCAAAATAAAGCTGACATAACAGACGTTAACAAAAAATTCAGATCAAACGCTCAGTTTTATAGTAAAATACATCAAGTTTATCTGTTTGACGCCCAAAAATATTCAGGTGGTAACCTAAAGATTGCAGGGCATCACTATATTCAGACAGGCTTTATTATCAGGTCGTGTATGAATATAAGCTTCAGTTGAGACTCTTTTTGGTGAGTAACCTGAAGAACAAGGCAGTAATGCTGAATGAAACTATTCAAGATAGACATCAGACAGTAAAATGCCTAAAGAACACACTTTTGGATGGGCAAGTCTTAAGTATGCGCCTTGAAGCGGAATTGACCTTGAGTTGATTTTGAAACATAAGGCAGTTTAAAACTCGACCCTAAAGATTTTTATAGCGCAGCGCTTAAAGCTGTATCTTTATTAGTTTGAGGAATTTTGATCATGAGAAAACCTGTTGTAATGGGTAACTGGAAGTTAAACGGTACCAAATCAACTGTGACTGATTTAATCAATGCTTTCAGAGCACCTGCTGACGCTGCTGCTAATGTTGACGTAGCAATCTGTGCTCCTGCTATCTTCATCGGCATGGTTGAGAACTTAGCAACTGGTTCAAAATTACAGTGGGGTTCAGAGGACTGCGATATCCACACTACTGGTGCTTTCACTGGTGAGAATTCTCCTGTAATGTTAAAGGAATTCGGCTGTACCTATGCTATCGTAGGCCACTCAGAGCGCCGTGGTTACCACAACGAGTCAAATGAAGTTGTTGCTGCCAAGTTCAAGGCTGCTTTAGACAACGGTCTCGTACCAGTTCTCTGCATCGGTGAGTCAGAGGCTGAATATGACGCAGGCAAAACCCTTGATGTATGCAAGGCTGAAATCAAGGCTGTTATCGATCTCTGTGGCATTGACGCTTTCAAGAGCGCAATCATTGCTTACGAGCCAATCTGGGCTATCGGTACTGGCAAGACTGCAACCCCTGAGATTGCTCAGAATGTACACAAAGGCATTCGTGAGTTCTTAAAGACCTTCAGCGCTGAAGTTGCTGATGGTACCCGCATCCTTTACGGCGGTTCATGCAATGCTAAGACTGCTCCAGAATTATTCTCACAGCCTGATATCGACGGTGGTCTGATTGGCGGTGCTTCATTAAAGGCTGCTGATTTTACTGCTATTATCGAAGCTGCAAAGGCAAACGCTTAATTCAACATTTGAACGGACACGTATAATATGGCAATTAAAAAAATTGGTGTATTAACCTCTGGCGGTGACGCTCCTGGCATGAACGCAGCAATCCGTGCTGTTGTTCGTACTGCATTATCATATGGTTGGGAAGTAATTGGTGTACGTGATGGTTACCAGGGCCTTCATTCTGGCAACTTCATCCAGTTATCTAGCCACTCTGTATCTGATCTGTTAAACCGTGGTGGTACTTTCTTAGGTACTGCTCGTTTCCCACAGTTCAAACAGGAACAGATCCGTAAGGAAAGCGTTGAAGTAATGAAGCAGAACGGCATCGACGCTTTAGTAGTTGTTGGTGGTGACGGTTCATACATGGGTGCTAAGCTCATCTCTGAGCTCGGCTTCCCTTGCATCGGTTTACCTGGCACTATCGATAACGATATTGCTGGTACTGACGCTACTATCGGTTTTGACACTGCTTTAAACACTGCTGTTGAAGCTATCGACAGACTTCGTGATACCTGCTCATCACACAAGAGAATCTCTGTTGTTGAGGTTATGGGTCACCACTGCGGCGATCTTGCAGTATGTGCAGCTGTTGCCTGCGGTGTTGAAGCTGTTCTTGTTCCTGAAGTTGAGTGGAACAAAGAGCAGGTTTACGCTGAGATTAAGAAAGGCATCGATGCTGGCAAGCGTCACGCTATCTTAGTTGTATGCGAAAACCAGACTGATGTTCACCAGATGGCAAAAGAGCTTGAGCAGTTAACCGGTCTTGAGTCACGTGCTACTGTTTTAGGCCACATTCAGCGTGGTGGTTCACCATCAGCTATCGATCGTGTATTAGCATCACGTATGGGTGCTTTTGCCTGCGAGCTGTTAAAGAGTGGTGAGTCAGGTCGCTGCGTTGGTGTAAAGCGCGGTGAGCTCGTACATTATGACATCATCGAGTGCATCAACAACATGAAACACAAGTTCATGCAGAGCACTTACGACTTAGCTGTTGGTTTAAGATAATTTAACCATTATGCTCAAAAAGGCCCTCCCCTTGGAGGGCTTTTTACTATCCTCCATCCTTTTTCCTTTACATAAAAGCTCGTAAATTAACTTCTATTTAACAATTAAGCGACAATCTCTTAATTATCAGCTCCTATCATTAAAAGCGAAGACTTAGAAAAAAACACACTTCCAAGTTTGGATACCTATGATAAAGAGAGGGTAGTAATATGAGAAAATTTATGCCTGAGCGCAGAAGAACCAACGAATATTTAAACAAGATCAGCGCCTTTAGAAACAGCTATTATGAGAACTTAAACCTGAAAGAGCACAATTCAAACAGAAAAACTGCAAAAAAAGACAGCGAGATGAGCCTTGGGGACAAACTTTATTCAGCATCTATGCTGATGTTCTTCTAAAAGCTAAATAGACAGGAAAGTCAGGAGGCTGCTCCTGACTTTTGTATTTTTATTCTGCTCCGTAGATCTTAAAGAGCGGAGTATTCTGCAGACATAGAGGCTTGTCGTGAGTAAAGAACATAATACCATCGACATAAGCGTATAATCTGGCCTTTAATGTTCCCTCATAAGGATCAATGATACGACCTAATTCATCACCTTTACGAACGAAGTCACCAGCGTTCTTTTTGCGGTAGAAGATACCTGCAGATGGTGCCTGAATTACTATCAGATCCTTTTCGTGAATGATCTCTGAAACAAAGGCAGGATCATAGGACTTCTTTCTTACCATCCCCTTTTTAATCATGAAGCGTAAAATAGCATTGACCATGCTCTTGCAGATTATACCTTCAATCTTTTCATTGGTACCGCCATATAGTGAAAAGGTCTTGGTATTCCAGATCTGCCAGTTGTAATTTAATAAAGTTGTATCAAAAGGACTTGGATCACTTATGGAAACATAAGGAAGACCGAAGTCACAGCCTTCATGAGCATAATCAATTGCAGTATTTAAAATTCTGACATGTGGTATAAAATCACCTGGCATATAGAATGATGCCAGCTGAATACCATACTCAAATCCATCAAGATTCTTAAAGAGACCTGCTGCTATTCTCTGGGTGGTTTCACCTAAATCGTAACCTGGGAACATACGGTTGATATCAGTATCATCCATAGCCCAGAAGCGCTTGCCGATGTTCATAGAGAATGGGTTTACTGAAGGGATTACAGTAATAGATACATCATTTGCAAGGTAGCCGTGAGTCTCTAAAGTGGCCAGCTCTTTGACAATCTGAGAGCAGACATACATCTGAGCAATTTCATCACCACGCATTGAGCCTACGATTGCAAGAGATTTCTTGCCTTCACCAAAGGTGTAGCCCATGATCTTGAAGTCATCTCTGAATGGGGACTTCATGCTGTATAGTACTTCTTTTTTCATTGGATAACCTTATTTGTCAATACGGTGAATACGTGCCAGAAGTGATCCTTCATATACGATAGGATAGGCTCTTAAAGTAAACATCAGACCATCATCAGGGGCTTTAACATCATCTAAAACCTCACCTGTAAGTGAACTTACAATCTGACCTATGGTCTCCCCTTTTTTAACCAGACGGTTATTATGGGTTTCGGTGATAAACACACCTGAAGTGCTGGCATTGACGAAACTTACCTGATCCTCAATTGAAAGCACAGGAGTCTTTACTTTTTCAACACATTTTCCATTCCACATTCCAAGATGCTTTAGCATATTGAAAATACCATCTAAAAGGCTGTTGCAGCAGTCATGATTGATACGCATGCCAACGCCCATCTCAACTACCAAGGTTTTAGTGCCTATAATGTTTAAAGAATGAGCAAGAGTTGATTCAAGTACTGTTGCGGCCTCATGCACCCATATAAAATCCATATTCAGAAGTTCTGCAAGTGGAACTAAGGTACTCTGAAGGTTGACATTGATTCTGACCTGAGGAATTTCACGTAAAAAGATATTTGATGAGTGAATATCAATTACGACATCAGCACCTGCCAGATCCTCAACAATGTAATGAGCAGCAACCTCTGTCATCGATCCTGTAAGGGAACCAGGAAAGATTCTGTTCATATCAATATCAAAATTTGGAATACCGCGGGTAATAGAATCAATACCAAGCGGATTTAGGGCTGGATAAATCTCAACTGTACCGTTTAAAGAATCAAGCTCTGCATTTAAAAGCTGATTGAGTTTGAAAGCTACATACTGGCCTTCGAGCTCATCACCATGGGTACCTGTTACAATACAGACTCTTTTGCCGGATGTTCCGTTGCTAATAACATTCTTTTTAATCAGAAGATGTTCGCCTACTGGAAGTTCAGCACTATATATCTTTTTTATCATAATTCACCTACACTCACGTGAACTGACATCGTCTGAGTGGCATTGCCGGTATAAACACCACGCGAGACTGGACAGTCATTTACATCACGACCGTGAGCTAATTTAATATAACCATAATCAATCATACGATTATGAGTCGGATCAAAACCATACCAGTTATCGTTAATTAAAATTTCGACCCAGGCATGGGTCATACCATCACCGCTGATAAATCCGTTTACATAGCGGGAAGGGATCTTAAAGTATCTTAAAAACGCCAAAAGTACATGCGCATAATCCTGACAGACTCCCATACCAGAATCAAAGGCTTCACTTGCCTTTGTCTTCATGGAAGTTACATTTGGGGTATAGGAGAAGTGATTATAGACAGTTTCATTTAAAAGCATGGCGGCATCAAATGGGTTTGATGGAATATTTAAATTCTCTGCCAGCTCAGTCATCTTTGCACTCATTGCCGTCATTTCGGTATTAAGTGTGTAGATAAAAGCATCAGATAAATTTGTCAGCTTATAAGGAAGCTGACTTACAATTCCAGAGCTTGCCCACATTAAAGCCTTATGAGCTTTGAGCGTACCACCATAGCTTATAGGATTTAAAAAAGAATCCCGGCCCTGATTGAAGAAATCAAAGCCGTAATGATTAACACAAAGATCCTGTATAGTCTGAAACTTGTTATTCACAGGAACAAATCTCACCAGCAGATAGTGCCGGTCAACCGGCATATCTGTGGTGAGCATGCTCTGATAACTGAAGATATACTCTTTGGTGTCGCGCATTAAATTAAAATCAGATACTTACAATTCTGTTGACCATTGACAGCATATTCTGTCTGTAGCACTCGTCATTGACTGCGTAACTCTTCTCACTTAAAAGACCATTGAACTTCTCAAGTGATACCTTGTCAAAGACAGATTCCTCGATGTCAGCCCATCTTAAAAGATTCTCAAAGACATCACGCACGGTAGCAAAAGAGTAACCAAAGCGCATGTGCAGATCGATACTCTCAATAAAGCGACCGTATCTTACCAAGGCAATAGCGCGCTCTTCAAACAGTCTTTCCTCAAGAGAGCCAAAGAAGGCCAACATATAATCGGTGATCTGCTGACAGAGATTTACTGCTTTATCAGCACTTGCATCCTTAAGTCTCTCAAGATAGCAGATTGACATCTGGATATATGAAAGAGACTCAGTCTTGATAACCTCTCTTAACAGGATTGCATTGTCGTTTGCACCTGTAAGGCTTGAGATAATTGAGCTTGGGTTGTTCTTGTCAAAAATATACAGAGACACAAACTGCTCAAAACTCATGCCCTCTGGAATCTCAGGACCAAGATTATTGGCGTAGTTTGCAAAATCAACTGGACTTCCGTCTAAGTACAGATCGAAGTACCGACGTAAAAAATGGAGGCTTAAGTAAGCACGTTCAGCGTATCTGCCAAGCCAGAACAGTCTGTTGGCCTTGCCGTCTGAAATAGCATTGTATGACATAATATTTACCTCTTTTTTATTCACCTAAAATCCAGGTATCTTTAAATCCGCCACCCTGTGAAGAGTTAACCACAAAGGAGTTTGGATTACGTGAGAAGCGGGTTAAACCACTTGCCCATACTCTGGTAGTTTTGCCTGAAACAACGAAGGCTCTCAAATCAGCTTTTCGCTCTACAATCTCGCCTGTAACATCGTCATAAAGCGATAAATCCTTGAAGTCGATAACTTCCTGAGCGATGAAACGTCTTGGTTCCTTAATGATGAGCTCTTTGATTTCCTCAAGCTTCTTCTCATCAAGATCACGACCGAAAATCACACCGTAACCGCCAGCTTCACTAACATCCTTGATAACGAGTTTCTCAAGGTTTGCCAGAATATAATCGTAATCTTCCTTGAAGTATGGAAGATAGGTTGGAGCATTGCTTAAAATAGGCTCCTCACCTAAATAGTATTTGATCATCTTAGGCACGAAATAGTAAATGCCCTTGTCATCTGCAACACCGTTACCTAAAGCGTTTACTACAGCAACATTTCCCTTCTTGAAAGCCTGCATCAGGTTTGGAATACCAATAAGTGACTCAGGAACAAAGGTATTAGGATCCATATACTCATCTGAAATACGGCGGTAGATACAGCCTACGCGCTCTTTCTTGCCGTGTAATCCAAGATAGTAGGCAACATCATTTTCAACAATGATTTCACCTGGATAGGCAAGGGTTGCACCTGATTTTTCAGCAAGATATGAATGCTCAAAGAATGCAGAGTTGTAACGGCCTGGAGTAAAGATCACATTCAGTCCGCCATCAACATTTACGTGATCCATCATTTCTCTTAGGATCTTGCCGTAATCGCGGTTATCAACAATCTTTCTGTTATGGAAGATTGAAGGATGAACCTTACGCATCACGGAGCGAGCAATCATAGGATATGACGCACCTGATGGGATTCTAAGGTTGTCCTCAAGAATAACCCATTCACCGCTCTTAGCCTGTACCAGATCGATACCTGCAATATGAGCATAAATTCCGCGGGATGGATCTATCCCCTCGCACTCGTGCAGATATCCCTTTGATGAGAATACAAACTCTGGTGGAATGATTCCATCTTTGATGATCTTCTTGTCATGATAGACATCATAGATAAACTTATTTAAAGCCTCTGCTCTCTGAATCAGGCCTTTCTCAAGTTTTTCCCAGTCTGATTTGCTGATCTCACGTGGGATAGGATCATATGGAAACAGCTGCTCCTTAAAGCTGCCATTCTTATAGATACCAAACTTTACACCTAATCTTTCTAGCCATTCATTGACTGTTTCACGGCTCTCTAATAAAGCATCTTCCATATGTGCTCACCTTCATTTTTATGTATTGTTGTAATCTTTATATCATCAAAAATGTGAAGCTCTTAATACTAATCTTAGAAATCACTACAAAAGAGCAGAATGTGTCATTAAGACCATGAATTGCACAATAATAATGCAGTAATTGAGCAGTAAAAACGCATCAAAAATGTCTACAAATGCGATAGATATGGGGTTTGATGCTAATTTTCAGATAATTTAAGAGAAAAACCTCTAAATTACAGGTAATTACAAATGCACCAATTCGTAACACAAAATGAATATTATCAGGATTGTCCTCATATAAGGCTCATAGTTACATGCACAAAGAATGAACTGCCTGTAAAAGAGAGGAATAAATGGAATTAAGGATGTAGAAAAATGGAAATAAAATATGAATTTTGTCACAGAATGCTGTACCTCGCAGTGTTTGCTGCGAGGTCAAGCTTAAGTATTTTTACTAAAGTTTTGTAAAGGTAGCACCATCACATGCAGTTGTCTCGAAGATAGTTGCATCAAGACCTGAGATAGCGCGGTATTTAGCGTTTACAGCAGCTTTTACCTTTTCAACATTAGAAGGCTCTACCACGGCAACCACGCAGCCGCCAAAGCCACCACCAGTCTGACGGACAGCAGCTCTATCATCACCTAAACACTCACGCACGATTTCAACTAAGCCATCGGTTTCCTTCACGGTGATTTCAAAATCGTCTCGCATTGAAACATGGGATTCATACATAAGATGGGAGAGAGTTGTAAGATCACCTGATTCAAAAGCCTCTGATGCCTTAAGAACTCTGTCATCCTCTGTTATCACATGACGTGCACGACGGTAGGTCTCATCATCCATCTTATCTTTAAAGCGCTCAAGCAGGTTCATATCGGCATCGCGTAACAACTCAATGCCCATGATTTTTGATGCCTTCTCACAGCTTTCACGGCGATCGTTATACTCAGAGCCCACAAGCTGATGTTTGATGTTTGAATTGATAATCAGAATCACCAGATCTTTTGGAACAGCAACCCTTGTAAGACCATAGCTCTTGCAGTCGATTCTAAGCAGATGATCTTTAACGCCGTTTGCTGATATTGCCTGATCCATAATGCCGCATTTCATACCGATGTAGGCCTCAGATGCCTGTCCCATCAGCGCAATATCCATTAAAGGCAGGTTAAGATTAAAGGCAGATGAGACAAGATGACCAAAACATACTTCAAGGGATGCTGATGAAGAAAGTCCTGCACCTGCTGGCACATCACCTTTAATAACAATATCAAGACCTTTAACCTTAGAGCCGAATTTCTCAGCAAGCTGATAGGTCATACCACGCAGATAATTAACCCAGAGTTTGCTCTCATGCTTTTCAATTGAAGGGGCAATTACAAACTCATCATAATCACCGTTCATATCTAAAGCCAAGATCCTCATGGTATCTGAACCATTTTCACGGGCAGCCATACAGGTACCGTATCTGATGGCGCATGGCAGCACAAAACCACCATTATAATCAGTATGCTCACCAATGATGTTCACACGGCCTGGTGAGTACTCAATCATGGTAGGCTCAGATTTGAAATGATCAACAAAAGCCTTCTTACATACAGATCTGATATCTGACATATACACTCCTTATGTTTTGATTATTCTTTATGACTTTCTTGATTTATAGTGAACATCACTTAGTTCTCTTAATCTTACAGCAGCCTGCTCTGGGGTAAGGTCACGCTGTTTTTCAGCCAGAAGCTCAAAGCTTGCTACAAACTTTTTGACAGTGGCCGAGCGTAAAAGAGGTGGATAGTAATTGGCATGCAGCTGCCATTCACTGTGATCAAGTCCATCTACAGGTGCGTTTTTCCATCCCATACCATAAGGGAATGAGCACTCAAAAAGATTGTCATAACGGGTAGTTAAACGCTTGATAGCATCTGCCAGATCAAAACGCTGAGCATCTGTAAGTTTATCTATGGTTGCAACTTTAAACTTTGGCAGGATCATAGTTTCAAATGGCCAGAAAGCCCAGAAAGGAACTAAAACGGCAAAATACTCAGTTTCAAATATGATGCGCTCTTTTTTCTCAAGCTCCTTATTCACATAATCAAGCAACAGTGGGGAGCCATGCTTTTCAAAGTACTCTTTCTGGGTACGGTATTCTTTTGATAGTTCCTCTGGGATAAAATTACAGGCCCAGATCTGTCCGTGAGGATGAGGATTTGAGCAGCCCATGACTGCACCTTTATTCTCAAAAAGCTGCACATACTTATAGGTTTTTGACAGCTCTGTAAACTGTGATGCCCAGAGATCAACAACTGATTTAATCTCATCCTGTGACATCAAAGGCAGAGTCTTTGAGTGGTCAGGTGTAAAACAGATAACTCTTGCAGTTCCCCTTACAGGCTGCAGCCTGAAAATATCATCATTTTCAGGGCCGTCTAAAGGAGTATCCGGCATGAGAGCTGCAAAGTCATTGGTAAAGACATAATTTCTCTCATACACAGGATTTCTGTCACCATTGACTCTGCTGTTACCAGGACATAAGTAACATTTCTCTTCGTAACTTGGGGTGAGTTCATCTGGAAGTTTTTCAACCTGACCATTCCACGGTCTTTTGGCACGGTGAGGTGATACGATAATCCACTCACCTGTCAGTGCATTGTATCTTCTGTGGGGATGATCATTTACATTAAACTGTGCCATATAAGACTCCATATGTTTTAGGATTATTCCTTATTATCTTTATTAGTCAGTAAAACCGTTTGGATTGTTTTTCTGCCAGTTGTAAGAATCTCTAGTCATATCATCTAAAGTTCTTACAGCCTCCCAGCCAAGCTCACGTTTTGCCTTTGACGGATCGGCATAGCAAGCAATCACATCACCCTCACGACGAGGGGCGAACTTATGAGGAAGCTCGTAACCGATAGCCTTAGAGAAGGCCTTTACCATATCAAGAACTGAGTAGCCCTTACCGGTACCTAAGTTATATACATAGGTTCCAGGAACATTCAGACAGTGCTTTAGAGCAGCAACATGACCTAGGGCAAGATCTACAACATGAATATAATCTCTGATACAGGTTCCATCTGGGGTTGGATAGTCATTGCCGAAAATTGACAGTTCCTTCAATCTGCCGACAGCAACCTGAGTCAGGTATGGCATGAGGTTGTTTGGAATACCGCTTGGATCTTCACCAATAAGACCTGACTTGTGTGCACCTACTGGATTGAAGTAACGCAAAAGAACCATAGAAAATTCAGGGCAAGCCTTCTGCAGTTCTTCGCACATGTATTCAATATCAACCTTGGTCTGACCATAAGGGCAGTTAGCTCTTTTAACAGGAGAATCCTCTGTTAATGGAACTGAGTCAGGCTCACCATATACAGTTGCAGATGATGAGAAGATAAAGTTGTAGCACTTGTACTGTCTCATTACAGACAGAAGTGTTCTTGCGCCATTGACGTTGTTGTCATAATACTCTAAAGGCTTTTTGACAGATTCACCTACTGCCTTTAAACCAGCGAAGTTAATAACAGCATCAATCTTGTATTTTTCAAATACGGCCTCTAACTGCTCGCGAGATCTGATGTCTCCGCAGACAAACGGGATCTGCTTTTGAGTTATTTTATTGATGCGAGCTAGAACTGCTGGCTTTGAATTGTAGAAGTTGTCATAGATAACAGGCTCATAACCTGCTGAAACAAGTTCAATAACAGTATGAGATCCGATATAGCCAGCACCACCAGTAACAAGAACAGTTGTCATTTTGTATCCTCAAAAAACGCTTTAATAAGCATATGTAACCGTTTACATGCATTATATTACCACTGTAATTCCATGCAAGTGCAATAAGACGATTAAGTTCACAAATTTCACATTAAGCATATAATTACAGAAAAAATTTAGTTCGGTTAAATCAAGTATAATAGATTTAATCGTTATCATACAGATAATTAACCCAATTCTGTTCAGAGGAATATATGACAGCTACCATAAGAGATGTAGCAAGACACGCCGGTGTTTCTGTTGCTACGGTTTCAAGAGTTCTAAACGGCACTGCCAAGGTAGCAGACAGTACAAAGGAAGCTGTTTTAAAAGCCCAAAGCGAGCTTGGCTTTTATCTGAATGCCAATGCAAGAACCCTAGCAAGAAAAAACAGTGACAATATAGGCATCCTAGTTTCTGATATCTCTGACTCATATTTTGGAGTCATGATTAAGTCAATTGAGGAGGAGGCCTGGCCTTTAAAAAAGAATCTTATTATTACTCAGGGATTCTATGACGCTGAAAGAGAAAAAAGGGCCATTGATTCCCTAATTTCAAGACAGTGCTGTGCCCTTATTATTCATGCTCTTGCCATAAGTGATGAAGAGCTTACAGTCTACATGCAGAAATTCCCTTATATGGTTTTAATCAACCGCATCTTAAAAGGTTTTGAAGATCGCTGCGTCAACATTGACAACTACACAGGCATGAAGATGCTGACAGAGTACCTCATAAGCTGTGGACACAAGAAATTTGCTTACGTCACCTCTTCATTTTCAATTGTAGATGAAACAAAAAGACTCAAAGGCTTTAAAGATGCATTAAAAGAGCATCAGATAGAATTTAGAGATGATCTTTTAATTGCGGTAAAACCATCTGTTGAAGGTGGTGTTGAGGCGGCAAAACAGTTGCTTTCAAAAAAGGATATGTATACAGCTGTTGTCTGTTATAACGATGTTCTTGCTGCCTCTATGATAAGCGTATTCCAAAACGCAGGTCTTAAAGTACCAGATGACATATCCTTTACAGGCTTTGATGATCTGTTAATTGCAGAAATCACCTACCCTTCTCTTACAACCATAAAAAATCCGATTGCCAATATGGGTGTTGCAGCATTAAAACTTTCTTTATCAAGATTCTCCAAGGAGAACTCTTATACTATTCCTAAATTTGAGATCTCACTTAATGTGAGAAATTCTGTAAAACATCTTGAAAAGTAAGTGGTCATGAAGTTATTTAACTTTATCTAGCAAGAATTCCCCCGCCTCTATAGGCGGTTGGGATGAAT
>JBJEWY010000030.1:0-12613 GCA_051885305.1 Succinivibrio sp. | reverse complement strand
AGCTTTGGATACAGATTCTAAAGATAGAACAGATGAAACGGGGGCCTCTGGCCCCCGAAATTATTCGAACTATGTTAGTTCATCAAAACTTGCAGAAATAGACTTCTCGTTGATCCTTGCTACTCTACCACTTTTCAAAGTGGACTTTTGATTCATCATATAGATCTCGAATGCAGTCATCGCAATTCTTTGGATAACCAAAGGAAATAAGCGAGTGAGGAATGATGTTGTCTGGTAGATTGAAAAGTTTTTTATGATTCAAGATTCTGTCCTGTTCTGGCCAGGTACCAAGCCATACGGAGCCGATACCAAGATCTCTGGCTGCAAGGATCATGTTCTCAACTGCTATAGAGAGATCAATTATCCAATACTCAGGAGCGTTTTTGTAGGTTGAGTTCAGATCTGCCAGAGCTAGTACTCCAAAGGCGGCACTCTCAATTGGTTTGGCATATGGTCCATTGGCCTTTGACATGTTTTTGAGTGTTTTTTTGTCCTTCACAACTAGAAAATGAAAAGGTCTCATATTTACAGCAGATGGTCCGCTCATTCCCGCTCTTAGAATGGTGTGGATTGTCTCGTCGCTGATGTTCTGCGATGAATATTCACGTACTGATTTTCTTGAAAAAATTGTATCTAATGTATTCATGATCTCTAAAATCCTCCTTGATGTCCTGAATTTTCAGATTGTTTTGAGTTTAGCATGACAGATTCTGCATGAATAGAGACAAAAAGGTGGGTGGGGCGCCTGGCCAGATCTTTTGATTTGATTAAACTTTTGGGTTTTGTGTTGTGATTGTATTTTTTTTACTCAGTTTATGTGAGTATCATCCTTTTCGCAGAATATGTATGCGTATAAAAGCATAAAGATAGGATGGACAATATACATTTCAGAGATGCCGTAAGTATGCATGATTTTAGGCTCATTAACAGTCAGAACATGAACGTCAGAGTAAAGCCTTGTTCCCTGAAAATTCTAATGATAAGAATCAGACTGATAGATGAGGCTTTTAAATTCAGTTGGTTCTACCATGAATCAGGAATGCGTAAATAATAGCGCGTTTATTCATTGGCTGTGGACAGACTTATAAGTCTGGTAATTAGATCTGATGCTAATCACCACTTTAATGTATAATAGTAAAATTATATTTTCTCAACAGAGGGTGATTATGAAAGGTATTCTTCTTGCAGGTGGTAGCGGTACACGTTTATACCCGCTGACCAAAACAACATCCAAGCAGCTTCTTCCAGTATATGACAAGCCGATGATTTACTATCCTCTGTCTACACTCATGCTGTTTGGTATTAAGGACATCCTTATCATATCAACTCCTCGCGATCTGCCTAATATTGAAAAACTTTTAGGAGACGGCTCCAATTTCGGTCTTAACCTTGTTTACAAGGTTCAGGAAGAACCAAATGGAATTGCTCAGGCTTTTATTCTAGGTGAGGATTTCATTGACGAGAATGATGATGTCTGCCTGATTTTAGGTGACAACATCTTCTATATGGGAAGTCAGTTTGGAGAGTTCAATGAGCAGGTTAAAAAGAACCAAGGCTCAAGAGCTACTATTTTTGCTTATCACGTAACAGATCCTGAAAGATTCGGTGTTGTAGAGTTTGATAAAGACAGAAACGCAATCTCAATTGAGGAAAAGCCTGCACATCCGAAATCTAACTATGCTTCTGTAGGTTTATACTTCTATCCTTCAGATGTGGTTAAAAAAGCTAAGTCTCTAAAGCCATCTGCTCGTGGCGAGTATGAGATAACCGATCTGAACAACATGTATTTAAAAGAGGGAAGACTCTCTGTTGTTCCAATGAGACGTGGTAATGCCTGGCTTGATGCTGGTACTCCAGATTCTCTTATGGATTCAGGATCATTTGTTCAGATTATTGAAAAGCGTCAGGGACTGAAGATTGCCTGTATTGAAGAAATTGCCTACAAACAGGGCTTTATCGATGATACCAAGATGCGCTCTTTGATTGATGAATTAAAGAAGGGCAACTATAAAGATTATTTAATTAAAGTTTTAGAGGAAAAACATGAACTTTATTAAGACTCCGATTGAAGGTGTGATCATTGTTGAACCAAAGGTATTCCATGACCCTCGCGGATATTTCTTTGAAAGCTACAATGAGAATGAGTTCAAGGCCAACGGTATAGACTGCAGATTTGTTCAGGACAATCAGTCAAAGTCCAGTTATGGTGTGATTCGTGGTCTCCACTGTCAGAGAGGAGAACACTGTCAGGCTAAGCTTGTAAGAGCTTTAGTTGGTAAGGTATTAGACGTTGTTGTAGACATCAGAAAAGGCTCAAAGACTTTTGGTCAGCATGTGGCTGTTGAACTCTCAGAAGAGAACCAGAGACAGCTTTTTATGCCAAGAGGATGTCTGCATGGCTTTAGCGTGTTATCAGAAACTGCTGTTTTTGCCTATAAGGTGGATAATTTCTACAATAAGGAATCAGAATGGGGTATGAGATATGATGCTCCTGAATTCAATATTGACTGGAAGATCCCTGCTGATAAGGTTTTAACTTCAGAAAAAGACCGTATTGCAAATTCACTAAAGGATGTGCCTGAGTTTTAATCAGAGACATATATATTTAAGCCGTTTTGCTAATAAAAGCTATAGAGATTAAAATGACTAAATCAATTCTTGTAACAGGTGGTGCTGGTTTTATCGGTTCTAACTTTGTGCCATATTTCTGCAAAAAGTATCCAGAGTATCACATCATCAACATTGACAAGTTAACTTACGCAGGTGATCTTGCAAATCTGACTGAGTGTGAAAATGATGCCAACTACACCTTTGTGAAAGGTGATATCTGTGATGAGGCTTTAATTGAAGAACTCTTCACCAAGTATGATATCAGAGGCGTTGTTCACTTTGCAGCAGAAAGCCATGTTGACAATTCAATCAAAGGGCCTGGCATTTTCTACAAGACCAACGTTATGGGTACTTACACTTTAATTGATGTTGCACGTCGTCACTGGATGGACGCACCATTCAAGGTAAAGCCAGGTTACGAGGATGCCCGATTCCATCACATTTCAACTGATGAAGTATATGGAACCTTAGGTGAGACCGGCTACTTTACCGAGACTACCCCTTATGCTCCAAACAGCCCTTACTCATCATCAAAGGCCGGTTCTGACATGATTGTAAGAGCATACCACCACACCTATGGTATGAATGTGACAACATCAAACTGCTCAAACAACTATGGTCCAAAGCAGAATCATGAGAAACTCATTCCTCACATTATTGAGAATGCTTTAGCATTAAAGCCTCTGCCAATCTATGGTAAGGGGCTTAATGTACGTGACTGGCTGTATGTTCTTGACCACTGCAAAGCAGTTGATCTGATCTTCCACAAAGGTGTATCTGGTGAGACCTATAATATTGGCGGTCATAATGAGCGTAACAACATTACTATCGTGAACACCATCTGCGCAATTCTTGATAAGGAATGCCCAAGACAGGATGGTGGCAAGTATGCTGATCTGATTACCTTCGTTCAGGACAGAGCTGGTCACGATCTGCGTTATGCAATCGATGCTGACAAACTGACTTCTCAGCTTGGCTGGCTTGCTGATGAGACTTTTGATACCGGTATTGTAAAAACCGTTGAATGGTATTTAAGAAAGTACAAGGCCATCTAATCTATTCTGAATAATTCTGTTAAGGCTTTATCCAAAAGATAGAGCCTTATTTTTTTTCTGTAGCCATACAATCTTCTGTGCATTGTGAGATTAAAATTATAATCTCTTAACTTTTTCATGAGCTTTTGCACTTTTATTTATTGATTTTACGGTTATACTTGTTGCAGGTTTACAAGTGGGATCGATGCAGACCCTGATACAAAAACATGTACGAACAATTTTTTTCCTTAGACGAACTTCCTTTTGATGGACTTCCTGACAATCGTTTCTATTATGTTGGAAACTGTCAGCATGAAGCCCTTGAACTGTTGACAGGTAATCTGTCAAGAAATGGCTGCATCTGTGTACTGTCAGGCCCATCAGGATCGGGTAAGACCACTTTGGTGCGTATGCTTATCCGTACCCTCCCCAAAAGAATGAGGATCATAGCAATTGATGACCCAAGACTTGATCCGCATATGCTTTTAGCTACTATCTTAAGGGCAAGCGGAGTTGTTGCCACATCTTTTGAATCAATAGCAGAACTTACTTTAAAATTAAGAAAACTTCTAGAACACTCTGTAGAAAACGGCATTGTAACTACTGTGATCTGCGATGAGGCTCAGGGGCTTTCTGATGAGGTTTTAGAGCAGATAAGACTTATTAGCAATATCGAAGGACAGCTTGGCAAGATGGTTAATTTCCTTCTTGTAGGGCAAGAAGATCTTATCTCAAATCTGCAAAAACCAATGCATAAGATGTTCTGGGGGCGAGTAAAGGCCTTTGCTTCCATAAAGCCTCTAAAACGCGATGAAGTTCAGGCTTATGTGAACTTCAGAATGCAGATGGCAGGATGCCATGATCCTGTCTTTACGAATCGGGCCATTAGGGCAATATATAAAGATAGTGGCGGACTTCCAAGAATTATCAATGCTATAGCGGACAGATCCTTATGTATAGCCTATGAATCCAATAAAAAGCATGTAAGCGTTTTTACTGTCAAAAAGGCAATTGAGGTAGTAAGACGAAGACGCTCTTTATTTGTGGTGGGCTTTAAAACATTTGCTAAAGAGTTTATCTGTACATTGTTTGCAAGAATTCCTGTGCTGTTAGCAGGTGCTGTCTTTTCTGCTGCAGTGTTCTTTCTTTGTTACACCTACCTTCCAAATGCTATTAAAAATGAGTCTTTTTATGCCCTTGTCATGAAAGACAGCGTGGTATTAGACAACTATAAAAAAGCAATGGATGCTATGTTGCCTGGTCGTAATGAGCAAAAACGTGAGATAGCACTTTTTGAAATCGCCAAAAAGGCTAGTGTCTTTAAATCTGACAGTCTTAATACGCTTGTGAAATTACACGGATACCAAAGGCGTGATGGCGGTAAGACAAGCTGTGATGATCTAAAGAAGATCTCTTTAAAGTGCGTTACCCTTCAGAAAGACTTTGACTTTATAAAAAAAGTAAACCGACCTGCAATTGTTTCTCTTAGGGATGATGCCATGAATCCTTTCTACGCAGTTGTCCACCGCATCGGTACTGATGATTCTGACATTATTTTAGGTGATTATATGTTCACCGTTAAAAACTCTTATTTAAAGCATGTTTATGATGGTGAGTTCACCTATGTCGGTATTGGCAAGGGGAGAGAGATCGGCGAACTTAATCTTGATGTTCAAAAGTATCTTGAGAAGTTGTCTTTCATAGCAGAGGACCTAAAAGACTTTGAGATCCCAAAACTTCCAGAGAAATTAACAAAAGATGAGGCTAAAAAGTTTATAAAAACATCTTATGATGACTTCAAAGAGAAGGCATCAGACGATCTTGCCTATATTCTTTTTGACAATCTGCAGCATAAAGGACCTTATCTTGAAGGGAAATAAAGTAACCATCAGAGAAAAGGCTCTTCTAAAGGAGCTTGGTTTCACTCCGTATGCAGCCTTTAAACTGTTCTTTTTTGCCTTTGTCTTCACAGCATTGGCACTGTCTTTGTTTGTATATCTGTCAAGAGAGGCTTCACAAGCAGCAAAGATAGAGTGCGTAGAAAAAGTATCAAAGGCATTTGAGAATATAGAGTCTGTTTATATAGGTGATAACACTAAAGATGGTGGGTATGATTTTCTGATTGGGAGAAAATATATAAACTATCCTGATTCAAGATACACAGGACTTGCGGATGTAAGCTTTAAGAATACCGAGTTTGTTAAAGTTAAAGGCCAAAAGAAAAAGGCAGGAGCTTCCTCCTACCTTATCCGGTTTGTCAGAGCAGATTAGAATCTTACCTGCTTCTTTCTGCGGTTTGGGCGTGGAATAAATACACAGATAATACCAATCACGGCACCAGAGAATGCGATAATAGCGCCCTGCATCCACCATCTCATCTGCATATCAAGTTCTTTGGTCTGAAGTTTGTCTGCATAATCGCGACGGGTTGCATCAAGCTCTTCAATCTGCTCAGTCTGCTTTGCTACGGTGTCTTTTAGCTTTGCGTTCTCTTTTTCAAGCTTTTCAAGCTTTGCTTTTGCTGCCTGATAATCCTTGGCAACTTCTGAATCGTAGTTTGCCAGCTTGTTCTCAAGCTCATCAATTCTGCCCTGTTTGATGTCAACTAAGGTCTTGCCGCAAGGAGCAACCTGCAGATCACGATACTGCATCCATAGCTGTTTTGTTCCATCATCTACAAGTACAAACTTTTTGTCCTCAGACATCTTTACGAAGGTGAATTTTTCACCTACATGAGTAACAGCAGTAATACGGCACTGTGTACTTGGACAAGTGCGAAGCCAGACATTTGCTGCATCTGAAACATATACGGCATCACCAGACTGCAGGAAATCTACAGAATCAGGAGTTCTTTTAATAGTGTCAGCTGTATTTACAGCTGCATCTGATGTATTTGTCTGTTCATCTTCAAGAGCATGAGCGCTGAATGACAAGAGGGTTGCACAGGCAAGAGTGCAACCTAAAATTTTTTTTGCAGAAATCACTTTTGATCCTTATTTTCAAATGTTTTCTAAGATTTTATCACAGCTTCAAAATTTGTGTGGTTGTGGTGCCTGATTTTGTAGTGTGAGTTGGTTTTTCTTTCAGAATTATCAAGCTTAGTCTCAATTTCATATCAAATCATTATTTTATCTGTGTTAAGCGGTTAAAATCTATATACTTGAAATGTGAGAAAAAAGAGTCAAAACTTAATATAAAAAATGTCATGAACTATTTTAGCGGAGATAAGGTCATGAAAAACAAAGAGATTGAGTTAAAATTCGGCTTTGAAGGTGATGATAAAAACCTAATTGAGACCTTCAAAAAGATTGGTATCGTAAGCAGTGAAACCACGTTAAATCTTGATAATACCTATTTTGATACCAAAGAGCAGGATCTGTTTCATATAAGAGCTGGGTTACGTATACGTCACGCTGACAGCTTTTCAGAGCAGACATTAAAAGTTAAGGGCGAGAATATAGGTGGTCTTCATCAGCGCAATGAATACAATGTGCCAGTTGATGGCATGACAGTGGTTCCTAATCTCAAACTGTTTCCAAAAGAAGCTCTGCCATCTGAAATTGATATAGACAGTGTTCAGAAAAGACTAGTTCCTGTATGCAGGATCAATTTCAAAAGACATCTTTTCAATCTGGAGGTTTTAGACGGTGTATTTGAAGTTGCCTGTGACAAGGGATACATCGAATCTGAAAATGAGGGCAGATTACCTATTTCAGAACTTGAAATCGAGCTTAAGTCTACATCTGTAAAAGACAGTGATGTTTTAGGTTTGTTCTCAAATTTATGTACTCTTCTTGCGGTAAATGAGCTGCCTTTGGTACTAGAACCTTTTTCAAAAATGCACAGGGCATCATTGATGCAGCATCTATCTCCTATGAGCCTTAATCTTGAGGGGCTAAGAGAGGAGGGGGATCTTATGTCCTATACAAGATCGCTTGTGGTGCTGTTTGAAGATCTATACGGCTACTTCCTGGTATCTGCTGATCCGACTGTGCTATCAATGTTTATAAGTGCTACAGAAAATCTAATTCATGCCTTAAAACTCATTCGTCGCAAAAACAGACCAGCATTTTTAGGAAGACTGAAACAGACTGTATCTTATCGTGATGATTTAACTGTGATCCTCAAGATCCTAAAGAGTTTCCTCGGTACCTTAGAGCATTACAGAAAAAATGTTTTAAATTACAAATTACGTGACAGCAGAAAAACAGCTGAAGTATTCAAGGCTATAAGAGATGATGAAAAGAATTTCAAAATCTTTTTAATCCCATTGAAACTGCGTCTTCTGTTAAGTCTGATCTCAGGTTAATAAAATGAATATAAAGATTACGCCAAAGGTTTTATTAAAAGAAGAGCTAAACCCTGTGCTTTTAAAAGAGGCACAGCTGCAGTATGACAGATTAAAGGGCCGACTTTCTGAAGATGATTTTGCCTATCTATCTGGGCGCAGTGAGTTTTTTTATGTTCTGTCGCTATCTGATTTTATAGCAGGAACCATCTTCAGCTATCCAAAAGAGTTTATGGCATTAGTAAGAGAAGGTGCCCTTGATAGTGATTCTTTTGGACTTGATCCTCAGGTAGCATTAGATGAGTATTTAAATTCAAAGCTTAATGATTTCGAACTTAAAAAGCGCTTAAGACTTGTAAGACGAGTCAGAACCGCAATTGCAGCCTGGCGTGATCTCTGTGGCTTTGCAGATATTGAAGAGATCTTTAAAACCTTATCTAATCTTGCTGAATTCACCGTGTTAAAGGTAATTGCAATTGTAAGAGAACAGTTATCACAAGCCTATGGTGATGCCCTTGATGAAAGTGGGAAACCAATGCCACTTCTAACTTTAGGTATGGGTAAACTAGGTGGCGGGGAGCTTAATTTCTCATCAGATATTGATTTAATTTTTGCCTATCCAGAAGAAGGGGAAACTTTAGGTAAATCAAGATCACTTACCCATCGTGAGTTTTTCTCAAGAATCGTTCAGAGAACTGCAAACTTTTTATCAGACAAGACTGTAGACACCTTCTGCTACAGAATTGATTTGCGTTTAAGACCTTTTGGTGATGCTGGTGCCTTAGTAAATTCATTTGATGCTCTGCAGATATATTATGAGACACAGGGCAGAACATGGGAGCGTTATGCTCTTGTTAAAGCTAAACTTCTAGGCGGTGCTGATTACTATGGTTCATACGGACATGAACTTTTATCTCTTCTAAGGCCATTTGTCTACAGGCGTTATCTTGATTATGGTGCTGTACAGTCACTTAGAAAACTCAAGCACATGATTGAATCAGAAGTGCGTCGCCGAGCCCTTAACAATAACTTCAAACTGGGTAAAGGAGGCATCAGAGAAATTGAGTTCATAGCTCAGGTCTTTGAGCTTATGCGAGGGGGCAGGTTTGTTGAATTACGTGAAAGGAATTTGAGAACAACCCTAAAGACCATCGCAAAACTTGAACTTCTTCCAGATGAGATCTGTTCTCTTCTTGATAACTGCTATGTCTTTTTAAGACGTACTGAAAATGTTATTCAGGAATTTTCTGATAAACAGACTCAGAATCTTCCTGATAATGAGCTTGATATGGCGCGTTTATGTGCTGCCATGAACTATAAGGATTTTGAGAGTTTTATAACTGATTTAAAAGAAATCATGGACAAGGTTCATGGTGAGTTTAAAAAGGTTGTAGCTGATGAGGAAAACGCTTCAATTGATCTTAAAAACTTTGAGATCTGGGAAGCGGATATGAATGGGGATGAACTTACAGTTGAACTGTCAAAATATGTTGTAAATAAAGATGAGGCAAAGCCTTTAGCTGCAGAAGTACTTTCACTTAAGAACACTCTTACCAGAATGCCTGTAGGGCCTGTAGGCCGTGAGACACTGCTTGAGCTGATGCCAAAGGTTATATATCTTCTGGCAAAAGAAGATCAGGCATCAACTCTTTTTAAGCGTATGGCAGGTTTAATTGAGCAGGTTGCTCTAAGAACACCGTACATGCAGCTTTTACGAGACAACAATGAGGTTTTAGAGCGTTTTATCAAACTTCTAAAAGAGAATCATTTCGCAAGTGAGCTTATTACCTCACATCCAATCCTTTTAGATGAGCTTTTTATCCCTCAGTATTTTGAAAGACCACCATCAGTTGATGAATTCCTATCAATGCTACGAGAGCGCATGATAAGAATTGAAGGGGATGATCTTGAAAGTCAGATGGAAGAGTTAAGGCTCTTTAAAAAGATCATGATCTTCAGAATTGCGCTATCAGATAAGGCTGGCAAGCTTCCTTTAATGAAGATCTCAGACTGTCTGACATTTTTAGCCCAAGCGATAGTAAAAGAGCTTCTTATCCTTTCATGGCATCAGACTGCACTGAAATATGGTGAGCCTGAAGGACAGTCATGTGATGATCCAGGCCTTGCTGTAATTGCTTATGGAAAATTAGGGGGTATTGAGCTTGGCTACAAGTCAGATCTTGACATGGTATTTATCCGCAAGAAATCTGAAGGGATGACATCAGGTGAGAAGAGTATCACTAATGATATGTTCTACCAGCGAATGGTTCAAAGGCTCTTGCACCTTTCAACCGTCAAGACTGTGGGCGGAATTTTATATGATCTTGATATGCGTCTAAGACCTGATGGTGATACAGGGCTTTTAATAAGTGATGTTGAAAGTTTTGAGAAATACCAAAAAGATCGTGCCTGGACCTGGGAGCATCAGGCTTTGGTTCGCGCAAGACCAATTGCAGGTTCAAAAGACATTATTGCTGAATTTGAAAGGATCAGAAAAGAGATCCTGCAGACACCTCGTGATGAGAGCAAGCTCAAAGAAGACGTTAGAGCTATGCGTGAGAAAATGCGCTCTCATCTTGACAGATCCACAGATAAAATCTACGACATCAAACAGGGGCCTGGCGGCATGATCGATGTTGAATTTATATCTCAGTATCTTCTTTTGCGTTTTGCTCCGCAGTATCAGGATTTTGTACTCTGGACAGACAATGTCAGAATTTTAGAAGAGGCCAACAGAATTGGAGCCATTTCTGATGATGTTAAGAACAAACTCATCTCTGCATACATTGATATCAGAACAGTTTATCATCAGTTATCCCTTGCTGATCTTCCAAGACTGCTGCCATTAGAGAGCAGAATTGAAGCTACTCATGATGTTGAAAAGATCTGGAAAGAGCTTTTTGAATAAAGTTTAGTGATGCCTTGGGCGTGGAGGTCTGTGAGGTGGTGGTCCAATAAAGCGGTGAGGTGGTCCCATGAAATGTGGAGGTGGTGGCCTGTGGTAGAAAAAGAAGCCAAACCTTGAAAAAGGAGGATCGTCATCTGGACCTATCAGCATGTCAGCAGAGGGGAGATCAATTTTTGTTCTGCTCTCTTCTGATTCAACCTTTGGACCTAAACCTAACGGACATTTATAAGCTCTTCCAGATAGGATCACACCGACGGTTCTTGCTGTAATAACGGTAGGAACAGCATAGGTTTCAACCAAGTGTGTGCCTCCTGCCTTTACGGTCAGATGCTTTAGATAGAATCTAGCGTTTTCTATTGTCGCAAAGCCACCAGAATCTAAATCTGCAACAAAGGTGCAACCTTCAATTTCAGTTGGTAGAGCCGTAATTATTTTATGGGCAGAAGCAATTTCATCATCTGAGTAACAGCCCTGTAAAAGGGCTGCTAATGCAAAGAAAAGTACTGATAGGAGTCTCACTTGTCATCAAGTCCTGGATATCTAGACTCTTCTCCTTCTGGATGGGTTTTAAAGCGACGGTGCAGCCACAGGTACTGCTCAGGGGCCATGCGGATCATGCTTTCTATCTCCCTGTTGATACGGGCTGTATCTGCTGTTTCATCATCTGTAGGGAAAAGCTCTAAAGGTTTTCTGATATAAAGGTGATATTTTCCTTTCTCTCTTATGGTCCAAGCAGGCTGTACCAGTGTTCCCTTTACTCTTGCTAGGTTTCTTGTACCGACAACAGTTGCAGCCTTTTCAACACCAAAAAAAGGAACAAAGATACTTGCTCTTCTGCCATAATCCTGATCTGGGGCGTACCAGATAGGGAGATTGCGCATCAGGGCTTTTATCATGCTCTTTGGATCTTTTCTGTCTACAAGGGCAAGATTCTTTTTCAGTCTGCCTTTTACCTGAGCCCATTCCCATACAGGGTGATCTGATGGACGGTAGATGCCGATACCAGGAATTATGGTTGTAGCATAGATCCTTGCCATGAGCTCTAGTGTAACAAAATGGCAGCTTAAAACCAGAATAGGCTGATTTAATGATGCTACTCTTTTTCCTTCTTCAAGATCAGCATCATCAATCTTTATAAGACGCTTAAGTCGCCAATCAGGCCAGAACCAGGCAATACCGGTTTCAAAGAGTGCCTGTCCTGAGTTTTCTAAAACCTTTTTTGAAAGTTCCTTCTGCTCATCTTCACTCATTTCAGGAAATGCAAGTTCAATGTTTCTTTTCAAAACATATTTTCTTGCAGGCAGGATTTTTCCCAAACATGCACCAAGTTTCTTTCCAAGGAACATCTGAACAGAGTATGGAAGAACGGTAACAATGATATAGAAGATAAAAATAGCTATCCATGTTGGCCAGAAATATGGAAGAAGCATCCTTTTTGTGATCACAGGATGGTCAACAAAACCTTTGCCCCAGCCTTTTTCTACAGTTGAGAATCGTCTGTTGTTTGTACTCTGTTTCCGTCTTTCTTTTTCAGTGATATGAAGAGATAACTTAGCCATTTTTACGCTACTAACTGATTAGATTCATTTAGATTTTAACAGAAATGTAGCATCTCTACCAAATAAAGACTGTGCTCTATTCCCGATTTGTATATTAAATTTTAATATTTTTGATCTGAAATGACACTAAAAAGCGAAAAGGCATAACAAAATTTATGCCGTGACATCCTCCCCTACCTGTAGAGGTAGGGGCTTCCTGTTCGATAGCTCTAAT
>JBJEWY010000029.1:0-3495 GCA_051885305.1 Succinivibrio sp. | reverse complement strand
TTCCGAAGAAACAGATCAAAGATTAGTAACTATGATCTGCGGAGTTTAGGATAAACAGTAAAGGGAGGCCTAAGCCTCCCTTTCAGTCAGAAATTCACAATTACTTGTTTAAAGCCTGTGAAACCTGAACAGCGATAGCAACAGTTGCGCCAACCATTGGGTTGTTACCCATACCCATGAAGCCCATCATTTCAACGTGAGCAGGTACAGATGAAGAGCCAGCGAACTGAGCATCAGAATGCATACGACCCATGGTGTCGGTCATACCGTATGAAGCAGGACCTGCAGCCATGTTGTCTGGGTGCAGAGTACGGCCAGTACCACCACCAGATGCTACTGAGAAGTACTTCTTGCCCTGATCGATGCACTCTTTCTTATAGGTGCCAGCAACTGGGTGCTGGAAACGGGTTGGGTTGGTTGAGTTACCAGTAATAGAAACGTCAACACCCTCGCTGTGCATGATAGCAACGCCTTCACGAACATCGTCAGCACCGTAGCAACGTACGTTAGCACGCTCGGTATCTGAGTACTTGATCTCCTCTACAACCTTCAGCTCTGAAGTGTAGTAGTCGAACTTGGTCTTTACATAGGTAAAGCCGTTGATACGTGAAATGATCTGAGCAGCATCCTTGCCTAAACCGTTTAAGATAACGCGAAGTGGGGTCTTACGAGCCTTGTTAGCGTTACGAACGATACCGATAGCACCTTCTGCTGCAGCGAATGACTCGTGACCTGCTAAGAAGCAGAAGCACTTGGTCTCGTCGCGGAGAAGCATACCACCTAAGTTGCCGTGGCCTAAGCCAACCTTACGATCTTCAGCAACAGAGCCAGGGATACAGAAAGCCTGCAGACCGATACCGATAGCTTCAGCAGCATCAGCAGCAACCTTGCAGCCCTTCTTGATAGCAATAGCGGCACCAACAGTGTATGCCCACTTTGCGTTCTCGAAAGCAATACCCTGAATCTCACCTACAACAGTGTATGGATCTAAACCGTACTGTGCACAGATTTCCTTACACTCTTCAACAGACTTAATACCGTACTGAGCTAAAACACCGTTGATTTTATCAATACGACGCTCATAACTTTCAAATAATGCCATCTTTATGTACCTCTGTTATTCTTTTCTTGGATCAATGTACTTAGCGGCATTATCCCACTGGCCATAGTGGCCCTGGATCTTGGCGATGGCATCCTTGCCTGACATCTCAGGGTTTGCCTTTAACAGATCCATCAGTTTGCCTAAGTTTACGAACTCATAGCCTACGATTTCGTTGTTCTTGTTTAAAGCAACGCGGGTTACATAACCCTCAGTCATTTCGAGGTAACGTGGGCCCTTGTCCTTGGTTGCGAACATGGTACCTACCTGGCTGCGCAGGTTCTTACCTAAATCTTCTAATGAAGCACCAACTGGGAGACCACCCTCTGAGAAAGCAGTCTGAGTACGACCGTAAACGATCTGTAAGAAAAGCTCACGATAAGCTGTGTTGATAGCATCGCATACTAAATCGGTATTTAAGCCTTCAAGAAGGGTCTTACCAATCAGAATCTCAGATGCCATAGCAGCAGAGTGAGTCATACCAGAACAGCCGATGGTCTCAACTAAAGCTTCCTGAATGATGCCGTCTTTAACGTTTAAGGTCATCTTGCAGGCGCCCTGCTGAGGAGCACACCAACCCACACCGTGAGTTAAACCGCTGATATCTTTGATTTCTTTAGCCTGAACCCACTTACCCTCTTCAGGAATTGGAGCAGGACCATGATATGCACCCTTAGTAACTGGGCACATGTTCTCTACTTCTTTAGAATAGATCATTGGTGATACCTAATATTTGTGTTCAAAATAAAAATGTTGATAGCTACATGCTAAAACGCTATTGATTATAATACAGACCTTAAAATTTTTCCAAAATTACCGCTCAAAAAATCTAAAATACAAAAAACAAATCTCATATATTAGATAAGTGTGCAAAATACCTTACAACATTACAAAAAGAGAGCATAAACCTATACTCGTCGCTTCATTTCCAAATCTTCTTTCCAAAACCAAACTCAACATGCACAATTTATGAGCATTTATAAAAGCTCATTCACAGAATTGAGCTTATCTGTGCTCTTTTGTGGCATTTTTCGTATAATCGTCGCTATACATACATTTTGTGTACTTTTGTACATTAAGGAAGATAAACTCATGTTAGAAACTGAAAACCCAAAGGCTCCTTTATTCAGAGCTCTCTCAAGGGTACCTTTCATTCTTCAGATCATCATTGGTCTTATGGCAGGTATCCTAGCTGCAGCTGTATATCCAGATGACAAGACTGTGATCCCAACATTAGGTGTTCTTTTCGTTAAGGCACTAAAGGCTGTAGCTCCAATACTTGTATTCATCCTTGTAACCTCTGCCATTGCAAAGCATCAGACAGGCTCTAAGACAGCAATGAAACCAATCATTGCCCTGTACTTTATCGCTATGATCTGCTCTGGTACTCTGGCACTTGTAATGTCATACATTTTTCCAAGCACTTTCTCAGAGCTTGCTGCAAACGCAAATGTATCAGCACCAGCTGGAATCAAAGAGGTTTTAGTAAACTTTGTAAATCAGGCTGTTGAGAATCCTGTATCAGCATTTATAAATGGCAATTATGTTGCAATCCTGGTATGGTCTATCTCTCTTGGTCTTATGTTCAGAGTTTCCCATGAAAACACCAAGCGTGTACTTGATGATATTGCAACATCCGTATCAGGTGTGATTCGTCTTGTTATCCGCTGTGCACCATTAGGTGTTATGGGTCTTGTATACTCATCATGCACTGCAGAAGGTGGCTTTGCAAACCTGTTAAACTATGTTCATGTAGTAGTTGTTCTGGTTGCAACCATGCTTATCATTGCACTCATCGTAAATCCAGTAATGGTATTTGCAGTTACCCGCGAGAATCCATATCCGCTGATTTTCAAGTGCCTTGCAAAATCAGGTACCACAGCTTTCTTCACAAGATCATCTGCTGCAAACCTGCCTGTAAACCTTGCTTTATGCGAAGAGCTCAAGCTTGACAAATCAACCTACTCAATTTCAATTCCTTTAGGCTGCACCATCAACATGTCAGGTGCCGGCGTTACCATCGTGGTAATGACCATGGCATGTGCTCACACCTTAGGTATTCAGATTGACTTTGCATCAGCACTTTTAATGTGTATCGCATCTGTAATGTGTGCCTGCGGTTCATCTGGCGTAGCAGGTGGCTCTTTAATGCTGATCCCTCTTGCCTGCTCTATCTTTGGTATTCCAAATGACATTGCAATGCAGGTTGTAGGTATCGGCTTTATTATCGGTGTAGTTCAGGATTCAACTGAAACCGCGCTCAACAGCTCATCTGATGTGATCTTCACTGCTGCCGCATGCAAGAGAGCAGAAAGACTAAAAAATATTAAGAACTAATCCTCTTAATAACTCTAGTTTCCCACATGGAAATTTAAAACAAAACTAGATGCACTCTA
>JBJEWY010000028.1:0-13270 GCA_051885305.1 Succinivibrio sp. | reverse complement strand
ATTAGAGCTATCGAACAGGAAGCCCCTACCTCTACAGGTAGGGGAGGATGTCACAATCAATATATAAAAATGATTATTACAATAATTACATTACTTTCTCACAAATTTCTTTAAAAAAACAAAAAACTGTAATCTCTTGTGGCATTATATTGAAAACTAAAATTATAGCGGGAATTATTATGTCTGAAGAATTTAACCGTCCCTCAAAAGATCAGTCATTTATGGAAATTGCTGTAGCAGTATCCATGCGTTCAACCTGTCTTAGAAGACGCTATGGTGCCGTGATTGTCTCTAAAGACGGCAGAATTGTATCAACAGGTTACAACGGTGCTCCAAGACATCGTGCTAACTGTGTTGATTTAAAAGAATGTCTAAGAGAAAAGTGCCAAATCAAACCTGGCACCCATTATGAGCTATGTCGAGCTGTGCATGCCGAGGCAAATGCCATAATCAACGGCAATCCTCTTGATATTGTAGGCGGTACACTTTATCTTGCTGGTACTGATGCTGCTACAAACAGCAGAACAAGACAGATGAGACCTTGTGCAATGTGTCAGCGTCTTATCTTAAACGCTCAGATTAAACGCGTTGTTCTAAGAGACGTAGACGGCAATCTTGTAGAAACAGATCCCCTAACCTGGGAAGATGATCTGCCAGAGAGAATTGCAAGAGAATTAAATCAGGATAAATAACCAGAATTTAGGCTCATATGATATGAGCCTAATCATGATTTAGCTTAATTTCACTGCCTATACACTCTTTTATCCAGGAGCTTTGAACAAGCGGTTCTTTTTTATAATGCAGTTTATAAAAGTAATCTGCGCAGAGAGCTTTGTTGGTCAGTAGCTCTTCTCTTATCTCTGCGTTTTTAGCAGCAGTTTTCAGAATATATTTAAGTTCTCTGATCTTGTTTGCATATTGCCTGTCACATAAGAAACAGTCGTATGGAAGATCAACAGGATCGTTTGTATGTTCTAAAGCCTCCTGATGCCACTTTATTACGTACTCGCCAAACTGTTTAACAGCACCGTATTTAACCTGACATGAAAGCATAATTTTAGGATTTAACACTTTCTGCCTGCTAAGTGCACATAAGGCTTTGCCTGTTATAATTCTGTTTGCTGCCACATTGATGGTTCTAGCTAGTTCAAGTCTCTTACTGCAAAGATACTTTAGAACATTCAACTGAGCACTACTTAAGGTTCCAGCCCCTGATACAGACTTGTAGGCATCATCAGGACTTACAACGCTCAATGCCCTGCTTTTAATATTTTCCATCTCGCATTCAAAAAAGCGCAATCTTCTGTCATCTTTCTTGCTTTTAGAAAGGATAGCCTTATAGAGCTTTTCTAAATGCAGAACATCGTTTGCTGCATATTCTATCTGAGTATCGCTTAAAGGTCTTACAGACCAGTCAGATAGAGTTTCCTCTTTTGAAAGTGAAATTCCTGTATATTCGATAAGAGCAGTCTGTAATCCCTGCATATAAGAGAGATTTAAAAAGGCCAAAAGAACCTGCAGATCTACTATTTTTTCAGGAAGAAGCTTTAAAAGCCCCAGATCTCTTGATGCCTTTGTCAGAACCTCAAGATCTTCTGTGCAAGAAAAGACAAGAAATGTAGCCTTGGTGTTATTGATGGCAATTAAAAGCTCTTTTAAATCAAGTGCGTGAGGATCTACAAGATAAGTTGTATCTGAAAAATGTAACTGCAGCAAATCAAAGCTTGGATAACAGGTTTTAACACGGTTAAATTCTGTATCAAGACTTATAAAATCGTTTGAGGTCAGTTCTGAAATTTTAAAAGACAGCGCTTTGAGAGCACTGTCTTCTGCTATAAATAAAGGTGCGTTCATGGCGCTCATTATAGACGAGCTTCATTAAACATCAAGTCGATTTTGTTTTAAGAAACGTCTCATAACCTTACCTACAGGAGATTTAGGTAAAGTATCAACAAACTCAATATGTTTTGGCATTTTGTATCCTGTCAGATACTCTTTGCAGTAAGCGATTATATCCTCACGAGTTAAAGTTGGATCACGCTTTACAATGTAGAGCTTTATGGACTCGCCTGTTGTTTTTGATGGAACACCAACCACGGCGCACTCTAAAACTCTGTCATTGTGGGATACAACATTCTCAATTTCACTTGGGAAAACGTTAAAGCCTGAGACAATAATCAGATCTTTGATTCTGTCAATGATCCTGATGTAGCCTCCCTCGCACCACATTGCTATATCGCCTGTGCGAAGCCAGCCGTCATGAAAGACATTTTCTGTTTCAAGCTCATTGTTGAAGTAGCCTTTCATAACCTGAGGTCCTTTGAACTCAAGTTCTCCTGAACGCTTGAGATCTCTTATTTCCTCACCAGTTTCAATGTCGACAATTCTAGCTAAAGTTGAAGGTGTAGGAATACCGATAGTGCCGTTGTACTCAATATTGGTATAAGGAACCACACAGCACAGTGGTGAGCATTCGGTAAGACCATAACCTTCAAGAATTGACAGTCCGAAAGATTCTTTAAAGCGGTTGGCAACGCCTTCTTGCACAGCGGTACCGCCACCTACAACAAGACGCAGTTTTTTAAATTCAACCTTCTTGTAAACCTCATTGACTACAAAAGCATTAAATAGTGTATTCACACCTGTGATGATTGAAATATCAGGATTTGCCTTCATGTCAGAGACAAGAGCTTTGAAGTTTCTGGCATCTGGAATCAGCAGATTGGTTCCACCTATGTAAAAGGCGAACATCATGTTAATTGACATGGCGAAAATATGATATAGAGGAAGTGCTGTAAGCATTACCTCTTCGCCTCTTTTTAAGATAGGACCGTACATGGCGATACACTGCGCTACGTTAGATAGGATATTGCCATGGGATAACATAGCACCTTTTGGCTTACCTGTCGTACCGCCTGTATACTGCAAGAATGCTACATCATCAAAATTAACGTTAACCTTCTCAAAATGAAGCCCAAGTCCCTTCTTTATGCTGTCATCCATAGTAATGGTCTTTTGGTGATCATATTTTGGAACCAGCTTTTTGATATGTCGTACCGCAAAGTTTACAAAAAACTTTTTTAGAGGTGTTAACTGTCCGCCTACAGAGCAGCAGACAATATGCTTTAAATAGGTCTGATCAGAAATCTTGATAAGATTTGCTGCTAATGTTTCTAAAGCTACAACAACCTCAGCTTTGCAGTCACGTAAAACGCCTAAGATCTCATGTTTAGTATACAGTGGATTGATATTGACAATTTCCATACCGCATTTGAGACCTGCGAATACGGCAACTGGGTACTGAATAAGATTTGGCAGAATAATGGCGAGCCTGTCGCCTTTTTTGACTTTGAGCTCTTGCTGAAGGTAGGCTGCGAATGCATCTACCTTCTTGCTTAAATCATTATAGCTAATGGAGCAGTTAAAATTTATATAAGCTCTGTTGGCTGAATATCTTTTGCAGATATCATCAAACATCAGATTTATGTTGTCATACAAGTGTGGATCAATGGTATGGGGGACATCACTTGGATAACTCTCATACCAAGGTGTACACAATGACTCCATAACCGCTCCTTAGCCATATTATTATATTTGCTGTTATTATTTATGGGCGGCAGCGAATTCCTTCAAGAACTTGACTAATACCTCAACGCCTTCAATTGGCATGGCATTGTAGATACTTGCACGCATACCACCTAATACCTTATGGCCTTTAAGACCGATAAGATTGTTTTCCTTTGCAAGCTTTAAGAACTCGTCGTTTAAAGACTCATCCTTCAGGGTGAACACGCAGTTGACTCGTGATCTGTCCTTCTTTGCAATCTTGCTGATATAAAAATCAGAACTATCTATATAATCATAAAGCATTTCTGACTTTTTGATATTACGACGTTCCAATTCTTCTACACCGCCCAAACTTTTTATCCATCTAAAGTTCAGACAGCCCATATACCATGCAAAAGTACAAGGAGTATTGAACATGGATTCAAACTTTGCAAGGTTTGCCCAGTTAAGAACAGATGGGCAGTATTTTCTTGCTCTGCCTAAAAGATCCTCACGGACAATAGTAACGGTCATACCTGCAGGACCTACATTCTTCTGTAAACCGAAGATAATGGCACCAAACTTTGATACATCAATAGGTCTTGTCATGATGTCTGATGACATATCAACGATAAGAGGTACATCACCAGTATCTGGAAGAGTAAATGACTCGATGCCGTTTACAGTTTCGTTTAAGCACATATAAGCGTAGCTTGCACCTTTGGTTACAGTCATCTTTGAGTAATCTACCTCATACTTGCCATCAGCATTGAGCTCTGTGCACTCATGAAGTACAGCCTTGCCAAAGTGCTCATCACACTCTTTATAGGCACAGCGTGACCAGTGACCGGTTACAAAATAATCGGCAACACCATCTTCTGGTAGCAGGTTTAATGGAATAGCAGCAAACTGACCACGGCCACCGCCCTGTTCGAAGATGATCTTGTAATTTGATGGAACATTTAAAAGCTCACGTAACAGAGCCTCTGCCTCTTTAGCAATCGCATCAAACTCTTTGGAACGATGAGAGATCTCAACAATACCCATGCCTGAGCCTTCGAAATTACGAAAATCTCTTTGAGCCTCATCCATTACTTCATCAGGAAGCATACAAGGACCAGCATAGTAGTTCCAAACTTTACTCATTTTTGTCTCCAGTCAAAAAAATTAACACCGAGGTTAAAAACGAAGACATGGTGTAAACCATGCCTTCACTATTAGTTAATACTATACACTAGCATCTTGAGAGCTGTCATTACTTTCTATATTCTGCTCTTCTTTAGGCGGTGTATTATTCAATTCGTCAGCAAGTGCTTTTAGTTCCTGCTTTTCTATATTTCGGGCCTCAGCCTCTTTATTAGCTTTGTCCACCACATCATCAGAAATAGCCTGTAGAGCGATAACCTTATCACCTTCATACATTCTCATGAGAATGGTTCCTGCAGCATAACGGCTGGTTAAAGCTGTATCTGCCATTGGTGAACGGATAAGCTGTCCCTGATTTGAGATAAGCATGTAATCATAGCCTTCAGCGCCTCTTACAGCACCGATGACAGAACCGTTTCTGTCAAGGTTACCCATGATTCTTACGCCCATACCACCACGGTTGCGCATGGTGATACCGCTTAAAAGAATTCTCTTGCCAAAGCCGTTCTCTGAAGCGATAAGACACTGACCGCCAGAAGCTACAACATCAGCAGGAACAACCATAAGAGAGATCACCTGAGCTCCAGCCTCACGGATCTTGATACCACGGATACAGCCTGCTGCACGAGAGGATGCTCTTACGCCAGAACCTGCGTGACGATCAATACCATTATCGTCGCCATCAGCACTCTCATCTGAGCTATCTGCAGCATCAGCGCTTTCGCTCTCAGAATCAGCACTCTCATCATCACTTGATGCTGAGCCTTTGTAGAACTCACAGAAGTGCTGTGCATAACCGTTTGAGGTGAACAGGAAGATATCATCATCACCTGAGGACACTTCAACACCAATCAGTTCATCACCTTCGGCAAGTTTTACACAGTTGATTGGATTTACACCCATACGGTTAACAAATGATCTGAATGCTGATAACTGAGTCTTCTTGACTAAACCATTCTTGGTTGCCATAAAGAAGAAACGTTCAGAATCAAACTCGGAAATAGGCAGTAAAGCTGTGATCCTCTCTCCGTCATTCACATCAATGTTAAAGAAGTTCTGTACAGGAACACCTTTGGTGTTTCTGCTTTCAGATGTTGGCAGATCATATACCATGCGGCAGAAGACTCTGCCCTTGTTGGTAAAGAACATCATCTTGTCATGGGTTGAGGCTACAACTACCTGATTTACATAATCCTCATCTTTAAGCTTGGTAGCAAGTTTACCCTTGCCGCCTCTTGCCTGAGATTCATAGGTAGATAAATCCTGATACTTGATGTAACCTTGGGATGACATGGTAACAATAACATTGCGCTCAGCGATAAGATCGCCCTTTGATACCTTGCCAAGATCCTGGGTGAATTCAGTTAAACGCTTGTTGCCATAGGTTTCCTTAACCTCAAGCATTTCCTTTCTGATTTCAGCCTTCATACGCTCAGCGTTATTGAGAATATCAAGGAAGTTTCTAATTGCTGCCAAAAGCTCTTTGTAATTGTCTCGAATTTCTTCCTGAGCCAGATGAGTCAGTTTTGATAAACGCAGTTCAAGAATTGAACGGGCCTGCATTTCAGACAGGAAATACTTGCCGTCAATATAACCTCTGTCCTCAGGAATTCCCTGTGGAAGAGAAATGTTGATACCTTCCTCAGTACGCTCGATAAGAGTCTGAATCATCTCGCCATCCCATGGCTCTTCCATGAGTTTTACTCTGGCGTCTTCTGTATTCTCAGAACCGGTGATAATATCAACTACTCGCTGAATATTAGCCTTGGCTACCATCAGACCTTCATCAATGTGAGCCTGACGGCGTGCCTGTCTTAAATCAAATACGGTACGTCTAGTAACAATCTCGCGACGGAATTTGACAAACTCAGTTAAGATATCCTTAAGGCCAAGCTGACGAGGGTGATTGTTTACAAGGGCCACCATGTTGATTGGGAAACTTGATTCCATCATGGTGCTCTGGTAGAGGTTGTTGAGCACTGCCTCTGCAAAAGCATCACGCTTTAATTCAATGGCGATTCTTACTGCATGATCCTTATCAGAGAGATCGTTTACCTCAGAAATACCTTCGATCTTCTTGTCTTTAACAAGATTTGCGATCTGCTTGACGATATCTACCTTGTGAACAACAAAAGGGATCTCGTCAACATAGATAGTCTCACGTCCTGATTTATCAGTTTCAGTATGGGTTTTAGCTCTGATGATGCAGCGTCCGCGACCGGTCTCATAAGCCTGACGGATACCATCATTGCCTACAATGATACCGCCTGTAGGGAAATCAGGGCCTGGGATATACTGCATCAGCTCATCTAAAGTAATTTCAGGATTATCCAAAACTGCTATGGCACCATCAATTACCTCACCTAGATTGTGAGTTGGAATATTGGTTGCCATACCAACGGCAATACCTGATGAACCGTTTACCAGCAGATTTGGGAATTTTGTTGGCAGAACTTCTGGGATCTGCTCGTTACCATCGTAATTTGGATAAGTGTTTACAGTATCCTTGTCGATGTCTGCGAGCATCTGTTCTGCAATCTTTGTCATTTTAACTTCGGTATAACGCATCGCTGCTGCGCCATCACCGTCAATATCACCAAAGTTACCCTGACCGAAAATCAAAGGCTCACGCATAGAGAACCACTGAGCCATACGTACAATGGTCTCATATACAGCAGAATCTCCATGTGGATGGAAACGGCCGATTACGTCACCTACAATACGTGCTGACTTTTTGGTCTGACCTGAACTCCATACCTTGAGATCATACATATCAAAAAGCACACGTCTGTGAACAGGCTTTAAACCGTCACGTACATCAGGAAGTGCACGGTCAACAATTACCGACATTGCATAGTCGATAAATGACTGTTTGAGCTCATCTTCAAGATTGACTGCAACAACTGATGTGTTAACACTCTGTGCGGTAGTTACAGAGCCTGATTCCTGTGTGGTATCGATTGATGTTGGGTTTTCGTTGTTTCCGTTATTGTCTGACATGAAAACTACCTTATTATTTCGTCAAAATTTAGTCTTAATATCATAGCAAAATTATGCTTAAAATTCAATTTATATAAGGAGCTTGAACCTTGGTCAGACTTGAAAAAATCGCTATATTTTAAGATAATTTTCAAAGTGAATATAACGAAGGAAAATTGAAATATGTGGTTTAAAAATCTCCGTTTCTATACAGTCGATACCACTGAACTGGAAAATGTTTTAAAAAATCCTGAAGAACTTGAACGCACCATTAAGGCAGTAAGTTTCAGACCATGCGAGGCAAATGAGGCCAGCAGAGTCGGCTTTGCTCCAATCTACGGCAATGATGGTCCTTATACCTTCTCATCTGGCAGCAACTATTTCTTCAAGCTCACAGAAGAGCAGAAACTTCTGCCATCATCAGTTGTTAAAACAGAAGTAGAATCCCTAGTAAAGGACAAAGAGCTTGAATTAAAGCGTATGCTTAACAAGCAGGAACGCGAAACTATTAAAGCTGCTGTAGCAAACAAGCTTTTAGCTAGAGCTTTTGCTACAAGACGTGATCTTCTGATATTTGTTAATACTCAAAAGAAGATTGTAGCAATCTCAGCTACATCTGCCAAAAGAGCAGAGGCTGCCATTGCCATGTTAAGAGAGGCTTTCTCAACATTCCCTGCAAAACTTCTGACCCCAAGATGTCTTCCAGATGCAAGACTCACCTCTTGGCTTAGTGATGCTAAAATTCCTGAAAAATTCAAACTTGGAAGTGAGACTACCCTAAAGAGCAAGGATGAGGATGGCGGTATTATTCGCGCATCAAAAGAGGATCTGACATCAGATGAGATTGCAGTACATCTTGCTGCAGGTAAAAATGTCACTGAGCTTGGTTTGAGCTTTGATGATTCTGTTGACTTTGCTCTAACTTCTGAGCTTGCCATAAAGAGAATCAAACTGTCCGATATCTATCTTGAGAACAACCTGCAATCAGGAAGTGAAGATGAGCAGGCTGATGCTCAGGCTCTTTTACTTTTGCAGGGTGAACTTCTCTCACAACTGATTGATTATATCCTGGAGATCTTTGACTGTGACCGTTCTTAAAAAACCAGAGCTTCTAGCTCCTGCAGGCTCATTAAAGCATCTGCACATGGCATTAAACTATGGAGCTGATGCTGTCTATGCCGGCGTACCAAAATGGTCTTTACGTGTAAGAGGAAACGGCTTTATACGTGAGGACTTTATCAAAGGTATTGAAGAAGCTCACGCCATGGGCAAAAAAGTCCACGCGGTACTGAATATCATTCCTCATGTAAGACGCGTCAAGGCCTTTGAAAAAGTTGTTGATGAAATGGCAGAACTAAAACCAGATGCCTTCATCATGGCTGATCCAGGTCTTATTGATATTGTAAGAAACAGATATCCAGACATTCCTATTCATCTGTCTGTACAGGCAAATACTGTAAACGCAGGCTCTGTAAAATTCTGGCAGAAGGTTGGTTTAACCCGCTGTATTTTAGCCCGTGAGCTGTCACTTACCGAAATTGAAATGATCAAACAGGAATGCCCTGACATGGAAATTGAGGTATTTGCCCACGGTGCACTGTGTATCGCTGTCTCTGGACGCTGTCTGATATCTGGTCTGCTCTCACACAGAGATGCAAACATCGGTGCCTGCAACAATTCCTGCCGTTACGGGTTTAATGTCAGAAACGTGCATGCAGCCACAAGTGATGATGTAACTGCCTTTGATAAGGCAAATGACACTATAATCTGTGCCGATCTTGAAGAATCAATGCATCATCAGGGCGAATGGATGCATATGGAAGAAGATCTCAATGGCTCATATCTTATGAACTCAAAAGATCTCTGTACTCTACCTGTGCTCAAACGCTTAATTGAAATTGGTGTTGATTCTCTAAAAATTGAAGGCCGTTCACGTTCTCCATTCTATTCTGCCGCAATTTCAAGAGCATACAGAATGGCAATTGATGCTATCGTAAATGGAGAAGAGATCCCAGATGAGAGTTACACCATCGTTAACTCAATTCCATCACGTGGTTACACCACTGCCCTTTTAGAGCCTCACCGCCCTGATCAGACCCAAGATTATGAGACCAATTCACCAAATCCAGGTAAATATCAGATTGTAGGTGAACTGACATCTCAAGATCCTGACGGCACACTGCATATTGATGTTAAAAACCGCTTTGCCAAAGGTAACAGAGTGGTGCTCTTTACACCTAAAGGAATGATCGATCTTGACCTGTCATCACTTAGAAATGAGAAAAATGGTGACAGCCTTGAGGTAGCTCCAGGAACCGGATGGAGAGTTACGCTTGAACACAAAGACAAGGTTGATTTATCAACAGCTATTCTGCTACGAGTTGATAATTAGATAACTAAAATAAGCAGGATCAAATCCTGCTTATTTTTTACCTATTTATTCATGGAATTGTAATCCTTGGTTCCTGAACGCTTGGTCTCATACATGAGTTTATCGGCTGCATCAATAAACTCCTGAGGAGTCGAGAAGCGGTTGTCAAAGCGTACAAATCCAGTTGAAACAGACAGTTCATATGGAGCTAAAGAGAGCTCTCTTAGATTCTTTACAGCCCTGTCGATAAAACGACATACATTTACAGCTTTCTCTTCATTGGCGTTTCTTTTGATAAGAATAAACTCATCACCACCATAACGGCATAAGAAGCAGTTGAAATTGCCAGCTACGGTTTTTAAAAGCTTGCTTATCTGCATTAAAACCTCATCACCCTCGTTATGACCGTAATGATCATTGATGTGCTTGAACTTGTTTAAATCAATGAACATCATGAAGGTCTTTCTGCGTTCCTGAGGAGTTAAAAGCATCAGATTTGATAAATAGCTTTTAAGCTCGTTTCTGTTGTTAAGACATGTCAGATCATCAATTGAAATTCTGATGTGCTGATGCAGTGTCATTAAAAAGAAGAAACTTAATGTATAGATGATTGTTGATAAAGTGCCGTTTAAAAACAGGTTGAAAGGTGCTCCTATAAAAGGCAGACCACAGATGATATAAAACAGTACCAGATCAAATTTTGATTCAGCAAATACACCAAGACGAATTCTCTTCTCATTCATAAGTCTTAGGATATTGATAAGACTTAATACAGAGTAAAGTCCTGTAGTACCAACAAGCACAGGATAATATCTTCCGTTTATATAATTGCCATAGTAGGTTAAAAAGAGGATGTTACCGGTGCTTGCTGTTGTAGCAATAAGCCACAGCATAGCAATAAAAGGTATGGAGAGGATCAGAAGCTTTACATCACGGGTTCTGCTTCCTTCCATCCCTGTCTTCCAGGTAATAAAGAAGAACACGTAAACTACAAGCATATTGGCAGCACATCTTAATGAGCTTATTCCCAGTACCAGAAGATTATTGCTGTAGCAGAAGCCACTTTGGGTTAAAAACTGATTGCAGCTGATTGATGACAAATACTTAACGCCTAAATCTGTTAGAGCAATAAGCATTACTGAGCCAATAACCGCAATGTACGAGAAACGGTTTAAATCACCACTTTTTAACAGGTTTACGACAATACTTGAAAGCACCAGAAGGCAGATAATGTCGATTTCAATAAAAAGATAGTTGGTATCGAACACAGCCTACTCCTCAACCTTGTTGACTGGTTTTTCACCACGGGCAATACTCTTTTTCCTGACCATCTTCTGACGATACATATTGCGATCGGCAATTTTAATCAGATCGTTCATTGAAACATTTGACTGATTCAGTGAGGTGGTACCAATAGAAAAAGATACAGTAAAATCCTTGAAGTTGGCTCTGGCTTTTTCATTTAATGTATAAGTCAGGCGGTTTATCATGGCCTGCAGAGCTATCTTGTCAGTGTGGAATGAGATGATTGCAAATTCATCACCTCCGATTCTTGCTATAAAGCTGTGAGACTGTGTTGCAATCTCACGCATGGATTCTGATACGGTTCTTAAGGCAAGATCTCCTGTCAGATGGCCGTAATTGTCATTGATCTTCTTGAAGTCATCGATATCAATGTAGGTTAAATACATGTTGGTCTTTGCTGACTGAGATGACAGGATCTGTGAAAGATACTTTCTGAAACGATTTCTGTTGTTCAAACCTGTAAGAGGATCGGTAAAAACCTTATCTTCATGGATGTTCATATAGTAGAACACCAGAATAATCATTAAAGCAACATGGTAGAAGATATTGCTGCTGAACGTATAATGATGCTGCATTGCAAGAAGAACCACACTTGCAAGAAACAGAAAGAGTGATTCTCGCCTCTCACCTGCTTTTGAGAAGGGGTACATCCTGTAGAAAGTCAGAAGACAGCTTGTAACACCATAAAAAGCTAGCATCATATAGTAGATAAAGCTGTACTGACAGGCAACAGGCTCATTGAATAGATTGAACTTAAAGATCAGCGGATAGAACGGAGAAATAATTGAAAGACATAATGTAAGTGCAAGTGGCAGAATCAGTGAAAGCTTGATTGACAGAGACTGAGTAATGTCATAAAAACCAAGTTTTGACATTACTGTTACGAGCCAGGTAAATGGTAAAAAACACCAGACAATGCAGTCTAATGTCTGGAGAGCATACTGAAGTTCCATGTACCTGCTACCGTCTAAAAAACTTATGACAAGACGCAGTACAGTTGCAAAAATCAGGGTATAACAGCATAAAAGATAACTTCTACTGGTATGATCATGCTCCCTTATAATTGAGCGGATCACGACAACCAGCATCATTATTATTAAAAAATGAAGTTCACACTTTAAAACATAATCAAAGATCATTTGGCGTACTTACTGAAAAGCTCCCTTTAAGGAATTTGCCTTGTTGCGGTACATTGATGAATTACCGTCGCCTTTTTTACTGTCTTTAGTTTCTTTCTGAGAATACTCTTTTTTCAGCTCCTCAAGACTGAGTTCTTTGTTTTTCTTTGTTATATTATCTGATTTTTTTTGAACCGGTTTAGCGTTGCTAAATGAAGACATCAGCCCTTGCTCCTGCTGATTGTTCACATTGATATCAACAGGTTTGTTCTTCTGATTCATTTTAATCGATCCGCTCTCTCTTGAGTTCTCTTCATTGATAATTTTTTTGATCTCAATAATCTGCGGATCAGGAAGTTCCTTGTAGTTTCTGAAAAAGACCGCCTGTTTGTGTGCATCTGTTGCAACAGATTCTAAGAGCTTGTCTCTGACAGTCTTGTTGGCTTCCTCTTCCCTTTTTATTTTTGCCTTTTCATCAGCATCCTCTAGGATCTCCATCATTGATCCTGAAGAGATTTCAGCTTCTAGGGCGGCTTCCTTTGAACTCAGCATCTCACTGTCATCAGCGATCTCATGACCATATGCTGACACTGTAATTGTCAGTATTGAGATAAAGGTGAATAAGGTGCGAAATGAGTTCATACAAAATTCCTGCTTTTTTTATTTTAATTATATCCGTAAAAACTTCAAAAATTCAGTGACTGATACAGCATTATTATTCTGTTTATCGTCAGAAAATCTAAATATTTTACTCAAGTTTTGCGATTCAAAATTAACTAACAAAACGCTTATAGATGCGGTCTAG
>JBJEWY010000027.1:0-53945 GCA_051885305.1 Succinivibrio sp. | reverse complement strand
GAGCGCACCCTTGGTAAGGGTGAGGTCCCGAGTTCGATTCTCGGTATCAGCACCATTCCTTTACTTAATTCCTTGATTTATAAGAATAATATTTCTGATTCTTATAATTATTATTCTTATTTTATCTAGTTCTTATTGATATAACTGCAGACCTCGGATTGTTATATTCAAGATCCCTGTTATTCTGATCATCTATTCTGTTTTATCTTATCTTCAAAGGCATTGTACACACTGTTTATTGTGTTACAGTCCTTTGTTTTGCTCTCGTCAATACTTGCAAGAACCTCATTCAATTTGCCCTCAAGCATTTCCATCTGCTTTTTTCTTAAAGTGCATTCATAGAGAATAGTCTTGATTCTTCTTTTTAGATCTTCAGGATCTCCAAGTCTTTCATTCTCATAATCTATAACTCTCTTTATGCATGAGAGTTTCATTCCATTGTTTTTGGCAGCTCTTATAAAAAGCAGTCGTTCTATGCATGATCTATCGTATATTCTCTGACCGCTTAAGGTTCTTTCTATCTTAGGCAGGAGATTCTGCTCTTCAAAGAATCTTATGGTTGTAACTGGAATACCAGTTATTTTTGAAAGTTCACCAATCTTCATAAAACACCTTGCCTCTACAGTTACTGTAGATTTTACACTTGTAATCACTGAGAGTTCAATAAAGGAGATTATTATGAAATTTCAACAGATTAGAAGTGCTACAAGTATCGTTACATATAACAATGTAAGATTTTTAGTAGATCCGATGCTTGCAGATAAATATGCATGGCCAACTATTGATACTGCTATAAACTGCGCTAAAGGTAACCCTACAACAGATCTGCCTTGTTCAGTTGAAGATCTTTTAAATGTGGATGCTCTATTAGTAACACATCTTCATTTTGATCACTTTGATAATGTTGCAAGGACGATTATTCCAAAAGATCTGCCTGTTATAGTGCCTGACGATATAGAGGCTGACTCTATATTAACTTCTGGCTTTAAAAACGTGTTAAACGCACAGAATACCATCTATTTTAGAGGCATAAAGATTGCGGTGACAGAATGTGAACATGGAGATGGTGATCCTGTAGTTTATGATATTTTCAGGAATAAGGGGATTGATGGAAGAGCTCACGGTTTTGTTCTTTCATCTGAAAATGAAAAAGGAGCCTTTTATCTTGCAGGAGATACTGTTCTGTATAAAACTGTTTTTGATGTAATAGATGAGTTCAGACCTTTTACAATGGCAGTCAATGCAGCCTGTGCTCAGATGAGCCCAGGTCACAGCATTATGATGGGACTTGATGATCTAAGAGTGCTTTGCAGAGCGAAAAACTCTCTTAATGTCATTGCAACTCATTTAGATGGCGTGTCCCATGCAACATTAAGCTCTGAAGATATTAGAGCCTATAAAAAGCTTGAGAATTTAAACAATCTTCATGTCCCGGCCCCTCTTGAAACTTTAGAGTTTTAAAAGGTTTGAGACAGTATTTATGCTCAGGAACTACTCCTCATCAATCACGCCATCACTAAAGGTGAACTGGCGAAGAGAATTTTCCTGAGCCTGTATGCAGATATACTTAAGCCCGCCTTCTTTAGCTATCATTTTTCTTTTAACTGATGGTGCTATTTTAAAAACAGAACCTGAGGTAATTTCTGTTGTGACACCATCAGCAACAATTTCACCAGATCCCGATATAACGATATAACACTCTTCGTTTTCTTTGTGGTGATGTACAAAAGGAGACTGTGTTCCTGCCTCCATTGTGTTAATGGATACTTCACATCCAGTAAGCTGTATCAGATCGTGAAGTTCAGTTCTGTTAGCATTGAGATCTATATTTTTGATACTGAATTTGCAGTTTGACATAATGTTCTCCTTAAATGAAAATTGAATTAGACTTTATGTAATAAATTCTAGTGTGTTAACAAAACTTAAAAAGGTACAAATAAATTTATTAGCCTCTAATAAATTTATTTGAAAGAGAATGTATCAGAAGAAGAAAAAACCGGATATCCGCTGTCCGCTTGAATATAGTATTTCGCTTATCAGTGGAAAGTGGAACTCAAGAATCATCTGTGTATTAAATACGTTTGGCAGAGTACGCTATTCGAAGATAAGCCAGGAGCTAGTCTGTGTCTCTGATGCTGTCTTAAGTGCAACTTTAAAAGAAATGCTGAACAAAAAACTCATTGTAAAGCATGTGATCCCAACTGATGACTTAACTCCACATGTGGAGTATGAACTATCTGATTATGGCAAGTCTCTGCTACCAGCTCTTAAAGAACTGTGCAAATGGGGAGGTGTCCATTTTACAAGTTCCAATGAAACTATTCCTATCTGTAGCCGCTGTGACTGTAAAATAGGCCAGTTTTAACATTTTGCTGCAGAGAGCATCACTCTAGTTAACTCTGTTTCTAAACAGCCATGCTGCAATACTTAGAGTGACTGCTCCTGTCAGATATAAAGGGATCATCAGTTGTATAACATCAAGATACCCTTTACCTTCTAAAAAGATCCTCCAGATGGCATTTATTCCGTAATAGACAGGATTTACTTTTGCCACTACTTTAAAGTAGTTAGGCATGCCGTCAACCGAGGTAATAAGACCTGATGTCATGATTAAAAGCAGGCAGAGAATAAAACCTGAGATTAGGGCCTGTTGAGTTGTATTTGCTATGGTTGAGATTGCAAGACCTATACCCACAATGGTGGTTGCAAAGGTTAGTATAAGCACGACTACAGAGATTACCGATCCACGCATTGGAATGTTGAAGTAAAACACGCAGATTAAAATCAGAATAAAAGACTGTAATGCTGCAATGGCAATAGGAGCAATAGCTTTTCCAATCAGCAGTTCAAAAGGTCTTGATGGCGTCATCAGCATCATGTCATAGGTACCATCCTCTTTTTCTCTGCATACTGATAGTGCTGAAAGCAGAAGCACCTGAATAACTGATAGGGCCATGCACATGCCAACAAGAATGGTATAGCGGGTATAGTTGTTCTCATTAAATAGGAATCTGCTGTTAATCTTCAATGAACTTATGTTGTACATGGATGAGTACAGGTTGTGTGTGATTTCACTCAGATAACCTGCTGCAGTATTTGCTGAGGCTGTATTTCTAGCATCAGTTCCTACAAAGATCTCGTGGGAGGTTACAAAATCATCAAGGATTGAAATAGTAATAAGGCACTTTGATGTTTCAATACATTCTTCAAGGCACTTTTCTGTTGGGCACTTTTTTACAAAAGTGAACACAGGCGTGTTAACAAGGGTGGTTTCAAGTTCTCTTGTAAAATGATGATTGGATGAATTCATGATGGCATAAGGAACAGACTCTAAGTGGTAGCTTGCACCGTATCCAAAGATAATGCATTGAATAATCACTGGAACAAAAAGCACCAAACGGTTCTTTTTATCCATCAGGATGGTCAGGAACTCCTTTTTGACCAGAGCCAGAATTCTATAGAAGGATAGATATAAAGCTTCTTTCATTTACAGTCTTTTTTAACCTGCTTTATGGTAAGAATCAAAAACAGAGCACACCAGAAAAGCTGAATTAAAAGGTTCATGCACAGGTAGAGCATTGAGCCACCGGACATGAAACTTATGCGCATGGCCTTAACCTCATAGGTTGGAGGTATGATGATTCCTATAAGGTGAATAAATGGGCTTACCGCCTTTAGATCAAATATCAGACCTGAGAGCATAACTGTAGGCAGAAATCCTATCACCACAGCAATCTGAGTTGCAGCAAACTGATTTTTTAACTTTGCTGATAAAAGGATACCAAGACAGAGGATTTCAAGAGCATAGACACAAAGCGATACAAACATGACAGCAACGCTTCCTCTTATAGGAAGCTGGTAAAACAGCTGTCCTACAATAAGTACTATCATTACAGCCCATAATGTCAGTATGTAGTAGACTGCAACTTTAGCTATAACTATTTCCCATGCTTTGGCATTGGTGATACAAAGGCTTTCTATGGTACCTCTGTCCCACTCTCTTGCAATTACAAAGCTTCCCAAAAAGGTACAAAGCAAGGTGATGATACTTACATACTGGCCTGACATCAAAAAGAAAACGGATTCTCCCTTTTCATTAAAGTAATTTCTGATATTGATGTTGATGTCCTGTTCGTATTCCTGATTTATCTTTTTTAAGGCGATATTTATCGTGTTCTCTATATAGTTTTTGGCAATTGCTGCCTGCTGAGATTCAACTCCATTGAGGTACAGCATGAACTCATAGGTCAGAGAATTTTTTGGGATCAGACCGTCAGGCAGAATCAGTAGAGCTTTGACCTCATTGTCTGATAACAGTTTTTCTCCGTCTGTAATAGATGGAACAGTAGTGAGTTTAAAATACTCTGATCCTGAAAATTCACTTATGATCTCATGATTCAATTCAGAGTTGTTTGTGCAGCAGATAGCCAGAGATACTGGTTTTGCTTCCATTCTCACTGCACTGCCATAAATACAGACTAAAAGAACCGGTAAGAGAAATACCAGAGCAAAGACCGATCTGTCTGCCATGATCTGCTTTATTTCTTTTTGTACAAGAGCCTTCAGGTTATTCATGAAGCCTCCTTATTACGATTCTCTTTAATGAGCTTTATGAATTTCTCTTCAATACTGATGCGTTTGCCGTTTTCAATACAGATCTCATCTGGTGTGCCTAAAACTAGGATTTTTCCTGAATCCTGAATTAAAAAGTGATCGCAGTATTCTGCCTCATCCATGAAATGTGTCGTCACAATAACGCTTGTTCCAAGTTCTCTTAAAAGATTCACTCTGTCCCAGAATATTCGTCTAGCCAGAGGATCAGCACCTGATGTTGCCTCATCCAAAAAGAGAATTTTTGGGGTATGGATAAGGGCACATGCCATAGATAGCTGTCTTTGAACTCCAAATGGAAGTTCTGCACTTTTGATGTTGGCAAAATCAGCAAGAGAGAATTCATCAATTAGCTCTTTGATTCTGTTTTTAAGCTTTTTGCCAGAAAGTCCATAGCTTAATCCAAAGTATTCAAGGTTCTGTTCTGCTGTAAGGTTTCTGTAGAGTGAGAATTTCTGCGATACATACCCTATGGTTGATCTGGCATCTATTTTTGCTTTGGCAAGGTTATATCCGTTTACTTTTATGCTTCCCTGTGTTGGAGCTATCAGAGCACAGAGCATTCTGAAGGTGGTTGTTTTTCCTGCACCGTTAGGTCCTAAAAGCCCGAAGATCTCACCTTTGTGAACATTAAATGAAGATCTAGCTACAGCCGTAAAAGATCCGAAGGTCTTTTTGATGTCTTTTACTTCAATTACAGTTTCATCATTGAATGAGTCATTACTTATCTGTTTCTGTCTAGGGGAGAAATGTGATTTCTCAAGGCATTTTAGAATATAGAGATCTTCTAGAAGAGCAGGTCTCTTGGTTATATGACAGCTTAAGCTGGTTAATGATGAAAACTCTTTTTCAACCTTATCAAGGCTCATCGGAGCTTTGGTAATAAAACTGACAGAACCACCTTTAGGGCAGATATCTGCAATAAAAGAGTTCTTACAGAATCTTGTGGTCTTGGTAATAAGATCACGGGCTAAAAGAAGGGAGTTTTTACTGTCTGATCTTACGCTGTAAGTCTGATCTTCTACTTCCGATACAAGTAAGGAGCTCTCACCTTCAAGCAGGATCTCTCCTTTATTTAAAATCACAACGTAATCAGAATTTTGGGCTTCCTCAAGATAGGCACTTGAAAAGATGCAATTACAGGATGAATGCTCCTGATACTCTTTAATGATGCTCCAGATCTCCTGTCTTGAGAGTGGATCTACACCAACAGTCGGTTCATCAAGAATTAAAAATTCTGGTTTAGGCGCAATGGCACAAGCTGTAGCAAGCTTCTGTTTCATACCTCCAGAAAGATTACCTGCAGCTCTGTCTTTGAATTGTAAAAGACCAACTCTTTCCAAAAGAGAGTCTAGGTAATCCCGATCTTTTATGGGATCAATTCCTTTTAGTGATGAAAAAAAGTTAAGATTGTCTGACACGCTCATCTCAAGATAAAGACCTAGTGTCTGTGACATATAACTGCACTTTTTTATAAATTCACTATCAGTTCTGTCTGCTCTTAACCCTTTTAGAAAGACCTCTCCCTTATCCTGCTTTTTTACACCGCATAAAAGTTTTAAAAGTGTTGATTTGCCAGCTCCGTCAGGTCCTGTAAGGCAGATGGTACGGTACTTCCTGTCTATCTTTAAATTAAAGTCAGACAGAACTTTTAACTGTGTACGTGCATCTGTTTTGTAGCCAGCACAAACAGATCTGAATTCAAGGGCATAGTTATTCAAATCTAACACTCACACTCTGACCGTATCTTAAAATATTGTCAGGATCATTGGTATCAATACGAACCTCATAGACCAGTTCCGCTCTAAGCTGCTCGGTCTGAACTGTTTTGGGAGTGAACATTGCAGTATCAGAAATGATTGCCACCTTACCTGCAACTTCGCTGCTTAATGTTGTTATGGTGGCTTTCATTCCTGCTTTGATATGTGAGAGTTGTTCTTCTGTAACGTAAACTCTGACTCTCTTGATATCTTTCATTGAAAGCTCAAATACAGTGTTCTGAACTCCAACAATCTCACCTACCTCAGAATGTCTTGCTCTTATCACACCGTCAAAGGGGGCTTTGATTTCACTCTGATCCTGTTTTTGATATTCAAGATATTCTAAGCTTGCTATACAGCTGTTTGATTGTGATTGAGCTCTTAAGATCTCCTCCTGACGATAACCTTTGGTCATCATTGAAAGCTTTGCCTGAGCCTCTTTAAGATTGGCCTCAAGCTTTTCCATGGCATAACGCGATTCATCTAAAGTCTGAGCAGAAACACTTTTTGATTTGGCTAGTTGCTCATTGCGTCTGTAGGTAAGTTTTGAAAGTTCATATGACTGGGTAAGTGCCTGAACAGCTTCTTTGGCCTGAGAGATTTCCTCAAGGCGATAGCCGCTTTCCATCTGATCAAGATAGGCTTTTGCCTCATCGCATTTTGCTGTTTGAATTGCAATCTGATGACTTAGATCAGCTGTATCAAGTACAGCTAGCACATCTCCTTTTTTAACTTCGTCGCTCTCATCAAAATAAAGAGCTTTAATTTTTCCTGCCCTTTCAAATCCAAGTGAACTCTGTCTTATATCAACCATGCCGTGAGCAACTAAAGGATCTGCCTTACCAGCGATAGAATAAATGAGTACTAAAGCACAGATAAGCGCCGTTACAGCAAACAGGACAACAAGTTTTCTCATTTAAGCTCCCTTAGTGAATTCTTTTGATAAGTTGTGACAGTAAAGTTTCAAAATCCATCAGTGGATTGTTTGCTCCTAAGCTTCTTTTACATACAAGAGAACTGAAAAACAGTGAGAATAAAAGCGTAGAGTAGAATTCAGCGTCATCAGCGCTGATTCCGTTTTCCTGAGTAAGTCCAAGCCAGAAACTTTTCATCTTGTCGATAATTTCACTCTTCCAGATCTGGGCTATCTGCGGATCAGAGATCGCAAGACAGTGTACTAAGGAATAAAAACCTTCTTTCTCATCATCTATATAAATCTTTTTCATGAAGCTTGTAGCCTGAATTACAAGTTCTCTTATATCCTGTTTTTTAGGTGAAAGAGTCTCTAGGAAATTATTTCGGTTGTTTACGAATTTCTGCTGTACAGCTTTTCTTAGAAGATCATTTTTATCATCAAAATAAAGGTAGATGGTAGATCGGCCAATACCGGCTTTCTGTGCAATATCTGCAAGAGTGGTTTTATAGAATCCTTTGCTGACAAAAAGAGACAGGGCGACATTTATAATGTCGTCTGGACGGCTGTCTTTGCGTCGTGTTCTTTTTATTTTATCTGTCATGTCGATACCAAAATTTTCTATCCTTTTGTATTTTTAGTATAAATTTGCATGACATTCAGTCAAGACAGTTACTGACATTATGTCAGTAACTGTCAACTGTATAATAAAATACCATCATAATTATGATGGTATGAATGCGGTATAAATTTAGTTACAGATGCTTTTTAAGGTTTGATTTGGCAACACCCAGCATCAGTTTGACACGGTTTAGCTGATTTACCTCACTTGCGCCGGCATCACAGTCAATAGAGACAATATTGGCCTCTTCGTAATGCTGTCTTAATGAGTGAATCACGCCTTTACCTGTGATGTGGTTTGGAAGGCATCCAAAAGGTTGTAGACATACGATATTTGGTACACCTGATTCAATCAGTTTGACCATTTCACCAGTCAGGAACCAGCCTTCACCTGCCATATTGCCAAGTGACACAAAGTTCTGGGCAAGACTTGCAGTCTTTTTAATATGAGTTGGAGGTTCAAAGCGCTGAGATTTCTTTAAGATCTTGTACACAGGCTTTCTGTAGTGCTCTACAATTCTGATGAAGGTCAGGGCAAAGAACTTGTTGATAAGTTTGCCGTCTAAAAGATTGTGCTCAATGATTGGATCTCCTGCTAGGTACAAGAAGAAATCCACAAAATCAGGCATTACAACCTCAGCACCTTCACTCTTTAACTCATCCTCCAAGTGATTATTGGCAACAGGGTGGTACTTCACCAGGATTTCGCCTACGATACCGACTTTTGGCTTTTTAATATCAAGCAAAGGCAGTTTCTCAAAATCATGTACCATGTTTTTGATGATGCGCTTGTACATCTTGCTGTTATTGTCAGAAAGCTCTTTTTTGCATTCTGAAAGCCATTTGTTATAGAGCCTCTCCACACTGCCTTTTTCAACCTCATAAGGTTCGGTGCGGTTTTTAAGCTTCATTAGCAGATCGCCTAAAATAGCAGCCTTGATAGCATCTTTGAACATGGCCATAGGCAGCTTGAAGGAATCTGTTTCAAGACCGTAGACAGCAAATACTGGAACCTGAGGGAATCCTGCGTATTTCAGAGCTTTTCTTAAAACTGCGATGTAGTTTGTTGCTCTGCAGGCTCCACAGGTCTGGAAGAGCATGATTGAAGTATTGTTTGGATCATATTTGCCGGACTTTAAAGCCTGCAGCATCTGACCTATAACAACAATGGCAGGGTAGCACATGTCATTGTTGACATACCTTAAACCAAGGTCAATTGATGCATGATCAGGAAGAGGTGGGATCTCCACATCATAATCAAATTTAGAAAGAACAGTCTTGAACAGCTCAAAATGAATTGGAGCCATCTGAGGGGCTAAAATCGTATGCTTTCTTGCACACTCGACAGTGAAATGAGGTCTGTCGACAAACGGAATCTCACTGTAGATTGGAAGCTGTCTTCGTGACAGAGCAGCTAAAAGTGAACGCAGACGGATTCTTGCAGCACCAAGATTTGAAACCTCATCAAGCTTGATTAAGGTATAAATTCTTTTGTGGCTTTCAATGATCTCTTTTACCTGATCGGTTGTAATTGCATCAAGACCGCAACCAAATGAGCTTAGCTGAATTAAGGTTACATCATTGTTTTCCACAGTGTACTGAGCAGCATGGTACAGTCTTGCGTGATAACTCCACTGGTTTATAAGACCAACGTTATCTTTTGAAACATCCTGATGATAGACACCATCTTCAGAAACTACAGCCAGATTATATGATTCAATCATATCTGCAATACCATGGTTGATCTCAGGATCAATATGGTATGGTCTGCCAACCAGCATAATGATATGACGATTTGCGCTACGGGCCTTTTCGATGATCTTTTTTGCCTCTTTGCGAACTTCGTGTTTGTATTTTTCAAGTTCTTCAAAGGCTGCATCGATAGCTTTTTCTACTTCTGCTCTGTTGAGTTTCTCTTCTTTAAGCTCTTCCAAAAATCTCTTTTTAAGTCTCTTTCTGTCGTTGATAGGTAAAAACGGCTGCAGGAAGGTAACACCGCTTTCCTTGAGAATATCCATGTTGCCACGGATGTTTTCAGCGTAGGATGCAACAACAGGGCAGTTGTAGTGATTGTCATTAGGGTGTTTGTTATCTACAAGGTTGAAAGGCAGACAAGGATAGAAAATCTTTTTTACACCCTGTTCCAAAAGGGAGATGACATGTCCGTGAACAAGTTTGGCTGGATAGCACAGTGAGTCAGATGGAATGGTATCAATTCCCTTTGCATAGGTTGCAGCTGTGGTTTTTTCAGACAATACCACCTCATAACCGAGTTTTGTAAAGAGAGTGTACCAGAACGGGTAGTCCTCATACATGTTAAGACAGCGAGGAATACCGATTCTACCTTTTGGTGCATTTTCAAGCGGTTTATAATCAAATACACGGTTGAACTTGTATTTGTAGAGATTTAATGTCTCATCAGTACTGTCTTTACTGCTTCTGCCAATACCTTTTTCACAGCGGTTACCAGTAAAGTGTCTTGAACCGTCATTGAAGATCTGTGTTGTGATAAGGCAGTTGTTTCCGCATTTATGACAGCGGTATGTACGGTTTTTAAAGGTAAATGAGTCAAGCTCATCTGCTTTTAAAATAGTTGATTTAGAAAGTCCCTTTTCCTTTGCAAGAATTGCAGCGCCATAGGCTCCCATGTGTCCTGAAATATCAGGTCTTATCACATTGAGGTTTAGGATCTGCTCCATTGCTCTTAATACACCGTCATTCAAGAAAGTGCCACCCTGAACCACGATGTATTTTCCAAGCAGGGCAGTGTCTTTTAACTGCATTACCTTAAACAGGGCGTTTTTAATTACTGAAATGGCAATACCTGCTGAGATATCTGCAACAGAGGCACCATCCTTCTGAGCCTGTTTAACCTTGGAGTTCATGAATACCGTGCAGCGGGTTCCTAGATCAACAGGTTTTTTAGCCTGAAGGGAAAGTTTGGCAAATTCTGCTGCGGTAAGTTTAAGTCCTTTTGCAAAGGTTTCAATAAATGAACCGCATCCTGCTGAACAGGCCTCATTTAAAGTGATGTTGCCAATGGTGCCGTCATTGACAAAGAAACACTTCATGTCCTGACCGCCGATATCCATAATGAAGGACACCTGAGGACAGAATTCCTGTGCAGCCCTGAGGTGGGCAAAGGTTTCAACCTCTCCTAAATCGGCATGTAAAGCTGTCTTTATAAGCCCCTCACCATAACCTGTAGTGGTAACGCCTTTAATCTGACAGTCATCATTTAGTTTTGAGTACAGTTCTTTTAACTGTGAAACCACAGTTGTAAGAGGAGAACCCTGATTAGAACCGTAGATGGTGTATAAAAGCTCGTTTCTGTCATTTATGGCTACAAGCTTTGAGGTTGTTGAGCCGGCATCAATACCTACATAAACGTCGCCGTGATAACTTTCAATGTCAGCACGCGGAACCTTGTCTTTTAGATGGCGCTCTTTAAATTCAGAAAACTCCTGTTCACTTTCAAACAGCGGTTTGTGGCAGGCAGCTGTTTCTGATTCTTCTTTAAGGTTTTTAATTTGCTCAATGAGATCATCGATACTGCACTCTTTAGTATTCTCGCTTACAGAAGCTCCATATGCTACATAATACATACCTAATGGAGTATCTGCTACCTCATCAACCTTGAGTTTTAAGGTATCAACAAAGCGTTTTTTTAGTTCAGAAAGAAAGCTAAGTGGTCCGCCTAAGAAAGCGGTTTTGCCTTTAACTGGTCTGCCCTGGGCAAGTGTTCCTAAAGTCTGGTTTACAACCGCCTGAAAAATTGACAGCGCCAGATCTTCTCGAGAGGCGCCGTCATTGATTAAAGATTGAATATCGGTTTTGGCAAATACACCGCATCGTGAGGCGATGCTGTAGAGTTTGCTACCTTTAGCTGCCAGATCATTCAAGCCTTTGGCATCGGTATTCAAAAGCCCTGCCATCTGATCGATAAATGCGCCAGTACCTCCTGCGCAGGCTCCGTTCATTCGCTGTTCAAGAGAGCCTTTAAGATAGGTGACTTTTGCGTCCTCACCGCCTAATTCAATGCAGTTGTCGGTATCTGAGTTTAAAATGGCTAATGCCTGGGTGCAGCAGAGAACTTCCTGCTCAAAAGGGATGTCTAAGGCTTTTGCAAGACCCATACCGGTAGAACCGGTCATGGTTATCGTGTAGTTTTTACATTTAAGATTTTCTCTGATATTGAGAAGATCTTCTAAAAGAGCTTCTCTTGTCTGAGAGAAGTGACGATGATAGTCCTTTAAAAGAATCTCATTTTCAGCATTTAGAATAATAAATTTAATTGTTGTTGAGCCAATGTCTATTCCAAGTTTGAGTAAGTCGTTCATGGGATTATTTTTCTTATGACGCTTATGACAGATTTAATAGCTTTAAAAAAAGCAACAACTGTCAGATATTCTTTCCTAAAGTTTAATGTAAAGATTATAACGAATTTAGCGGAGTAAGAATTTACAAATTTGTATGTCTCCGCGCAAGCTGTTCAATTATCAGTTTGTTAGGGAGGATCATAAAGAAGTCTGTTAATAATTTACAAGAAGGTTCACAGATTAAGTATAAAGTATGGTGTCTCTCTTGATTCTCTTCAAGGAAGTTATTCAACTGTCTTCAGGCTGAAAAAGTGCACATATTTTATTTTTGTGTGTTTTTCTCTGGTTCTAGGTATAATGCTTTACGTTTAGAAACAGCCAGAAAGGCGTTTTAGGAGATCATATGCTTGATTTGAAGGATCTTGCGTCCAGAATTATAGATGGTTATCAGCTTTCAAGAGATGAAGCTGTTGAACTTTATCATGCACCTCTTGAAGAACTCAAAGAAAGTGCCAGCAAAATTACCTCTCACTTTTTTAAAGAAGCAATCGAGCTTTGCTGTATTTCAAACGGCAAATGCGGAAAATGCTCTGAAGACTGCAAATTCTGTTCTCAAAGCCGTTACTACAACACTGAAATTCAGAAGTCAGTTCTAAAAAGTGTGGATGTTTTTTACAAGGAAGCTTTGGAAAACGAGAAAAAAGGTGTCCATCGTTTTTCAATTGTAACAGCAGGTGTCAGACTCTCTAAGGCCGAGCTAAAGATCATTGCAGAGGCTTACAAAAAGATCACCTCAGAACTTAAAATCTCATGCTGCGGTTCTTTAGGTCTTTTAGATTATGAAGACTTTGTCATGCTCAAAAAGAGCGGACTTAAGCGTTACCACAACAATCTTGAGACCTCTCCTGATTTCTTCAACAAGATCTGTACAACCCATACCATAAAGCAGAAAGAGGAAACTATAGCTCTTGCAAAGAAGGCAGGTTTGGAGATCTGCTCTGGATGTATTATCGGCATGGGCGAGTCCGATGTGGATAGGGTTGATATTGCTTTAGAGCTTAGAAAGCTTGAAGTTGACTCAGCACCAATCAATATCCTCAATCCTATCAAGGGTACCCCTCTTGAAAATCAGCCGACTGTTCACCCAGATGAGGTCAGAAGAACAATTGCTATGTTCCGTCATATTCTGCCAAAGACAGTTTTAAGACTAGCAGGTGGCAGACTTATCATTCAGAAGTATTTTACCGATCTGTACAATTACGGTATCAATGCTGAAATTACAGGTGATATGCTGACCACAGCAGGTCTTACCGTCAGAGACGATATCTCTGCTGCGATTGCAAGTCAGAAGATTCTTACTAAAATCGATCCTCTTTAATTCTGTAAAAGGGGATTGTCTTCAGCGAGGGTGATCTTGAACACCCTCTTTTCCATGTTGCGTTCAATTTCAAGCTTAAGCTCATGGCCTGGCTTTGATTTTGAAATGATGCCTATTAGAGTTTTGGTGTCGGACACTACGGTGTCATCCACACTTAAAATCACATCGCCCACTTTTAGAATGCCAAAGGCAGGACCTTTTGGATCAACATAACCGACTCTTACACCGGTTTTTGGCATGATATCAGGGGAAATGTCATCTGATATTCCAAGATATCCTCTCTCTACCTTGCCATGTCTTATGATTTCATCTGTAACAGATAAAACAAGTTTTGCAGGAACAGCAAAGCCGATACCATGGGTATTCTCTCCAAATGAGGCTGTGTTTATTCCGATAAGCTCTCCTCTGGTATTGATGAGGGCTCCTCCTGAATTACCCTGATTTATAGGTGCATCAGTTTGAATTAGTTCCTGAACCCCCTGTCTTAAATTCATCTGATTGTGGGTTAAAAGTCCGGTTCCTGAGCGGGAGAGGGCGGAAATGATTCCGTGAGTTACAGTCTGTCCAAGATTGTTGGGATTTCCGATCGCAAGCACAATATCACCGATGTTTGGATCCTTTTTAGCAGGAGTAATTGGTTTTAGAGAGTTTGCATTAACCTTTAAAACAGCAAGATCTGTACGTCTGTCACAGCCGACTACAAAAGCCTGTAGGACCATGCCGTCTCTTGTCTGAACCCAGATGGCCTTGTCTGGTTCATTTACTGAAGGAACAACATGGTAATTGGTAACAATGATTCCGTTTTCATGAAGAATTACACCAGATGCTGATGAAGTAATTGTAGAGTTATCTGGTCTTGTGTAGTCCTCATTTAAAGTGGCAACATAAATATTAACTACACTTGGGGCACCGATGTTTACTGCATAGGAATACCCTTCAGCCTCCACTCTGCTTGAGTAGATGCTCTTTCCTATCTGCTGCCAGGTTTCTGGCTTGAAAAACAGTATCAGCGCACCTATGATCACGCCGGCAATAACAGGAGTTAATATGCTGATAAGGCGGGAGTGATGACTGGTTTTAGTATTCATTGCTGCTCCTTTAATTATGTTTGTCTTTTTTAGTTATTATTTGTTCTCTGTATCCTGAGCTTTGCTGCAGACCTGTCCTAAACCTAAAGAGCAGGCTTTGTGGTAAAACTCTTTAGCTTTTGACTCATCCTTATCTACGCCCATACCTTTTTCGTACATTCTAGCAATTCGCGCATATCCCCATGGATTCTGTTCGTCACAGGCCTTTTCAAAATATGAATAGGCCATCTTATAATCCTTTGGTACACCAAGACCTTTTTCATACATGTTTCCAAGATTGAAGCATCCAGGCACAAAACCCTTGCTGCATGACATCTCAAGATAATACTTGGCTTCGTCATAGTTCTGCTCAAGATCATCTCCTCTTGCATAAGCAAGTCCTAGGGCTGAACAGGCTTCAATTTTTCCGTTTAAACAGGCTTTTTTATAGCTTTGCTCATCAATAGCTAGTGCATTTGTGGCAACTGAAGATGCAAGCATAAGAAACAGGAATTTTTTTAACATTTCTTTAGGTACCTCTTAACACTGATGATATCACAGTACTGAAAACCTTACAGTTTTGGAAAAGAATAATTGTCTGAATTTTAAAAAGTTAACGTGAGTAGCAGCTAAAGACATGCCTAAGCGCCTAGAAACTGTTAAATTTTTAAACTGTCCTGCCGTAAATATAATTAAGGAAATGAAAGGTTTGAAAAATAAATCTTTCAGATCGCACTTGTAGATCTATACTTGAAATGTAGAGATCCGATCAGGTGTCTTTGAATGCAGGTATTTTTCATTTGGAGGAGGAGCGATGAAGATTAGCTGTAAGCTCAGTGCTGTAGCCTTTGCTGTCAGTTTCGTGTGCTTTATTCTTCCATTTACGAGTTCAGCTGCAAAGTACGATGTTGTTACCAGTACCAAGGCAATGGTTGCAAGAGAGACGTTGCAGGGGCTTGATTTGAGTTCTATCGCTAAATCAGAGGCCAGTGTGGATATGTATACCTCTGACAAGATGAATTCCATTATTGAAAATACCGATCTGGTAAGTATCGTTCGCGACAGAGATCAGTGTCAGTTCACTGCAGATATTGAAGACAGAGCAAGACTTGTTAAAAGTCCTGTGTTTATGTACGCCTGGGGTACCATGCTCCTTAAAGGTGTGTGCGTAAGATCTGACAGAGAACTTGGACTTGGCTATATCAGAAGGGCTGCAGATGAGGGCTACGCTCCTGCTATGGTTGAGATGGCTCAGTTCTTTGAGCGCGGATTATATACAAGCAAGAACCTGAATCTCTCAGAACAGTATATGCATACGGCAGCAGCATTAGGTTCTAAAACCGCCCGTTTAGGCTGGGCTGACATGCTTGTTCGAGGATTTGGCTCTCCTTCACTGTATGAGGAGGCTTTTGGTTGGCTGTATCATTCTGATTATGATGATGATTATTCCAAAGCCAAAAAAGCTTATCTAGAAGAAGAACTTAAAAAACATCTCCCACCTAATGTCATTGCAAGAAATGAGGCTTTTGAGCCTGATTTCTAATCATTTGCTGATTTTATGAAAATGGCGACCAAAAGGTCGCCTTTTTCATAATGACAGGCCTTTTCTGTTATAATTTGATTAAGTTTTAAAGTGTTATTAAAGGGCATTACGATGTTTGACAATCTGACCCAAAGGTTAAACAGAACCTTAAAAAATATCAGTGGCAAGGGCCGTATTACAGAAGACAATATCAAAGATACATTAAGAGAGGTTAGAACAGCCCTCCTAGAGGCCGATGTCGCTCTTCCAGTTGTTAAGTCTTTTACAAACAGAGTAAAAGAGAGAGCATTAGGCTCTGAAGTTGCTTTGAGTCTTACTCCAGGTCAGGAGTTTATCAAGGCTGTATATGCTGAATTAGTCGCCACAATGGGTGGTGAGGTCAGCGAGATTAATTTAGCTCATCAGCCTCCTGCAGTAATTCTTCTGGCAGGTCTTCAGGGTGCTGGTAAAACCACATCAGCAGCCAAGCTTGCCTTATATCTTAAAGAGAGACTGCGCAAAAAGGTAATGATGGTATCTGTGGATACCTATCGACCTGCAGCAATGGAGCAGTTAAAGACACTGGCTGTAGAAGTAGGAGTTGACTGCTATCCATCTGATCCGAAGAATAAACCAGAAAGCATTGCAGAAGCTGCTTTAAAAGAAGCAAAGCTTCGTGCATATGATGTTCTCATCGTTGATACTGCAGGTCGCCTTGCAGTAGATGAAGAGATGATGAATGAAGTAAAGCGCCTTCACGGCATTGTTGATCCTGTTGAAACTCTGTTCGTAGTTGACGCTATGACAGGTCAGGATGCTGCCAATACTGCCAAGGCCTTTAATGATGCGCTTGCATTAACCGGTGTGGTTTTAACCAAGGCCGACGGTGATGCCAGAGGCGGTGCTGCCTTATCAGTTCGCGAGATCACAGGAAAACCAATTAAATTCATTGGTATGGGCGAAAAGATTGTATCTTTAGAGCCTTTCTACCCTGAGCGTATCGCTTCAAGAATTCTTGATATGGGTGATGTCCTCTCACTGATTGAGGATCTGCAACGTAATACTGATCCTGACAAGGTCAAGAAGATGACTGAAAAACTCAAGAAAGGTGAAGGTTTCACCTTTGAGGATTTCAGAGAACAGCTGCAGCAGATGAAAAAGATGGGTGGTATGACTGGTCTTTTAGACAAGCTTCCTGGTATGGGTAATATTTCAGAGCAGATAAAAGACAAGGTTAATGACAAATCAATGGCCCATATGGAGGCGATTATCAACTCCATGACCAAAAAAGAGCGAATTCACCCTGAGATCATTAAAGGATCAAGAAAACGTCGTATCGCTATGGGCGCCGGTGTTGAAATTCATGAGGTTAACAACCTTCTCCGTCAGTTTGATACCATGCAGAAGATGATGAAGAAAATGGGCAAGGGTGGTATCAGAAAAATGGCAGGAGCTATGCGCGGTATGATGGGCGGCATGGGAGGATTTGGTGGTATGGGCGGTATGTTCAGACGCTGATAACTCAAAATTTAATGCAGGGGGAGGCTAAAGTCTCCCTTTTATTTTTTTGTTATTCATATCGTACATGAATCAATGATGATTTGTATCAAGCAACATTAGATCAGATAAATGTACAATCTCTTCCTTCATAACATTTCAGAAAATCATAACGTTCCTCATAAATTCTGTATATGAAGACGGAAAATTTTTGTGAAAAAACTACAATATGTTAAAAGAAAGTATGCATGTGATACTTTATTTGCCGTCAACGATTGTTCTGCTATCTATCATTGAAGATATGCAGAAAAACAGTCTTCTATCATTACAGGGTATACCTATGAAATCAGATGAACAGTTTTCTAGAATTGAATTAAATGAGGAAATCTCTTCTGTAAAACACAATGTTGCACCAAAAATTGAAAAGAAAAAAAAGTCTCTTGCAATATGTTTTCTGTGTGTTGCCATGGTTTGTGGTGTGGCTGGATGTACTAATCCTGCTGACAGTTATGAAAAAGAAGATGTTGCCACCCAGGATATAAAAAAAGCAAATTCTCTTTTTGAAAAAGCTTGTGAACTTGGTGATGGTGAGGGCTGTACTAATCTTGGAGTCAGCTACTATAGTGGAAGTGGTGTTGTCAGGGATGTAAATAAAGCTCGTTCTCTTTTTGAAAAAGCCTGTGAACTTGGAGATGTCCTAGGATGTAATAACCTTGGCGTCATCTACGAAAAAGGTGATGGTGTTGAGATAAATATAAATAAAGCTATATCTCTTTATTATCAAGCCTGTGAACTTGGTAATGGCCTTGCTTGTAATAATCTTGGTGTTATCTACGAAAAAGGGGATGGAGTTGCTAGGGACATAAATAAAGCTATGTCTCTTTATAATAAATCTTGTGAACTTGGTAATGGCCTTGGCTGTAATAATCTTGGTTTCATCTACGTAAAAGGAGATGGCGTTGAGAGAGATGTAAATAAAGCTAAATCTTTATTTGAGAAATCCTGTGAACTTGGTGAAGGCATGGGATATTACAATCTTGGTGTTATCTATGAAAAGGGCGAAGGTATTTCCAGAGATATAAATAAAGCTATGACACTTTATGATAAATCCTGTGAACTTGGTGTTGGCTTAGGATGTAATAATCTTGGAGTCATCTATGAAAAAGGTGAAGGTGTTGTAATCGATACAGATAAAGCAAATTCACTTTATAAAAAAGCCTGTGAACTTGGTGTTGGTTTAGGCTGTAATAATCTTGGTGTCAGCTACGAAAAAGGGGATGGTTCTGGGGATATAACCAACTAATTATCTTTAAAAAAAAGTCTGTAAACCTGAAGAACTGCTAAATCCCGTTATCAATCAGGTGATCAATAACGGGGTTATACTAACAAGATTGGTTTGATTTTTTAGAATGGTAATTCATCATCCTCATCAAAACTTGACTGCAGATCTGGGTTTGCTGTCATCTGCTGATTCTGAGACTGTCTGCTGTTTACAGATGGGGCTGTGTTATATGGATTCTGAGGTCTTGATGCTGTCTGAGCATAGGTGTTATGTAAAGGAGCCCTGTTATCCATAGAAGCCTGGTTCATGCCACTGTCAAAACTTCTCTGATTTCCGTAAGAATTATTGCTATAGCCGTTACCATAGCCACTTGAAGCTGTCTGAGCTCCATATTGCTGATTCTGGGATGCAAAGCTGTTGCGTACCGGATCCTGAGGCTGATCGTAGTCATTAGACTGACCGTAATCAGAAACTCCCTGAGAGAAGGACTGAACCCCATTCTGTTTTGAGCCGAGCATTAACAGATTGTCTGTTATAACTTCAGTGATGTAGCGTTTGTTGTTATCCTTGTCCATGTAGGAGCGGGTGCGTAATCTGCCTTCAATAAGAACCTGTGATCCTTTGTGGAGGTACTGGCCCATTATTTCAGCCTGTTTACCGAATGCTACTACTCGTACCCATTCGGTAATGTCAGTTCTCTGACCATTCTGATCACGTCTTGATTCATTGATTGCAAGATTGATGGTGGCAACGCTTGTTCCTGATTGGGCTTGACGGATAGTTGGCTCATCACCTAAATTGCCGACTAAGGTAACACGGTTAAATCCATTTGCCATGGTATTTCTCCTCAATTGTGTATCTAACCATAATTGTTGTTTCGTGGCGAAGAAATCATGTGACTAGTGTCTTCTCATGTCAACTCACGAGGGTAGACAATTGTAGCATAGCAGGAGGCTGTAAACTGTGATGAAATAAAAAATCATGGGAGAAGATCAAAAAAAATGCAGAGCAAAATGCTCTGCAAAATTTCTGTTTGTTTTTTATGGTTAAGGTAATAAATTGTTATTTGTCCTTGGAGAGTAGTTACAAACATATTTCAAAACAAATCTTGCTACAAGACATACTAAGGCGACAGCCATAGCTATTCTGAATGTTCCTGTGTGTAACTGAGAATAGAAAAGGACTACCCAGAACAGCAGTGATAGAGCAACAGTCTCAAATACCCAAGCGCATTTATTTAATATCTTCATACTGACCTCTCTATCTGATTGAAAAGAAAATCTTATTTTATTAATTTTAGATGAATTTTTTGAATTGTTATTGATGAGATTCACATAATTAGGAATATTTACTATTTATTGATATCTATTTGAGATCTTAAGAGAAAATTTATTTTAAACGTATCGTAAGGATCTGATAAAAAATGAGGAGGCCAAAGCCTCCCCCATAGCTAACGGATAATTTAGCGTAAAGTGATGTATAACGTACCGCCGTCACGCTGAATTTTGATAGCAGAGATCTTTCCAGAAACCTTTTCAAGACTCTTTTTCAGTTCATTCAGGTTTTTGATTTCATTGCGGTTTACAGCAGTAATAATATCGCCTTTTCTAAGACCGAAGCGTGCTGCAGGAGAGCCTTTTGCTACATCGGTGACTTCAACACCGCCATCTTTTGCATTTGAAAGAGCAGCTCCAGAGAACGCAGGAGAGATATCCTTTGAGCTTTCGGCAGAAACGCTGGCAGTATCTGTGCTGTCACCAAGTTTAACCTTGATGTCTTTTTCTTTACCATCACGGAAAATAGTAACAGTAACTTCACTTCCAGCTCTCTGAGTTGCAATTTCAGCGCGTAACTGGGCAAAAGATGAAACTTTCTTGCCATTTACTGCGGTGATGATATCTCCTGACTTGATACCAGCCTTGTCAGCTGCTGAGTCTTTTAGAACCTGATTTACAAAGGCACCTGAGTTCTGATCGTAACCAAAGCTGTCAGCAAGATCTGCGTTGAGCTCGCTTCCGGTTACACCCAGCATGCCACGTTTTACGCTGCCGAATTTTAATAGCTGGTTGGTTACAGTTTTTACCATGTTGGAAGGAATAGCAAAACCGATACCTATGTTGCCACCAGATGGAGCCATGATTGCAGTGTTGATACCGATGAGCTGACCTCTGAGGTTTACAAGAGCACCGCCAGAGTTACCTGAATTGATTGCAGCATCTGTCTGGATGAAGTTCTCAATGTTTTCAATATTAAGACCGGTTCTGCCGAGGGCTGAAACGATACCTGATGTTACAGTCTGGCCAAGTCCATAAGGATTGCCAATTGCTACAGCAAAATCACCGACCTCAATGGTATCAGAGTCTGCGATTTCAATTGCGGTAAGATCTTTGAACTTTTCAAGCTTGAGCAGAGCAAGATCTGTATGAGGATCAGAACCAACGAGTTTTGCATCAAATTCTCGACCATCAGAGAGCTGAACTCTTATTTTGTCTGCATCAGCAACGACGTGGTTGTTTGATACAACTAAACCTTCGCCTGCATCAATAATTACACCAGAACCTAAAGCTCTGAACTCTCTTTTCTTAGGTGCGCCGTTTCCAAAAGCATCACCCATTCCAGGGAACATGAATCTGAATTCTTCAGGAAGCTGGAATCCCTGGACATCCTTTTTGCCCTTTACTGAGATGTTGACTACACTAGGCAGTACTGTTTTTAGCATTGGTGCTAAAGAAGGGATCTGCCCTGTAGCTGCCATGGTATCAACCATGGAAGATGCAGCAATAGCCTGAGAACTGGAAACTGCTGCAACAGATAGAGCAACTAAAACTGATACTTGTTTAATTGTTTTTAACATTGTTATATAACTCCAAAATTTCAATTAGACTTATATTTTTTCTTCATTTGTATTGTTTTTGTTTAATTCTGTTTCCTTTTCTGAAGTTGCAGTGGCAACTTCTACGTTATCTGGCTCAGTTTTAATTTTTGGTGATTTCAGCACGTTAGGTGTTGGAATTTCACTTAAAGCATCCAAAACAGGATCTGTTGCGACAGTTTTCCTATTTTGAGAAATTATGCCTGCTGAGTGAGATTTTTCTGAAAAAGCAGTAGATTTAAATGTAAGGTTCTGACTGTCTTTTGGGGAAATCATTTCTGCAGTATCTTTTAAAAACTGGGCGTATTGAGTGTGAACCTCATTGAGATCTGAGAAAAGATCAAGGGAATTCTTTAAGAACCTGTCTAATGTTCTTTGTGCTCTTATGGCAGAACGTTTGGTTTTCAGGAGCTCATCCTTAACCCTTTTGTGTTTGTATATGCGGGCCATTATCAGATAGCAAACTAGTGCGCCTACAACAAATCCTGCGCCAAGGCATAAGCCTAACTGTAAATATGAGTTCATTATGGTCCTTAATTATGTAATCTTGGTTCTGCAGAAGCTTAACAGTCAATTCACAGAACAAACATATCGTAAACTTGAAGTAAATTCTGTAATAACTACAGCATTATCCAACATAATATGCAGATTTTTAATTATTCCTATATCAAAATATGAGGATAAGTAGTAAAGATTTAAAGGCTCCTGCTAAAATTTTATCAATTATTTTTTTTGCCCCCATAAGATGGATTAACTCAGGTACACCTATGAAATTTATCAACGGCAGAATATTTGACAGCAATACCCGTGAATTTGTTCAAAAAATTTTATGTACTGATAATGATCTGATTACAGATGATGATAAATCAGGTACTGTAATTGATCTCAAAGGAAAAAGAGTGATTCCAGGTCTTATTGACACTCATTTTCACGGGGCTGCCAATCATGACTTTATGGAAGGCAGTATGCTCTCACTAGAGGCTATATCACGTTTTGAAGCTTCCTGCGGTGTTACTTCCATATGTCCTGCTACCATGACTATGCCAGAAGATGAAATAGAAAGGGCCTGCCTTAATGCTTATGTTTTTAAAGAAGATGTAAACTGCTCTAGGGTTGAAGGTATTTATATGGAAGGCCCATATGTTTCTCAAAAGAAGGCAGGGGCACAGAATCTTGAGTACATCAAAAACGCCGACACAGCCTTTGTTGAGTATCTGCAGAATAAAACTAGCAACCTTATTAAATGTGTGGTGGTATCTCCAGAAACAGATGGGGCATATGATGTTATAGAAAAGCTGTCTAAAACTTTAACCGTATCGCTTGGTCATACAGACTGTGATTATGAAACAGCAAAAAACGCTTTTTTTAAAGGAGCATCAAGACTTACTCACATGTTCAATGCCATGAATCCTCTGCATCACAGAAAACCAGGTCCTGTAGTGGCGGCATTTGATGATAAAAAGGTATGCTGTGAACTCATCTGCGATGGTGTACATATTGACCCTTCAATAATACGCATTTCATTTACACTTTTTAAAGACAGGATCATCATGATTTCTGATTCAATGATGCTGACGGACGGTAGGGCTCAGAGTAGTGATAAGACAAGAGAAGGGACTCTTGGAGGGCAGAAAGTTACAGTGAAAGGTAATCTTGCGACATTAAGTGATAATACTATCGCAGGATCGGTAACAACATTAACAGAATGCTTAGATTATGCTGTAAGAGTTGCTGGTATTGATTTTTCTGATGCTGTAATTGCCTGTACGAAAACTCCTGCTAAGTCAATTGGAATATATGACAGAGTAGGTTCTCTTGAAGTCGGTAAGAGAGCTGATTTTCTGATATTGGATGATAATTCCTGTCTTCCAAGCAAGGTTGTATTAAGAGGGCGGATTATAGATTCGATATTTGATGTCTGATGTGTAACCTTTTATTATCAGACTATAAATCAGGTTCAAAATAGATGTAGGGAAATAAGTTTCTTAAGTTAACTAAAAGTGATGCGATTTGCTAACTACTGCATATTTAAGCTATTTTTATGAATTTTGGGTTGGTAAGATTAATTGCCCTAAAATACTGACCAGATATCTTTACAGAATATCAGTAAATAGCTTCAAAATAATTTGATCATTACAGCTTTTTTGTTTAAAATACGCCATTGCCCCTCTAATCGGGGTACCGGTTTCCCACCCGGCGCTTCGATGCAGGTTTTTACCTGTTTGGAAAGAGAGCAGACCATGATGGTCTGTATGTTTTAAAGGATTATTCCTTCAAAAAAAGGGTTTTTTAATGAAAACTTTCGTTGCAACACCATCCACTATCAAGCGTGAGTGGTTAGTTATTGACGCCGAGGGCCAGACTTTAGGCCGCCTCGCTACTGAAATTGCTACCCGTCTTCGTGGTAAGCACAAGCCAGAGTACACTCCATTTATGGATACCGGTGATTATGTTATCGTAATCAACGCTTCTAAAGTGAAGGTAACTGGTAACAAGGCTAAAGACAAGATTTATTACCACCACTCTGGTTTCCCAGGTGGAATCAAGGCTGAATCTTTCGAGAAGCTGGTTGCCCGCAAGCCTGAGGAAGTTATCGAGATTGCTGTTAAAGGCATGCTTCCAAAGGGACCATTAGGTCGCGAGATGTTCCGCAAATTAAAGGTATACGCTGGTGAGACTCATAACCATGCAGCTCAGCAGCCTCAGGTTATCAAGTTTTAAGGAGCACTAAAATGGCAGCAAATCAGTATTATGGTACCGGTCGTCGTAAGGACGCAACTGCACGTGTATTCTTAAAACAGGGTACTGGCAAATTAGAGATCAACGGTAGAACCTTAGAGCAGTACTTTGGTCGTCCTACTTCCCGCATGGTTGTAGCACAGCCTTTAGAGTTACTCCAGGTTGCAGACAAGTTTGACCTTTACATCACTGTTACTGGTGGTGGTATTTCTGGTCAGGCTGGCGCTATCCGTCACGGTATCACCCGTGCTTTAATCCAGTACGACGAGTCATTCCGCTCTGCACTTCGCAAAGCTGGCTTCGTTACCCGTGATGCACGTTCTGTTGAGCGTAAGAAGGTTGGTCTTCACAAAGCTCGTAAACGTCCACAGTACTCAAAGCGTTAATCAGCAGACTGTATTTTCAGTATTATCAAAACCTCTGCCTCGGCAGAGGTTTTTTAATATCACTTAATTCTTCATCCGTCTCAAATGATAAGGCAAACGAGTTTATCTTCACCTCTAGCTCTCTATCTGCTATAGAAGTGAATCAATCGTGTTCTAATTGCAAAATATAAATGACTCTACTCAGTTCCGCTTTGATATAATGGAGCTGGAGGAAATGTTATCTATGATGCTTAAAAGACTTACAAGCCTGAAACCTTATCTTTTCACTGCTTACTATGAGTGGATGGTTGATAACGAAATTACACCTCATGTACTCGTTGATGCGACTGTAAATGGTGTCAGGGTTCCAAAGGAATACGTAAGAGACGGTAACATTATTTTAAGTCTCCTTCCATCTGCTATTGCCGAATACAAGTGTCTTAGAGGCGGTATTTCTTTCAAAGCAAGATTTAGAGGAGTATCTGAGGATATCTATATTCCATACAGCGCTATGCAGCAGCTGATTGCAATGGAAACAGGGGCAGCCCTTCCTATTGGCAGAGCTCTTGAGCAGCTTGATATATCAAATAATGATGAGTTGTACCCAGATGAAGGTTCAGAAGATGATTCTCCTCAGTTTGAAATTGACGATAATGAGGAAGTTATCACCAAGCCTGAAACTTTAGCTGACAACAGCGAAGAAACCCAAGAAGATGACTCTGTTGCTGTTAAACCAAAATCATCTTCGACTCCAGGGTTTGAGTTTGTAAAAGAATAATTATCAGGCAGCCTGAATACAGGTTCCGCTCACAGGAACAACGATCTGATTGTCCATACCCAGATCATGCAGCATTTTGATGAATTTGTTTTTGCTGAGCTTTTCTGAGTTTAAAGGATCGTGGTGAATAGCTACGATTGTGGCATCAGGTGTTGTTTTGTGGATGGACAGAATTCCCTCTGCCCCCATTTTTATCTGATCTCCAGATACATTAAGCCCTCCGCAATGGGCTACAACCACATCAGGATGATAGCGCAGCAGTGCATCCTTTACGTAGCTGCTGAAAATAGTATCGCCAGTGATATATAGGGTCTTTTCTTTAGGGGCTGTGAGAATATATCCAGATCCGTGCATAAGCTTTTTCTTGCTTAACTTGTTGACTCCAACAGCTGTGATTTTATGGAAAACCACATTCTTGAAGGTAAAACCGTCAGAAATGGTAAGCACATTGGTAAAGCCTAAAGATTCAAGTCTTAATTTATCGAGATCATTCTGTACTAATAGGCACTTATCCTTGGGAATAATACTCTGTGCTGTGCGGTCAAAATGCTCAAAAGATAAATTTGTAAAGAGAATAAAGTCTACTTCAAGGATCTGATTAAAAGTGATTGGCAGTTCATAGACATGATCAGCTGCAGTCTTGATCAGCTCAATACTTTTATCGAATGTGTTCTCTTCAAGAGGTCCAAACATTGGATTGGTTATGAATTTTATACTTCCATAATCAATTATTTCCGAATCATGTCTTATGTGCTGAATTTTCATAAAAAACACCTCAAATCCCTGAATATATCAAAAGCATAGCGATCCTATATAATTAGTCATAATGATTCAACTTCGATTCTGTTAACTGATCAGAGATTTTACGGAAATATTAAGTGTAGGAGAGGAATATTTAGTAGAAGTAATCTAATTAACCTACTGTTTTTTAAGATTTTAGCAAAATTGTAAACAGAAAAAATGGGGGGTAAATACCAAAACCACAGTTTTTATTTTAGTGCATATAATCGCACTGTAATAGGACGACAAATTCCTGAATATTGTCTAATATGAAAGCCCCCCAGAAAAGAAAGGCGGGGGCAATTTAAGGATAGATTAAAGATTATCTCAGGCTTCCAAGTTCTACCCACATTGGAGAAGCCTCAATAAGACCGTTTTTACCTAAAGAAATGTCACCTGTAAGTCCATGGAGCACGTCGTCTTTATTGGCTGCAAGATCAGATATGCTGAAAGCAAAAGCTACACTGTCATAGGCTGCTGCAAATATTCTCTGCACCTGTGTATTGGCCTTTGGCAGGGCTTTCATGAAATTGTCCTTTAGAGGACTGTCAGTCAGAAGCCAAGGCATATCTCCTAAAACAGCACCTTTAAGTGCCAGTTCCTGAGAGGTGTTGTTTACACCAAGGTAGCTCTTGTCTGTGAGGTAAACTTTTACAGTACCAGGTACTGCTGCCTTGAGGGTAACTGCATCAACTGCAGATGCATTGATATAAGCTGAATCTGCTTTCTCAAGAGGGCAATTCTTGATTGCTTTCTTTATTGTGGCTGACTCTGCAAATGAGCACTGCAATGGAGTAATTCCAGCTTTCTTTAAGGTAGCAATAAAGCTCTCTTTGGCGCGAACTGAGCTTGCATCATTTGACTGGGAAATGATAACTGGGGCTTTATGTCCGTCATCGTAAATCTTTGCTGCTGCAATTGCACCTTCGTATACAGGTCCCAAATCAAAGTACCATTGCTTTGAAGGGGGGGAATCACCACGATTGAAGGTGATATTTGGCAGCTTGTTGCCAGCATCGTTAAGCGCATTGACTTCAGGTTTTAAGATAGGACCAATGATGAGTTTGGTGCCATTTGAATTTACCTTTTTGAGGATCTCTTCAATACCTGATTTGTTGGTGTCATAGAAGATCACCTGTGATTTTGAATCTCTGTCTTTTAATGCAGTTACAATACCAAGCTTTGCTGGTTCTCCAACGATTGGAGCAAATCTGCCACTAAGTGGCAGAAGCACTGCAATCTTGTCACCATCATTGATGGTGAAGATGCTGTCTTTGCTGATGTCGGCTGCAACAGCGTTCTTATCAGCTTCGTTTTCTTTTTCAACTGCATCAGCGGCATTGCCACCTGATAAAAGGCCTTCGTCTGCAAACAGTTCAACTAAAGGATGATTTGGATATTTCTCCTCAAAGTCTTTTAAAGCGGCTACTTTGAGATCACTACTTGCTGATCTTGAGACAACAGCGTACTCATAGAAGCCTTTGTCTGTTTCACTGCCAGTAGCGGCTGCGGCTCTGATAAGTGTTTTCTCATCGACAGGTTCAAGCAGTTTCATACACTGCTTGAGGATCTTTAAGCGATCATTTCTGCCGTCAACAATTTTTAGAAGTTCAGCCTGTGATTTGAAGGCTGCCATTTCAAATTTGAGATCTTTAGACTTGGTGTAAAGACGTGCGTTTACATTTGAATTCAAGATCAGGAAATAGGTTAATGCCTGACGGTTTAAGCCTTTATAGTTGATCTTTTTTAACAGATTCAACGCATCAGCGTTATTGCCCAGTTTTGACATTAACATTGCATGCACAAGGTTTGCCTCATCAGTCTCTGCATCAGTTTTGGCAGTCTGATAAAGCTTGCCTAAAAGTACTTTAGCCTGCTTGGTATTGCCACTTACTATGTTGGAGCGTGTCAGAAGAATCAGTGCCTTGAAGCTCTGCTCTTCATTAGCGTCATCATAAAGTTCAGCATACTGCTGTGTTGTCAGATTGAGACTGCCGAATGCATTCTGTCCCTGAAGAGTTTTATTTGCACTGTCTGATGCACAGCCACTGAGGGTAAGTGCAGCTGCTGTAATGAGACTGCACATATAGAGGTTAAATGGTGATCTGTTAGTTTTCACGATCGTGTCCTGATATATCAAAAATCAAGTTTTGGGTATTTTACCATATCAAAATAACACGTGACATAGTATTGATGTAGCAGTGGATCGATGTGATAGAATCTTGAAAAATTATCGAGGTCTTAAAATGGAAAGTGCTTTATATATTGTACCAACTCCAATTGGAAATCTTGAGGATATTACCCTAAGAGCAATTGAGGTTTTAAAAAATGCGACTCTGATTGCAGCAGAGGATACAAGACACTCCAAGATTCTGCTTGATCATCTGGGCATAGAAGTAAAGAAAATCATTAGCTGTCACGATCACAATGAAGAACAGCGAAGTTCCATTATTATTGACGAGATTAAAAATGGCGGTCTGGTTGCCTTAATTTCTGATGCTGGTTCTCCTTTAATCAATGATCCTGGCTACAGAGTTGTTTCTATATGCGCTAAGGCCGGCATAAAGGTTGTGCCACTTCCAGGTCCATGTGCTCTTATTACAGCGCTAGAGGCATCAGCACTGCCAACAGATAAATTCATGTTTTTAGGATTCTTCCCTGTAAAGGAAAAAGATCTAGAAGATACAGTATCCTCATTGAAGGATGCTGATTACACTGCTGTATTCTATGAAGCCCCTAGACGTATTTTAAATACAGCCTCAGTACTTGCTAAAATCCTTCCGGATCACGATGTCACTTTATGCCGTGAAATGACCAAGACTTTTGAGTCTTTTTACAGGATGAAAGCATCAGAACTTCCTGCATTTTTAAACGCAGATCCTGATAGAGTCCGAGGCGAGTTTGTAGTTGCAATAGGAGCTTTAAAACAGGAGCAAAGTGAAATTCCTCAGAACATTCAGGAGGCACTTAAAGAACTTGTTAAAACTTCTCCTGTAAAACTTGTCTGTCAGGTGCTCTCAGAGCTTACAGGTGTCAAGAAGAATGATTTATATAATCTGGCACTGAAACTGAAAGAAAATTAGTCCCAGACTATGATATAATGCCCGCCGAGTCGACCGGGCAACCGCTGCCCTGCACGCGTGTTTAAGATCTTTAAGCATACGGTCAGGGGGGAGGAAAGTCCGAGCTCCATAGGACAAGGTGCCAGGTAACGCCTGGAGGGTGCAAACCCATGACCAGTGCAACAGAAAACAAACCGCCGTTTGGTAAGGGTGAAAAGGCGAGGTAAGAGCTCACCGCTTTGTCAGTAATGGCAAAGGCATTGTAAACTCCACCTGGAGCAAGATCAAATAGGCTCTCTATAATCTGGTCCGGATTGAGAGCGGGTTGATTGCTGGAGCTGGTGAGCGATTGCCAGCCTAGAGGAATGGTTGCCACTGCTTTGCAGATACAGAACTCGGCTTACAGGTTGACTCATCACCGTATGTTAATAACATGTGCCTCAAATCACATCTTCATGTAATTTTTGTCAAAACATATTTCAATATCTCAGATCTCTTCTGAACTCTACCTCATACTTATTGTTTTTTCTAATTTTTATCCTTTATTCCTGAATCAAAATATCCTGTTCAATAAATCTGTTATTAAAAAATAATCTATAAAAAATAACAAGTTAACAAAATCGGTGCATTTTGCTCTTGTTGAAATACTAAGTTTTTTTAAGTAAACTTGTGGTATAAAGTGGAAAATTGTGGGGAATTTTCCCAGATTATAATCATAGGATAAGGTATGTTTGATAGTTTGCTGTTGAGCGGAACTACTGAGCTGTCTATTGACAGTAAGGGGCGTTTTGCCGTTCCAGCAAGATATCGTGAGTTACTCAATGACGATTCAGATGGACAGCTTGTCATTACCAGATCTCTGTTTGACAAGTGCCTGTGGCTGTATCCGACATCTGTGTGGAATGATGTTGTAAATCAGCTTGGATCTCTTCCAACTCTGACAGATCCTTTATGCCGAACAATTCAGCGCATGATTTTAGGATCGGCCGTATTTGTAAGTCTTGATGCGCAGAACAGAATTTTACTGCCTCAGGAACTTAAAACAGCGGTTGCTCTTGATAAAAAAGCTTACCTTATAGGCTTTAACAATAAATTTGAATTATGGTCTCAGGAGAATTTCAATGCCCGTCTTGGTGAAGATGAGCAGATGCTTCTTGAGGCTGCAAAGGACACTGCCTCACACAGTGTGCTTTCACAACTGAGATTATAAAGAGTCTGCAATGGCATTTACTCATATTCCTGTACTGTTGAATGAAGTTTTAGATGGGCTTGATATCAGGCCTTCTGGGATATATGTGGATGCTACTTTCGGTCGTGGCGGTCATTCAAGAAAAATCCTGGAAAGACTTGATGATGATGGTCGTTTATATGGACTTGACCGTGATCTAAGTGCTGTAGAAGCAGCCAAAAGCATTGAAGATAAAAGATTTACCATGACACACAGCGCCTTTTCCCATCTGAAGGATGTGTGTGATTCTTTGGGAATTACAGGAAAGGTAGACGGTATTCTGATGGATATCGGTGTGTCATCTCCTCAGATTGATGACCCTGAGCGCGGATTCTCATTTGACAAGGATGGTCCTTTGGATATGCGAATGGACAACAGCTGCGGAATAGATGCTGCAACTATTGTGAATACCTATTCAAAGACTGATCTTACCTGGATATTTAAAGTCTATGGTGAAGAGAATTTTGCCTCAAAGGTTGCAGCTGCGATTGTAAGAGAAAGGGAAAAGACTCCTTTTGAAAGAACCTTGCAGCTTGCAGAATTCATTAAAAGAGTAATAGGTGGAAAGCCTACTCCAAAACATAAGGCAACCCGCTGTTTCCAGGCTTTGAGAATAGCCGTAAACGGTGAGCTTGATGAATTGAAACAGGCCTTAGAGGACAGTCTTGATGTACTGTCTGACAACGGCAGACTGTGTGTCATAAGTTTCCATTCACTTGAAGACAGAATTGTAAAAAACTTTATTAAAGACAAGTCACAGGGGCAGTTACCTCCTAAGGGATTGCCTATTACATTTGAAGAAACAGAAAAACTGCGACTTGCTACAGCAAAGGTGGACCCGGTCGGAGGTGCCATTAAGGCTACTCCAGCGGAAGTTAATGAAAATGTACGCTCAAGAAGTGCCACTTTGAGAGTGTGCAGGAGACTTGCAAGGTCGGCTTAATATGCAGAACTCGAACGCACTTAAAATCTCTGATGATAATCAGCTTCAGGAATCTTTCAAATCTGAGAGAGACAATGCTCAGAGACCTCAGTTTGGCAACAGAGCCAATCCTGATGTCAAACCTGTGTTACCTCAGGTTGAGACTGAATACGAAACCAAAGTTGAAATAGAACATATTATTCATGTGGATCCTCCTGAGGTTCCATTTGCAGGTGGAATGGCTGCTCTGTCAAATCAGTCAGCTGCTCTTGGCTATCAGGGGGCACATTCTCAGGGAATGAGCCTTAAACCGCTCATCCCGACTATTTTTGATGATATTTTCTCCAATCTTTTGACTTACTTTTTGATCCTAGTTCTAGCATGTCTTGCTGTATTCAAAGTTCAGCAGGTACAGGCAACCAGAGATATGATCATTAAATACAATGAAGTAAAACTTGAAAATGAGGTGCTTCATCGTAACTGGCTTCATCTTCTGGCAACAAGAGAAGAGCTTACAGAGTATTCTGTGATAAAGACCAATGCCAGTGAAAAAATCGGTATGGTAATGCCAAGGACAGAAGACGAAGTTGTAATAGATTTGAGATAAGAAATGGCACTAGCTCTTATACCTGAAGGTTCTAGACTTAAGATTGGTTCATTTCGTATTGTTCTAGGCTGTATCCTCCTTATAGTAATGCTGAGCTTTATTGTAGGCCAGCTCCTCTATATCCAGATCATCCATCCTGAACGCCTGATAGCCGCAGGCAATGATCTGGTTCTAAGACACTATAAAACTCAGCTTCCACGCGGTCTTATAACAGACAGAAACGGCAAGATCCTAGCCATATCAGTACCTGTAAAAACGGTAGATGCCGATCCTAAATTTCTGCATGAGGAAGGTGTATATGCTGACAAAAAAGCGATGCAGCGAATAGCAGAAATTCTAGACATTGATCTTGATGTGCTTTACAAAAAGGTTGAAAAAAGGAATCGAAGATTTGTTCACCTAAAGCGTTACCTGTCAGTTGAAAAGGCAGAAGAACTTAAAAAGATCACAAAAAATGGACTGATTCTTACAGATACCTACAGCAGACGTTATCCTACAGGCGAGGTAAACGCACCTCTGATTGGAATTCTCAATGGCGATGGTGATGGTGTGTATGGTGTTGAGCAGAGCTTTAATCGCTATCTTACATCCACTAAAACCGTAACTAAGGCCAAGAAGGATAAATACAATCATATTGTCGAGAACTTAGGAACCGTAGAAAAAGGTACCTTAGGCGGCAATCTTATTTTAAGCGTTGATCAGAGATTGCAGACTGTGGCCTATCAGTCTCTTTTAGAGTGTGTAAAGGAAAATGATGCTGACAGCGGTACAGCTGTTTTAATTGACATTAAAACAGGTGAAATTCTCTCCATGGTTTCAGCTCCGTCATTTGATCCTAATGACAGAAAGCATTTTGACAGCCAGAATGCAAAAAATCGCACAGTAACTGATATTTTTGAACCAGGTTCAACAATGAAGCCGATAGTTGCCTTAGCAGCATTAGAGGCCGGTCAGACTAGCTGGAATGAAGTGTTTGATACCAGACCTTTTATTGTAGACGGCAAGATGGTTAGAGATTCCCATGCAATGGAATCTGGAACCCTTAAGGACATTATTCAGTATTCATCCAATACCGGTATGGCAAGAATATCCATGAGATTAGGTCCTGAAAAAATTATGGATATGCTTGAACGCTTTGGTTTTGGTGACAAAACCTCATCTGGGCTTGTAGGCGAAAGCAGTGGCAAACTGAACGCCAATAGACGCTTCTGGGCTGAAATTGACAAGGCTACATTAGGCTTTGGCTACGGTGTTGCTGTAACCACTCTGCAGCTGACATCAGCTTATGCCACTTTAGCTAATGGTGGCAGAAGAATGCCTGTTTCTATCCTAAGAATTAAAAATCCTCCAAAGTCAGTGCAACTGACTTCCAAAGCTCAGGTAAAATATATGCAGAATGCTTTGGAAACTGTAGTTGATGCTGGTACCGGTGGCAAGGCTGCAATTGACAGATACAAGGTGGCAGGTAAGACTGGTACTGCAAAGATTGCATCAGCAGGCGGTTACGGCAAGTTCTATATGTCAACTTTCGCTGGCTTTGCTCCAATAAGCGATCCCCGTTTTGCCCTTGTAGTTGTAATATCAGCTCCAAAGGCTGGCAAGTTCTATGGCGGCGTCGTTTCAGGACCTGTGTTCAGAGAAGTAATGTCCAAAGCCTTGCAGGTTTACAATATCAAACCAGATAGAGAGTAATCTTACATATATCAGGATCATAGTTTGCAATGAAAACTCTAAAGGAAATATGCTCATATCTTGGGATTAGAAAACAGGCAGCTGCTGTTGAGTTTTCAGATCTTGAGCAGGATTCAAGAGAAGTTAAAAAAGGCGATCTGTTTTTAGCATTAAACGGTACTAGGGTAAACGGTCTGGATTTTGCTTTAAAAGCTGTTGAAAAAGGTGCTGCAGGTGTTCTTTTTGAAGATAATAATCCGCCAGATCCAGAGCTTGTAAAAGTAGCAGGTGTACCATTTATAAAACTTCCAAAAAAAATTAAGCTCGGAGAGTTCTGCTCCTGGTTTTATGATAATCCTTCATCGAAGCTGGGCCTTATCGGTATTACTGGTACTAATGGTAAATCAACTATTACCCAGCTTATTGCCCAGTGGCTTGAAAAGGGCTTCAATATCAAATGTGCGGTTCTAGGCACTTTAGGTTATGGTTTTTTACCTGAGCTTAAAAAGAGTTCAAATACTACACTTGATCCTGTAAGACTGCAGAAAACTCTAAATGAACTTGTACAGTGCGGGGCAAGGTATGCCGCAATTGAAGTATCTTCAATTGGAGTCTGTGAAGGTCGAATTGAAGGCTGCCGTTTTGCCTCAGGCGGTTATACAAATCTTACAAGAGATCACTTAGATTATCATCAGACCATGGAAAACTACGCCAGGGCCAAAGGCGAGTTTTTAAAACGCGTACCTGCTGACAGACTTTCTTTGAATATAGACAACAAGCAGGGCTGTGATTATTCACAGGAATTGGGGCGCTCCGTATCCTATTCATGCAACCCTGACTTTATGTCAAGTTCAGCTGCTTTAATGTCCTCAAAATATGTATGGATTAAATCAATTAACTACAAGAAGGACGGAATTGCAGTGGATGTTGAATCAAGCTTTGGCAACGGCAAATGCGAATTCGGACTTCTTGGTCATTTCAATGTCGAGAACTTTGCCTGTGCTCTAAGCGTGCTTTTATCAATGGGCTTTAATCTTGATAAGCTTTTATCATCAGCATCCATGCTAAAGCCTGTGAAAGGTCGTATGGAATGTTTCTCTGCTCCTAATAAGCCTCACATCGTAGTAGATTACGCCCATACCCCAGATGGAGTAGAACAGGTTTTAAGAGGAGTTCGTGATCATCATGAAACAGGTGAAATCTGGGCTGTCTTAGGATGTGGTGGAGACAGAGACAAGGGTAAGAGACCTATCATGGCAATCAAGGCATCTGTTTATGCAGACCATGCCGTATTCACCTCAGACAATCCTCGAACAGAAGATCCAGATGCGATTTTAAACGACATGCTTGCAGGTGTCGGTGAGGCAACAAATGTGATTGCAATTGCAGACAGAAAAGCTGCCATTGAATATGCTTTCACTCACGCTGGCGCTGATGACTGTGTTGTGATCGCAGGTAAAGGTCATGAGGATTATCAGATATTCAAAGACAGAACCATCCATTTTTCTGACAGAGAACTGGCAAGTGAACTTACAGGAGTAAAAGTTGATTAGTTTTTCCTTGAAAACTCTATGTGAGTTTGCAAACTACACCTTGGTTGGTGAGGACAGAGAAATAAGTGTTGTCAGTACAGATTCAAGAAAAGCTGAAGGCGCACTGTTTGTCCCATTAATCGGTGAGAGATTTGACGGTCATGATTTCATTGAAAAGGCTGTAGCTGCAGGTGCAGTAGCTGTTTTATCCCAGAAGAAACTCTCAAAAGATCTAGAAGCTAAAGTAAGTGTTGTCTACTGTGGCGATACCCTAAAGGCTTTAGGTTATTTAGGTTATCTCGTAAGACGTCAGTGCAGAGCAAAGATTGCCTCGCTTACAGGATCATGCGGCAAAACTACAGTAAAGGAATTTACCCATTCCATCTTGTCTCAATGCGGTAAATCAATGTGTACGGAAGGAAACTTCAACAATGATGTCGGTGTTCCTTTAACACTTCTGCGCCTTGATAACAGTTACGATTTTGCAGTGGTAGAGCAAGGTGGCAGTCATCTTTTTGATATTGCACATACCTGTGAATTCATCAAAGCTGATACTGCAGTCATAAGCAATGTCGGCTCAGCCCACATTGAAGGCTTTGGCTCTCTGGATGGGGTATACCATGGAAAATCAGAAATTCTAGATGATGTGCTCTCACGTGGTGGCTTTGCTGCAGTGCCATCAGACTCTCCTTATATTTCAAGATGGAGATCTGATTTTGCCGCAAGTTTTAAAGATGGTCATCTTTTATCCTATGGTACTTCACCAGAAGATTTTGTTCAGTTTTCTTCTGTTGTGTCATCCCAAAGTGGTATCGAATTTGATCTGCGCATAAAAGAGCACTCAAAGAGAGTGAAACTTAATGTTCTGGGTGCTCACAATGCCTCAAATGCGGCAGCATCAGCAGCACTGGCTTTACTTACAGGTGCAGATACTGATAGCGTATTTTCAGGTCTTGAAAAGGCATCTACTCTTAAGGGTAGACTATGTATCAAATCATATAATAAATTCGACCTGATTGATGATGCCTACAATGCAAGTTTTAATGCTGTAATTGCAGCTATCGATACTCTCTCATCCTTTAAAGGTCACAGAGTGATGATTTTTGGTGATATGGGAGAGCTTGGTCAGGATGCTGTAAAACTGCATGAAAAGGTTGGTGAGCACTGCAGGGGCAGAATTGATGAACTTCTGTGCATAGGAAAACTAAGCGAAAATTCATGCAGACGCGCTGGGGCTAATTCTAAACATTTTAAAAACCAGGGAGATCTCGTACAATATGCTCGCGGTCTGATAAGTGATTATCCTCATTCAAGTATTCTTGTAAAAGGATCTCATGCCATGCACATGGATGACATCATTACAGAAATTGAAAAAAATGCCGCACCAATAGAGAGATAAAATATATGTTCGTTCTGCTATCTGAATACTTAAGTCAGTTTATTCCTTCATTTAGAGTTGTTGATTATCTGACCTTTAGAGCTGTAATGTCCCTGTTTACAGCACTTATTATTTCCCTGTGTTTCGGTCCTATGCTGATTAAGAAACTACAGGTACTGCATTTTGGCCAGGTTGTAAGAGATGACGGCCCGCAGACTCACCTTGTAAAAAATGGTACTCCAACCATGGGTGGTATTCTCATCATCTCCTCAATTACCATTTCAATGCTCCTGTGGTGCCGCCTTGATAATGTTTATGTCTGGTACACTCTGGCTACCTTAGTTGCTTATGCTGCTATCGGCTTTGCTGACGATTATCTTAAGGTTGTACGCCACGATCCGAATGGACTTAAGGCTAAATACAAGTATTTCTGGCAGTCTGCCTGTGCTATTACTCTTGCATGCTGTATCTACGGTACAGCCCAGAGCACAGCAGAAACTACACTTGTAGTTCCTTTCTTTAAGGATTTCATGCCGGATTTAGGTTTTCTGGTTATACCTCTTGCCTACTTTGTTCTTACAGGTTCATCAAATGCGGTAAATCTGACTGACGGTCTTGATGGTCTTGCAATTATTATTACCATTACCGTGGCAACCGGTCTTGGTATTGTTGTATGGGCTGCATCAAACGCCAATTTTGCAAGTTACCTTTATATCCCATACATTCCAAGAGCATCAGAGATCACTCTTGCATGTACTGCAATTGTCGGCGCAGGTCTTGGTTTCTTATGGTTCAACACCTATCCTGCCCAGGTATTCATGGGCGATGTCGGCTCTTTATCATTAGGTGCTGTACTAGGTCTTATTGCTGTTCTTGTAAGACAGGAAATTCTGTTGTTCATCATGGGCGGTATCTTTGTTCTTGAAACCGTATCTGTGATCCTGCAGGTAGGTTCATACAAATGGCGTGGTCGCAGAATCTTCAGAATGGCACCAATCCATCACCATTTTGAAAAAGGTGGCTGGCCAGAGCCTCGTGTTATGGCTCGTTTCTGGATCATAACCATTGTGCTGGTTCTCATTGGTTTAGTTACTCTAAAACTCAGATAGCAGGTTTACCTTTATGAACAGTGAATTAAACGGAAAAAGAATAGCCGTTATCGGTCTTGGTCTTTCAAATATCTCTGTTATCAGATATTTGATTAAACATGATTTAAAAAAGATCACAGTATACGATACAAGACAGAATCCTCCTCGCGTAGGGGATCTTCCTGGGGGAATGGATCTGCATTTAGGTCCTCTGAATAAGGAAGAGCTTCTTGATTTTGATATGGCCGTAATCGGACCTGGTATCAGTATTTATCAGGAAGAGATTGCATACATTATCGACCATGGTGTTGAAGTTGTAGGTGATATTGAGCTTTTTGCCAGAGAGGCTAAAGCTCCTGTTATTGGTATTACCGGTTCAAACGGCAAGTCTACCGTAACCTCACTTGTAAGCTATATGGCAGATGAGGCTGGAATTAAAGTTGCCATGGGCGCAAATATCGGCATCCCGGTTTTCGATATTCTAAGTGATGATGTTGAGCTGTATGTTCTTGAACTTTCAAGTTTTGAATTGGAAACAACACGCTCACTAAAGCTTGCTTCTGCAACTATTCTGAATGTATCAGAGGATCATCTTGACCGTTATCATGGTTCAATTGAAGAGTACGCTGCAGCCAAAAAGAGAATCTTTAAAAACTGCAAGACCGTAGTTGTAAACCGTGATGACAAGCTGACCTATCCTGATGGCGATCTTGGTTCATACAAAGTTTTAAGCTTTGGTCGTGATTACTGTGAATACGGCCTAGAGAAAACTATATTCGCAACTTATCTAACCGTAAATCATGAGCGCGTGCTGAACGTTGATCAGATGAGAATTTATGGTGAGCATAATTATTTAAATGCTCTTGCAGCCATTGCTTTAACTGATGCAGTCGGCATTTCAAGAAGAGCCCAGATTGAGGCTTTAAGACTGTTCTGCGGTCTGCAGCACCGCTGTCAGCTTGTTAAGAAACTCAATGATGTTTCTTACTACAATGATTCAAAAGCAACTAATGTTGCTTCAGCTGAGGCTGCAATTGCAGGTCTAAAGGATCTGCACCGTCAGGGAATTATTCTTCTAGCTGGTGGTCTTGGAAAGGGACAGGATTTTACTCCATTAAAGAAGTACCTTGGCAAGGAAGTAAGTGCTGTTTACTGTTTCGGTAAAGATAAAAAGCAGATCCTTGATCTGTCAGATAAATACTGTTTCGATACCGAGACAATGGAAGAGGCTTTAAATCTTGCAAAGGAGAATGCAAAGCCAGGTCAGGCTGTGCTTTTATCTCCTGCCTGTGCCTCATTTGATCAGTTCAAGGGGTTTGAACACAGAGGTCAGGTTTTTGTTGACCTAGTGTCAAAACTTCAGGAGTAACTGATGGTTGGCAGTACCAAAGATAATATTAACAAAGCAAAGTTTGACAGAGTGCTCCTTATCACTGTGCTTATACTGTTGTGCTTTGGTGCTGTAATTATCAGCTCGGCATCTGTTATGGAATCCATGGTCAAGTACCAAGATTCTGTATATCAACTGAAAAAACATCTCTTTTCCATTGCACTTTCTCTGATGTTCGCATTTGTCTGTGCAGTGGTTCCACTTTCGGTGTGGAAAAAATACGCCTTTCAGCTGATGCTTGTTGTCGCAGTTCTGATGATCCTGACGATTATTTTTGGTAGAGAAATCAACGGAGCTAAAAGATGGCTGAGTCTTGGTTTTATGAACGCTCAGCCTTCAGAATTTTTAAAATTCATCTGGATTTTATACTTTGCAAGTCACGCCTCAAGAAAAGTCACATTCTTGGATAAGAGACTGATGCGTACAATTGCAGCCCCAGGAATCATTCTTGGTATATCGATATCACTGCTGTATCTGCAGCGAGATTTTGGTTCCTGCGCAGTTTTAATTGTAATATCCATGGCTCTTTTGTGGTGTGTCGGTGCAAAAATAAGAGCTTTCGCCGTGATGGGCGTGATTGTGTCACTTATCTGTGCCGCGATTATTATTTCAGACCCATACCGAGTAAAAAGACTGACATCGTTTTTAGACCCATGGGCGGACAAATTTGATAGCGGTTATCAGTTAACCCAGTCTCTTATGGCTTATGGCAGAGGTGGATGGTTTGGAGAAGGCCTTGGCAATTCTTATCAGAAGCTTGGATATATTCCAGAGGCTCATACCGACTTTATTACTTCAGTTATAGGAGAGGAATTCGGTTTTGTAGGTATGCTTGTCCTCCTGTTACTTGAGTCTATTCTGATTGCCAAAGCAGTATCTCTTGGTTTTAAGATCCTAAAGCGTGATGCCTATTTTGAAGGGTATGTCTGTGTTGGAATTGGCATGTGGTTTGCTATTCAGACTTTCATCAATATAGGATCAGCTGCCGGTATGTTACCTACAAAAGGTCTGACTTTGCCTTTTATAAGTTATGGCGGTTCATCTCTTATGGTGTGCTGCGCCGCAGTTGCCGTACTGCTAAGAATTGATTATACGGTAAGAAACAACCGCTTAGGTTATGACCGCGGTGTTTAACAGGACAGTTTTATAATGCTTAAAAAAGTACTGATAATGGCTGGTGGTACAGGTGGACATGTGTTCCCTGCAATTGCCATTGCCCAGAAATTAAAAGCTCAGGGATGTCAGATCCTCTGGCTTGGTACCCGTGGAAGGATGGAAGAGCAGTTAGTTCCAAAACATGGTTTTGATATCAGATATATTGATGTCAAAGGTGTCAGAAGAAACGGCATTAAAACCAAACTAAAAGCTCCTTTCATGGTTCTTCATGCTGTACTGCAGGCTCTTACTGTATTAAGAGAGTTCAAGCCTGATGTTGTCCTTGGAATGGGTGGTTATGCCTCAGGACCTGGTGGAGTTGCAGCTTTCATCAAGAGAATACCTCTTGTTCTGCATGAGCAGAATGCTGCAGCAGGTATGACAAACAAGCTTCTTTTCAGACTAGCCAAAAAGGTTTTATTAGGTTTCCCTGGAGCCTTTACAGGTGAAAAGGTAACTATTGTCGGCAATCCTGTACGTGAGAGTATTTTAAAGGTTCATGAAAAAAGGACAGTACAGGATCATGATGCTCCTGTCAGAATTTCAATTGTGGGCGGTTCATTAGGTGCTAGAGCTTTAAACGAGCTGGTACCTGATGCATTGAAAAACTTCTCATCATCTCAGATAGAGGTTGTCCATCAGTGTGGCAAAGGTAACAGTGAAAAAGTAAAAGCCCTTTATAATGGATCTGCTTTCAGATATCAGGTGTCTGATTTTGTTGATGACATGGATGAGCTTTATTCAAAAACCGATCTTATGATCTGCAGAGCAGGTGCCCTTACAGTTGCAGAGGTTACCTGTGCAGGTATTCCTGCGCTGTTTGTACCTCTTCCAACAGCAGTTGATGACCATCAGACTAAAAATGCCATGTCCGTTGCCAAAAAAGGTGGGGCACAGGTCTTAAAACAGTCAGAACTTACAAGTGAAAAACTTTCAGAAATAGTAGAATCACTTTTAACTGACAGACAAAGACTTCTATCAATGGCAAAAGCCTCATACAGTTGTGCGACCCCTAATGCAACTGATGATGCTGTACAGATAATTAAAGATACAGTTAAATAACAAGTTGGAAAATATGAACAACAATCCAGTATGCGGTGTGCCGCTGATGCACAAAGTAAAGAGAATTCATTTTGTTGGTATTGGCGGTGCCGGTATGTGCGGTATAGCAGAAGTTCTTCGAAATGAGGGCTATGCCGTATCAGGATCAGACATTGCAAGATCAAAGGTAACTGAAAGACTTGAGAAATTCGGTATTACTGTATTTATCGGCCATAATGCCACTAACGTTCACGGAGCAAGCGTAGTTGTAGTGTCATCTGCAATTCATGAAGGAAATCCGGAAGTTGATGAGGCTAGAGCTAAAAATATTCCTGTTGTCAGAAGAGCTGAAATGTTAGGTGAGCTGATGCGCTACCGTTATGGTATTGCAGTATCAGGCACTCACGGCAAGACCACAACCACAAGTCTGATTGCATCTATTTATGCAGCAGCAAAGCTTGATCCTACCTTTGTGATAGGTGGCCTTCTGAATTCAGCTGGTACAAATGCAAGACTTGGTACTGGAAGATATCTTATTGCCGAGGCAGATGAGTCTGATGCTTCATTCCTTCATCTGCAGCCAATGATGACCGTTGTTACCAATATTGAGCCAGATCATCTAGGAACCTACGGTGGTGATTTCAACTGCCTTAAGAATACCTTTGTGGAGTTTCTGCACAATCTGCCATTCTACGGTGTTGCCGTTGTATGTATTGATGATCCTAATGTTAAAGAGATCCTGCCCAAAATAGGCAGAACCATAGTGACATACGGTGTCAGTGAAGAGGCTGATTTCAGAGTAACCGATTTTAAGGAGCAGGGCATCGTTTCAACATTTAATGTTGCAAGAAAAGATGCTGCCCCTATTCATATTGAACTTCCAGTTCCTGGCATTCATATGGCTAAAAATGCGGCAGCTGCTGTTGCTGTTGCAATAGAAGAAGGAATTGATGAGGCTGTAATAGCTGAGGCTCTGAAGAACTTCAAGGGCGTAGGTCGTCGTTTCCAGCATTACGGTGAGTTCTTCACCAACACTGGAGCCACGGTAACTCTGGTTGATGATTACGGTCATCACCCAACTGAGGTCGAGGCTACTATCAAGGCTGCTAGGATGGCATATCCAGACAAGGAGCTTGTAATGGTATTCCAGCCTCACCGTTATACCAGAACCCGTGACTGTTATGAGGATTTTGTAAGAGTATTACAGGAAGTGGATAAGCTGATTCTTGTAGATGTATATCCTGCTGGTGAGGCTCCTATTGCAGGTGCTGATGGCAGACATCTTTGCATGTCCATAAGACTAAAAGGTAAGCTTGAACCGCACTTTGCTCAGAGCGTGGATGAGGTTCCAGCTCTGTTAGATGCCTTATGCAGTGATAAGGCCCTGGTTTTAACTCAGGGTGCAGGTAACGTGGTTCAGGTTGCCCGTAACCTAAGTACAATCTGGAAGAAAGCATAAGTTTTAAATGGCTGTTAAAAAGAGTGCCCCAAAGCATTTTTTACTAGGGCTGATATTCAGTGTTTTAGTGATTGGTGCAATCATTAAGGGTTCTTTTTGGCTTATTGATTATATAGCGCAGTCTAAGTCCATGCCTGTAAGAGCAGTGCTTGTCGAGGGGGTGTTCAAACAGTTATCCAAAAAAGAGATTGCCGATGTTACTGGTCGTATCTGCGGAGGGCAGAATATTGCATCTCTTGATACAATAGAGCTCATCAAAGAGATAAAAAAAGAGCCTTGGGTAGCTCAGGTATCAGTAAGCAAGAAACTTCCAGATACTCTTGTAGTGGCAGTAATTGAGCATGTTCCTGCTGCTTACTGGAATGAGAACGGACTTTACGATGCCAAAACCAGGAGCGTATTTTATCCAGATCTGTCACAGTTTTCTCAGCCTCTGGTAAAACTTGGGGCGTTTCGTGATTCTCTTTGCAATGAAGTATACGATGCAGCTGTATCATTTATCAAAGTTATGAGTAATACTAATTATCAGATGGTGGAACTGTATCTTGATAATGTGCGATGCTTCAGTATTACTCTTGATAACGGAACCAAACTGATTCTTGGTAGAGGCACTGATAAGGCAAATGAAAGACTGCAGAGGTTTCTAAGTGCTTTTGCATATGCAGATCTTGATATAAATGACGTAGAGTATGTGGATTTGCGCTATGATGTAGGATTTGCGGTTGGAAAAAGAAAAGAGTCCAAAGAGCAGACTATTAAAGGGCGAAATAACTAACGGAGCAACTGATGTCGCTTAAGAAAAAGAAAGTAATGGAAAATGAACCTCGCTACAGTGAAAACGGTGGCAAGAAGTTTTATGCTCTCGATCTTGGAAGCCAGAATCTTCGTTTGGCAGGATGCTATATCAATCGTGACGGTTATCTGACCTTAAACTGCCTGACAGAAAGAAAAAGTTCAGGAATCAAGTCAGGCTGTATTAACAATATGGCCGATGCTACTGAATCCATAGGTGCCCTGATATCAGATTTCCAGAGTAAATCCGGAGAGGTCATAAAAGAACTGTATATCTCCGTACCAGGTTCCATTATTATTGCCAACAACAGCCAGGGCTTTGCTACCGTTGAGTCTGCAAATGGCATGATCTCCAATAAAGATAAAATGGCGGCCATTATAAATGCTGAGGCAGGTGTTCAGGGGATATCATCAGAGTATTACAGAATTTTACATGTCTCACCACAGGGGTACACCATTGATGCACAGAATCAGGTACCTGATCCTGTAGATATGTACGGTAAAAGAATTCAGGTAAATGTGCATGTAATTGGTGGTCTTTTGGGAAATCTGACCAATGTGGAACATGTATTAAAACAGATAAATCCAGCAATCTGTCCAAAATTTATCTATGAGGGCAATGCTACATCAAGTGCCTGTTTAAATGAAAATGACAAGGATATTGGTGTCGTAAGCCTTGATTTTGGTTTTGGCTCCACCTGTGTTACCGTTTTTGAAAACAAGCGTCAGCTCCTGTCTTTTGGTATACAAGATGGAGGCAACTACATCATAAGTTCCATTGCAAAGCATTATTCATGCAACAGGGGAGTTGCTGAATGGCTGATGGTGAACTTTGGATACTCTAGCCCTGCATGTGTACCTCAGGAAAAACTGCACCGTAATATATTTGATGATGTTAAAGAACCTCCAGAGGGATATCCTGAGATTACCTATGAAGAGCTCTCAACCGTGATCTTAAAGAGCTTAAGCTCAATGTTTGCAGTTACCTTTGAAAAGCTTGATAAGGAAACAAGATCCTCTTCTATCGGAAGCCTTGATATTGGAAGTGGCGTTGTTCTGACTGGCGGTATGTCAAAGCTTAGAGGAATAGACTGGCTTTTATCTGAATTTTTAAGACAGAACTGTTCTCATGAGAATAATAATCAGTTCAAATGCTCTCCAAAAGTCAGGATCGGTGCTACAAGAGGTGTGTCTCAGGTTGTAGAGGGTGCGCTTCCTCGCGGGGTATCACTGCTGAGTCCAGAGTATGCAACGGTTCTTGGTCTTATTAGAGCAGGTCAGATTGATACCATAAGACATGATAATGAGAATACGGAAAAGAATAACAGTTTAACAGGAAAGTTCCGCAATCTTATGGCAGCCATCATGAGAGAAGTCTAATTGACTTTGCATATATTAAACGGCAAGGCTTTTTCTCAATTTTGGCCTGTGATCATAAAAGTTTGGCCACAAATGATCAAAAGTACGTGAGTTGTAACAAAATTTTAAAGTTACTATGCACATATTGCCGTAATTATTGGTATGATTTCAAATAATAACTTTTAATTAAGAGACTTAAAATGAGCGATTTTCGATTAGAGTCAGTTGACGGTTCAGGTCAGGGTGGCAGCATCACTCCTTCAAGCAGATGCGTGATCCGCGTGTTAGGTATCGGCGGTGGCGGTGGTAACTCACTGCAGCATATGATCAATGAGAGTCTTTCAGGCGTAGAGTTTATCGCTGTGAATACAGATTCTCAGGCTTTATCTGAGTCTACATCTCCTCTAAAGGTACAGATTGGTGTAAAACTCACCAACGGCCTTGGCGCTGGTTGTGATCCAAACAAAGGTCGCAAGGCAGCAGAAGAGAGTAAAGAGGATATCAAGAAACTAATTCAGGGATCTGACATGGTCTTCATCACCGCAGGTATGGGCGGTGGTACCGGTACTGGTGCAGCTCCAATCATTGCAGAGATTGCTAAAGAGACTGGTGCACTGACTGTTGCAGTTGTAACCAAGCCATTCAAGTTTGAAGGCAAGCGACATATGGTTAATGCCGAGTCAGGTATTACTGAGCTTTCAAAGCATGTTGACTCCCTAATTGTTATCGATAACGACAAACTCTTAAAGAATCTTGGTGCTAACATTTCAATTCTCAATGCCTTCAATGCTGCAAATGATGTGCTCTTAAATGCAGTAAAGGGTATTACCGATGCAATCACAAGTCCTGGTTTCATTAACTTAGACTTTGCTGACGTTGTTACAGTAATGCGTGGCAGAGGTCATGCAATGATCGGTAACGGTGTAGGTCAGGGTGCCAACTTCGTACAGGATGCTGTTGACAGAGCTATTCATTCTCCTCTTATCGAGCAGGTTGATATCCGTTCTGCTGCTGGTCTTCTGGCAAATGTTCGTGTTAACCCTAACTTCCCAATTACTAAGTGGGAAGAAGTATGTAATGCTATTCAGGCATATGCTGATGAAGAGGCAGACTGCAAGTTCGGTATGAGTTTTGATGAGTCAATTGCAGAAGATCAGGTTGCAATTACCATCCTCATTACTGGTATCAACAGCGGTGCAGATGTAAAACAGGGTGTTGGTCTGCAGCGTTCACGTTTTGCTCCAGGTGCTGTACGTCAGCAGGTTGAAAGACCTCAGGTTGCACATCAGGACGAATCTTCATTCGGACGTGTTTCTTCAATGCAGCCACAGAGTGATCCTGTATCAGCTCCATTCACAGCTGCAGAACAACCACAGAGTGCTTTTGGTGGATTCCCGTCATCTGACAGCTCAGACGTATTCAGAACACCACAGTCAGGTCCAACTGAGGTTCCTTTAGGACACTTTGGTAAGAGTCCTGCCGAAGACAGCAAGGATGATCTTTTTGATCTCCCACCAATTCTTCGTTCAAAATCTGAATAATATATTATAAATAAAGGTGGGGAACTTGAAGATGGTTCCCCATTTTTTTTGGCAAGCTTCAATTTTCTTTTTATAACTAAGAAAAAATGAATAATTTTATGTAAAAATGCACATATGCATTTTTACGTCATCAGCCCGGATTGTTTGAAATAAAAAATAATAAATTCCGGTATGAATCAAAAAAATATAACGCGGAGTATCACAAATGAGTGACATTGTAGTTGATGGCAACGCCAGCGCCATGGCAGAGGTTGAGCACAAATCCCACTGCAGAATACGTGTGATTGGTGTAGGTGGCGGTGGCTGTAATACCATCAGGCACATAATCAAATCAGGTTTGAGAGGCGTCAGCTGTGTTGCAATCAACACTGATGCAAGAGCCCTTACTGGCTGTCCTGCTCCGCTTAAGGTACAGATCGGTGTTAAACTCACCAATGGTTTAGGTGCAGGATGCGATCCGAATATAGGCAGAAAAGCTGCAGAAGAGAGTCGTGAAGACTTAAAGAAGCTTTTAAGCGGTGCAGATATGATCTTTATTACCGCCGGTATGGGCGGTGGTACAGGTACTGGTGCTGCCCCTGTAATTGCTGATGTGGCAAGAGAAAATGGTGCCCTGACTGTTGCTGTAATTACTACACCTTTCACTTTCGAAGGTAAGCGTCACAAGGTGAATGCCCAGACCGGTATTGCCGAGCTAAGTAAAAAAGTTGACTCAATTATTATTATTGACAATGACAGACTTCTGCGCTCATTAAGCGCTAATATTTCTGTTATCAATGCCTTTGGTGCATGTAATGATGTTCTTTTGGATGCTGTAAGAGGTATTACCGAATCAATCAATGAGCCAGGACATATGAACATGGACTTTGCTGATGTTAATACTGTTATGCGCGGACGTGGTCTTGCCATCATCGGTACCGGCAAGGGTGAAGGTCCAACCATGGTTCAGGATGCAATTGAAAATGCCATTCATTCACCTCTGATTGAACATGTTGATATCGGTTCAGCCTCAGGTGTACTTGCCAATGTACGGGTAAGTCCTAACTTCCCAATGAACAAGTGGTGTGAGGTCTGTGATATTGTCCAGAGCTATGCTGACGAGGAAGCTGACTGTAAGGTTGGTGTGGTTTTTGACCCTGCTCTAAGAGAAGATCAGCTTTCAATTACTGTACTTATTACGGGAATTTCTTCATCTGCAGCTGCAGCAAACTACAATACACCAAGAAAGGTTCTGCCTCAGAACTCAAATCCTGCTGTTCCATCTGATCTTGAAGATCCAAGAAAGCAACAGGCTTCGTATTTTACACAGGGGGTCAGAAGAAATGAGCCAAATCCTTGGGATACGTCTCTAACTCCTGGCTTTTTAAGCTCCAAAGAATAAATTATTAACAGACAACTTTCAAATAGCTGTCTGTTATTCGTCTAAGGTTAAATCGTATACTATAATAAGAAGAAAAAATAATTACAGCAAAACCAATTAGTTTTGAGGATTCTTGGAGCAGAAAGACTGGTTCTGGGTTTACAGGAACAAAATAAAAATTTAACAGAATTTTTATTTTTGCGTCATGGATCGCAGAAAAAGTAGTACAATTGCACTACGAGTGAACAGAGGTAATTGAGATGATTAAACAGCGTACCATCGCTAAACCTTTTGCTGTAACAGGTATTGGCCTCCATTCTGGTGCCAAAGTTGAGGTTTCTTTCAGACCTGCACCTGCTGGTACCGGTATTGTTTATACCCGTACCGATCTGACTCCTAGTGTTTCAATTAAGTGTACTGCAGACTGTGTACGAGATACTCAGTTATGTACTGCTCTTGTGAATGAATCAGGTGTAAGGATTGCGACTGTAGAGCATCTTACCGCATCTTTATCTGCTCTTGGTATTGATAATCTGTTTATCGATGTAAATGCTCCAGAAATTCCTGTAATGGATGGTTCTGCCCAGCCGTTTATCTATCTGTTCTCGTCAATCGGTATCAAAGAACTGTCAAAGCCTAAGAAATTCCTTCGAGTAACCAGAAAGGTTCGTGTAGAAAATCAGGGCAAATGGGCTGAGCTTACCCCATCAGCATCAGGATTCAATCTTGATTTACAGATTGATTTTGACCACCCTGCTATGGATAAGGAAAAACAGCATTATGCCATGCAGTTTACCGGTGAAAACTTTGTAAAGAATGTTGCAAGAGCTAGAACATTCTGTTTCATGCGTGACGTGGAGTATATGCACGCTCACAATCTTGCTCTTGGAGGATCTCTTGAAAACGCTGTAGTGCTTGATGATAACCGTGTTATCAATCCAGAAGGACTGCGTTATGAAGATGAATTCGTAAAACACAAGCTTTTAGATGCTATCGGTGATCTGTATATGAGCGGTCATAGCATTTTAGGCAATTTCAGTGCCTACAAGACAGGCCATGATCTAAACAACAAACTGCTTCGTGCATTGCTTTCAGATCCATCAAATTATGAAGTTATAGAATTTGGCAGATCATTAAAAACTGAAGAAACCGCAATTGATTTTCTTGATGCCAAAAATGCAATGGTAGCCTTCTAAATATGGCTCTAACTGTCAGATCCGGATGGATTGAAGGGGTAAGACAGGTTCCTGTCTCCCGTTTTGGAAAACGACCTTCCGGGTTTGAAATTTCTCTTATTGTCATTCACTGTATTTCTCTTCCTCCAGGACATTTTGGCGGTCATTATGTGGATGACATTTTCACAGGTACCTTAAATCCAGATGAGCATCCATATTTTAAGGATGTTTATGCACTAGAAGTTTCCACTCACCTCTTTATCGATCGTGAAGGTCGCATTACTCAGTATGTTTCTTTTCTTGACAGAGCATGGCATGCAGGCCGTTCATCATATCGTGGGCATAAAGAGTGCAATGATTATTCAATTGGGATCGAACTTGAGGGAACTGATGATAGTGAATACACTAATAAACAGTATCAGAGCTTAAAAGAGGTCGTATCCCTTCTAAAGCAAACTTACCCGGCGATAGGTAATAATATTGCCGCCCATAGCGAAGTCGCTCCTGGCAGAAAGACAGATCCTGGTATCTGCTTTGACTGGAGCTCAATTAGATAAATACATAATTGAGGATTAACACACTTATGGCTGATTATTTACAAAAATATTATGAAATGGCCGAGCAGAGAAAAGCATTAGGCGTAGTTCCTTTAGCTTTAAATGCTGAATTTACCAAAGAACTCACCGAGCTTTTAAAGACCCCTCCAAAGGGGTCAGAATCAGAGTTGCTGTACCTTATCAGCCAGAGAGTCAACCCAGGTGTTGATGAATCAAGCAAAGTAAAAGCTGATTTCCTGTTTGATATTGCAAAAGGTAAAGTTTCAAGCCCTGTTATCAGCAAAAAACTTGCTGTTGAGCTTTTAGGCAATATGAAAGGTGGCTTTAATGTAGGTTATCTTGTTGAGTTGCTGTCTGATAGCGAACTTGCTACAGATGCAGAAACTGCACTTGAAAATACCCTTTTAATCTACAATGCATTTGATGATGTTGCAAAGCTCTGCAATGAAGGCAATGCAACAGCAAAGTCTCTGATAGAAAAGTGGGCAGATGCTACCTGGTTCACCTCAAGAGAAAAATTCCCAGAAACTGTAACTCTTACCGTATTCAAGGTCGCTGGCGAGACCAATACTGATGATTTCTCTCCAGCTCCTGATGCATGGTCACGTCCTGATATTCCTCTGCATGCTCTTGCAATGTATAAAATCAGCCGTGATGACCTCAAGGCTGATGTTGAAGGTGTAAAAGGTCCTGTATCCACCATCGAGAGCCTGAAATCAAAAGGTTATCCTCTTCTGTTCGTAGGTGATGTTGTTGGTACCGGTTCTTCAAGAAAATCAGCAGCCAACTCTTTAATCTGGCATATAGGTCACGACATTTCAGGTGTACCTAACAAGAGAGCAGGTGGTGTTGTAGTCGGTGGCAAAATCGCTCCTATTTTCTACACCACTTTAGAGGATTCAGGCGCTCTTCCAATTGAAGCAGATGTTTCAAAGCTTGTGTCAGGTGATCTTGTTGATCTCAATGTATACACAGGAACCATTACCAAGCACGGTACTTCTGAAGTATTAAGCAGTTTCTCCTTAAAGACCAATACTCTTTTGGATGAAGTAAGAGCAGGTGGCAGAATTCCGCTTATTATTGGTAAGGATTTAACAGCAAAAGCTCGCAAGTTCTTAAATCTTGGTGAGTCAGAGGTATTTGCCAAGGCTGCAAAAGTTGAAGGAACTGGTGGCTATACCCGTGCCCAGAAGATTGTAGGCAAGGCCTGCGGTCTTGAAGGCGTGCGTCCAGGACAGTACTGTCAGCCTGTAATTACCACTGTAGGCTCACAGGACACAACAGGTCCTATGACACGTGATGAGCTTATTGATCTTGCATGTCTCAAGTTCTCAGCTCCAGTTGTAATGCAGTCATTCTGTCATACAGCAGCATATCCAAAGCCAGTTGACGTAAAGACTCATCACACTTTACCTCAGTTTATTCAGTCAAGAGGCGGTATTGCTCTAAATCCAGGTGATGGTGTTATCCATTCATGGCTTAACAGAATGTGCCTGCCAGATACAGTAGGTACAGGTGGTGACTCACACACCCGTATGCCTCTTGGTATTTCATTTGCTGCAGGTTCAGGCCTTGTGGCTTTTGCTGCTGCAACTGGTATTATGCCTCTTGATATGCCTGAATCAGTACTGGTTAAGTTTACAGGCAAGAGAAAGCCTGGTATTACTTTAAGAGATCTTGTTCATGCAATCCCTTACTTTGCAATCAAGCAGGGGCTTTTAACTGTTGAGAAGAAGGGCAAGAAGAACATCTTCTCTGGAAAGATCATTGAAATTGAAGGTCTTGAGGATTTAACTGTTGAGCATGCTTTTGAGCTTGCTGACGCTTCAGCAGAACGCTCTGCAGCAGCTTGTGCAATCAAGCTGTCAAAAGAATCTGTGGCTGCTTACCTAAAGTCAAACATAGCTTTATTAAAGCAGATGGCAGAAGATGGTTATGAGACAAAGGATGCTCTTTTAAATCGTGCTAAGGCTATGCAGGAGTGGCTTGATAATCCTGAGCTTATCGAAGCAGATCCAGACTGCTCCTATGCAGCTGTTCTTGAGATTAACTGCGATGAAATCAATGAACCTATTATCTGTGCACCAAACGATCCAGATGATGCCCGTCTGCTTTCATCTGTGAGTGGCACCAAGATCAATGAGGTATTCGTTGGTTCATGTATGACTAATATCGGTCACTACAGAGCAGCAGCAGAAATCTTCAAGGATTTAAAGAGCGAGTCTAAAGTTCGTTTATGGATGACTCCACCTACAAGAATGGATCGTCAGAAGTTGTCTGATGAGGGGTTGCTTGCTGTTTTAGGTAAGGCTGGTGCCAGAATTGAAATTCCTGGCTGCTCATTATGTATGGGTAATCAGGCTAGGGTTGCCGACAATGCAACTGTGATTTCAACTTCAACCCGTAACTTCCCTAACCGTTTAGGCAACGGTGCAAATGTATTCTTGGGCAGTGCTGAACTTGCAGCTGTAACCGCCAAGTTAGGTTACTTGCCATCAGTTGATGAATATTTTGCAAATACTGAGTGTCTGACAGGTAAGGAAGACTCAATTTACTCTCTGTTAGACTTCTCTCAAGAGAGCTAATTTGCACTATTTTTAAAAGCGGAGATTTAAATCTCCGCTTTTTTATATCATGTCACAGATTAGCGTTGTATACTATCCTATATTCAAGCAGTCGCTAGTTCTGTCTGTTATAATGTTTTTATATGTTTTTCAAAAAGTGTTTCTATAAGTTTTAATTAGGAGTAACACATGAAAGTTGCAGTATTAGGTGCAGCAGGCGGTATTGGCCAGCCTTTATCAATGATCCTGAAGAATAGTCTTCCAGCTGGCTCAAAATTAAGTTTATTTGACGTAGCACCATTTACCCCTGGTGTTGCAAAAGATTTAAGCCACATCCCAACTGACGTTGAAGTTGACGGTTATACCGGTGATGATTTAACCAAGGCTCTTGAAGGTGCAAATGTTGTAGTTATCCCTGCCGGTGTTGCTCGTAAGCCAGGCATGACCCGTGATGATCTGTTCAATATCAACGCAGGTATCATTGCTAACTTGGTTCGCAATATTGCAAGAACCTGCCCTAAGGCATGCATCTGCATTATCACTAACCCAGTAAACTCAACAGTTCCATTAGCAGCTGAAGTTCTCAAGGCTGAAGGCGTATATGACAAGCACCGTCTGTTTGGTGTATCAGTTCTTGACGTGATCCGTTCAGAGACATTCTTAGCTCAGGAATTAGGCGTTTCAGAGAAGCGTATTTTAGTTCCTGTAATCGGTGGTCACTCAGGCACTACTATCATTCCATTACTGTCAAAGGTAATCGGTTCAGAGAAGATCTGCTCAAAGCGTATTGAAGAATTAACCTATCGTATCCAGAATGCTGGTACTGAAGTTGTTGAAGCAAAGGCTGGTGCAGGCTCTGCAACTCTGTCTATGGCAACTGCTGGTGCTCGTTTTGCTCTTAAGGTAGTTCAGGGTCTGATGGGCGAGCCTGGTGTAAATGAGTACTGCTTCATCGAGGGTGGTGCTAAAGAGTCTCCTTTCTTTGCTCAGAACGTAATCTTTGGTAAGGCTGGCTGGAAGAAAGCATTAAGCTATGGCAAGGTTTCAAAGTATGAGCAGAAGCTCATCGATGAGGCTATTCCAGAGCTCGAGAAGAACATCGCTAAGGGTGTAAACTTCGCAAAAGACTGGTTATCAAAGAACTAATTTTTAGTTCAGTTGATTTGAATAAGAGGCAGCCTTATGGTTGCCTTTTGTGTTTATAGATGACGAAAGAATCATATTGGCTATTCAGATCAGAAGGTATTATCGCAAAGGATATAGTCGCACATTAGATGCCATCTTGAGAGTAGCTGTAAGTATCATCAACTATGTAGCAAAAAGTTGAAATGTCTTACTTATGAGCTGGTTTATGAAAGAAAAGTAACCTTTAGAATATGGCTATAAAGCATTCTGCTTTACATCATGGGAAACAAATAAATTTATTCAGTAAATAACTACTGTACGTTGCAATAATATTTAAGGGAAAATTAAGAAATACATTTGAAGGATTGGTTGCGGGAGAAGGATTTGAACCAACGACCTTCGGGTTATGAGCCCGACGAGCTACCAGACTGCTCC
>JBJEWY010000026.1:0-3753 GCA_051885305.1 Succinivibrio sp. | reverse complement strand
AACCTCTTATATCTGCCTTATAAAACACCTTTATTTTGCTTCTTATGATCGTTTATATGAAAAATACTTAAAAAGTTTGTCGTGAAATTCGTGTCAATCTCCAACATTCAGAAATTAAGAGTTTTCGATATCTTTAATATCTATGTATTTTTTTGTACCATCTGGATATAAGTCATAAATTCCATTCTCATCTTGTTGAGTTACAGGAATACCTAACATCCAACTTTCTTCAATTGCTTTTTTTAGATTTTTTCTCAAAATTTGAGGATTGCACATTTTCTCAAAAAAAGCCTGACCAGGACTGATATTTCTAGATTTAAAACTATTTTTTCTACGCATACTCTTACTTATTTTGTTCTTAATTAAGGCATCATTTTTTTATAAACAACTTTTTTGCCTCCTCCATAGTTACATTCTTTTCAATTTCTTCCTTATAGCGGGAAGCACTGTTTTTAAATGCACCTCCTTTTGTTAAGGACAATAATTTATTACGAAATTCATCCATTGAAATTTCAAGGTTTAAGCATTGATTGTATAAATCCCAGACTTCTGGCTCTACCTTTCCTTTCAAATCGACCTCAAAGGTGATCTTAAATATCTCAAGATCTTTTTCTCTTTGTCTTAATGCTCTTCTTTTTTCAATATCATTTAAGTTGTCAATGTTTTCATTTGCCATAAAGTTAACTCCCTAGTTTTATATTGTTTGTTGACATATGCGTTTTAAAGAAGGTATTTCATTAAAGAGTTTGGGGTCTAACCTTTTTCATTATCTATAATTTTTACGTATTTTTTTGTACCATCAGGATATAATTCGTATATTCCTTTCTTGTCCTGTCTTATGATTGGTACACCTGCAGCCCAGCTTTTTTCAATTGCTTTTTTTAGATTTTCTCTCAAAATTTGAGGATTGCACATTTTCTCAAAAAAAAGCCTGACCAGGACTGATATTTTTAGTATCAGAACCGTTTTTTCTAAACAACTCTTTTGCCTGATCTAGACTAAGGTTCATTTCCACTTCATCTAGATAATGAGAATCCTTATTACCAGAAGTTTTGGCTTGTTTGATTGTTAGCTCAGAAAAACGTTCACAGAACTCTTCCATTGAAATCTCAAGATTCAAACATTTATAGTACAGCTCCCATGCTTCTGGCTCTACGTTGCCTTTTAAATCTACCTCAAATAGAATTTTAAAAGACTCAAGATCTTTTTCTCTTTGTCTTAATGCTCTTCTTTTTTCAATATCATTAAAGTTGTCATTGTTTTCATTTGCCATAAAGTTAACTCCCTAGTTTTATATTGTCTGTTGACATAAATCTCTTAAAGAGAGTAATGATTAAGTTTGTTTACGCTCAATCTTAAAACTCATCTGGATATACCTTTTTGGCCTCAGACAGGTTTAAGTATTTTATGGCGTTAAAACCACCTGCAATCTTTGAAGCTATTGCAATAAAAGGTTCAGCAGGAATTTGCATTAACAACTGCAAAGCTTGTTCTTTTTTACCACTTTCAAAAATTGTGTATGCCTCGTTTCGGATTTTATCCTTCTCTTCTTCCGTCATTTCGATATCATACTTTTCTCTGCAAGCGTAGTAATCCTCCCACTCTTTTTTTGTCATTTCTGGGAAGTCCCTATACTTTGGAGGATTAGGCAATTTGTCTGGTATTCTCATATTCACCTCGCTGAAAATAAACAATCTATCTTGAGGTTAAAACAAATGTAATGATTAAGTTTGTTTTCGCTCAATCTTAAAACTCATCAGGATAAACCTTCTTTGCTTTTGACAGATTAAGGAATTTAATTGCCCTAAAACCTCCTGCTATTTTGGCTGAAATTGCAGTAAATGGCTCTGCGGGGATTCTATTTAATATTGTACAAGCCTCCTCGTTGAGCCCTCTCTCGAATAAAGCATCTGATTCTTCAAAGATCCTTCCGATTTCTTCATCCGTCATTTCAATATCATACTTTTCTCTGCAAGCGTAGTAATCCTCCCACTCTTCTTTTGTCATTTCTGGGAAGTCCCTATACTTTGGAGGATTAGGCAATTTGTCTGGTATTCTCATATTCACCTCAATGTTTGTGAGTCACGCAACCTTCTTTGAGATTATAGAATAAATCTAACGATTCATATTTAGCTGCCTTTGATATTAATTCTGTCGCATCCGCTCTTCAGCCTCTCGTTCTTCCTTTTCTCGCTGCTCTCGCTGTTCTGTAGCAAGATCTGCAGAAATTCTGTCTCTGATTGCCTGTTCAAATCTCTCTTGAGCTAGCTCCTGTTCATAGATGTTCTTTGCCATCATAAGATCAGCACATCGTCCGCTAGAAATATATTCAAGAAACTTACCACAGGCATGGGCTGTGCAATACTTAGCACCAAGAACAGAGGAAGCCTGCTGATAAAAAGTATAGTATTCTGGGCTTGAGAAAATCTTTTTAACACTATTAACTGTACTATTATCAGACAGTCTTTTTTTATATCGATAGATACCTATTAACACGGCACTTAAGGCAACTAACACATACACATAGTTCTGCTGCCCAATCACACCAATAATATAATCACCAACGAAAACTAGTTTTGACAAATAACCAATCAGGCATGCACTTGGAGGAGCAATCAGGAACATATAGACAAGAGAAGAAAAACACCATCCAATCCATGACTGTTTAGCATCGAACAAAGAGCTTCAAAACTGTGGAAAACTCGTTTACAAGGATCAAACAATGTCATTTTAGGCATTAGATCAAAAAGCTGCTGCCATTTCTTTTGTTGAGAAATGTAGAAATAAAGTGACGAAAAACAAGATGTTCATAACTCATGGCAAGAGCTTCTTTTAACTGTTTATGGCGTTAAAATCAAATCTGATATTGGGAGATAGACGTTAAACTTTTTTAGGCGTGCGATTCTAGCAGAATTAAAGTTTTACTTTTGCAGTATGTTATTCTTGAAAAAGAATCCATCTCTAAGTATATTAAATTCAAGATGTTACGTTTTTTTATTCAAGATCTTTGATTATATTTTTTATATAAAAATCAAATAATTTTATAAAAATTTTAAAGTTCTTTTTTTTTACTTTTAAAGATCTTCTAGGTGTCTCTATGGAAAATTTAAAATTAGAACTTCCAAACATTGAATTCGGATCTGAATTAGCAAGCGTGATCATTGAGCTTGAACACTTAAGAAAGGAATATATTAATGGAACAACTCCACCATATATTTTTTACCAAATCAAAAAAATCTTTCATATTTTAGAAAGTGTCGGCTCAGCAAGAATTGAGGGAAATAGAACAACAGTAACTGATTATGCATCTGCTCTAAATGAGGGTATATCAATTCAATCGAACGAAAATTTAGCTGAAATATCAAATCTTGAAAAAGCTCTGGATTATATAGATTCATCCATTGAAAAGGGTGCGACTATAACTGAGTTTTTTATTAGGGAACTGCAACAGATAGTTGTTGATAAACTTATCAATGAAGGTGATAAAGGTGCAGGAAAATACCGAGATCATGGAGTTAGAATCTCCGGCTCTACTCATGTACCCCCAGATATGTTTCTAGTTCCTGAACTAATGCATGATCTTGTTGAATTTATAAATAGAGAAGATAAAAGTCAATATGATCTGATTAAAGTTGCATTAGCTCACCATCGTTTTGGCTGGATTCATCCTTTTGGTAATGGAAATGGAAGAACAGTTAGATTACTCTAGTTTCCCACATGGAAATTTAAAACAAAACTAGATGCACTCTAGGT
>JBJEWY010000025.1:0-3767 GCA_051885305.1 Succinivibrio sp. | reverse complement strand
TCATCCCAACCGCCTATAGAGGCGGGGGAATTCTTGCTAGATAAAGTTAAAATAATCATTATCTAAATGATAAAGACAAAGTTGGTGTAAATAATGTTAACAGCCATACTTGTGATTTCTGTTTTGCCTTCAAGCAGATCTGCCTTTAAATAGGCAGTAAAGAAGCCTTACTTTCATGTTCTCAAGAGCAACATAAACAGCGTTATCTGAATTGTTATGTTATCAATGGCGAGCTTATTTGATATTAGGGACGGAGGTAATAAAGTGAAAAACAGCCAGCAAATGCAGAATTCTCTTCATTCGTCGATGAAAAACGAGTTTTAGAGAAAATTGGTTTTATACTATAATGACTTTGTACCTCATGTCTCATCAGTAAGTTTCTATCTCAGTATTGAGAGAATATCATAAGCTGATGTTAGGCAATTCTGAAGACAATTGTTCTGATAACAGTTCTCACCAAAAGAATTAGGATAAAACTGTGAAAAAGATACTGGTTCATGTGCACATATATTACAAAAATCTTTACGAAGAGCTTAAAGAGTGTCTGCTTAATCTAAAAGATCATGATCATGAGATCTTTTTTACTTTTGTTAAACGAGATCTTGAGGTGGAAAAGGATATAGAGAAGACATTTAAAAATGCACATATCCTTGAAGTTGATAATCTAGGATTTGATGTAGGTCCTTTTGTTCATGTGTTAAATCAGGTCAATCTCAAAGATTACAGTTATGTAATAAAGATTCATACCAAGCGAGATGTTCCTTCAAAAAATCCTTTTGACCCGTACGCTGGTGCAAACTGGAGAAACAATCTTTTAAAATTTATTAAAACAAAAAGAGTGTTTGAAAAGGTACTGTTAAACCTTGAGACTCATCCTGAGATTGGAATGCACGGATCTAATTTATCCATTTTTAACAGAATGAGTGATGAGCACAGAGCCTTCAGGGAATTTAAAGCTTTTTTAGCGACTCATAATCTCCCAGAAAAAAAATATAAGTTTGTTGGGGGAACCATGTTCATGGCAAGGGCTGAAATTTTTGAGTTAATTAAGCAGATTGGTTTTAGCCAGAAGGATTTTGAAAGTCCAGATCTTTCTCATGAAGGATGTCAGAAGGCTCACCTATTTGAAAGATTCTTTGGTTATCTTTCTGCAAGTTCTGGATATTCAATTGTAGATTGTACATATAATATAGGTTACTCAAAGTTCTTATATGTGCTCCTGAATATCAGGAAATTCATTTTTTCTCAGATCTTTATGGTAAGAGTAACCAAAAAGAATAAGCTACTTGTAAAGATCCTGAAGATCCCTGTATTGGCCATTCGATTAAAAAAGCAGTAAGTTAAGTAGAGAAAAGAGAACAGTCTGCTAGCTATGCCCAGATAAACTTACTGTGACATCTAATATACATCTTTTAGCAGGTATTTTTTTTCTAGTTAAGCATAGAATAGCAGAATTCTGCTATTAGTTGAGAATGCAATACTTCAATGTGTTAGATCTTAAAACCGTAACGTTAAAATTTTTTATACCTTCTTGATAAACTGTGATGTATCACGTACAGAAATTTGCGATAATAACCCCATTAACTTTATCGATGTGAATTAATGATCTTATTTTTTACACATTCAAAATTCTAATCAAATAACTTATCAGCCTTAACGAGTTTTTCTTTAAGGTGTTTTAGTGGAGATAAAAATGGATTATAGAGCCGAGTATGAGCAGTGGCTTAAATTTGCCAACGATGATATCAAAGCCGATCTTAAGACCTTTGATGATGCACAGATTGAAGATTCTTTCTACAGAAACCTGGCATTTGGTACAGGTGGTCTTCGTGGTGTTATTGGCTCTGGTACCAACAGAATGAATGTTCATACAGTTGCTAAAGCATCTCAGGGTGTTGCAAATTACCTTGTTGCAAAGTATGGCAAGGATGCATCTGTAGCAATCGGTTATGATAGCCGTATCAAGTCTGATGTGTTTGCAAAGACTGCAGCAGGTGTATTTGCTGCAAACGGCGTTAAGGTTTATATCTGGCCAAGACTTCTTCCTGTTCCTACAGTATCCTATGCTGTTCGTTTCTTAAAGACCAAAGCTGGCGTAATGCTTACTGCAAGCCACAATCCAAGCAAGTACAACGGTTATAAGGTATACGGTTCAGATGGCTGTCAGATCACAACAGAAGCTGCTGCTGAAATCTTAAGTGAGATTGAAAAGCTTGATATCTTCAAGGATGTTAAGCAGGAAAACTTTGATGATGCTTTTGCTGCAGGCAAGATCTCTCATATTGGAGAGAATGTATTAGACAGCTTTATTGCAGAGATTAAAAAGCAGTCAGTATTATTTGGCGAGAATGTCGATAAGAATGTTGCCATTGTTTATTCTCCTCTAAATGGTACTGGTTTAGAGCCTGTTACCCGTGTTCTTGATGAGGAAGGCTATAAGAATGTAACCATAGTTGAGGAGCAGAGACTTCCTGATGGTAACTTCCCAACCTGTCCATTCCCAAATCCAGAGATTAAAGAAGCTCTGCAGTTAGGTCTTGAATACTGCAAAAAGACAGGTGCAGATCTGATGCTTGCAACTGATCCTGACTGCGATCGTGTAGGTATTGCTGTTAAGGATAAGGCAGGTGATTACCAGCTGTTAAGTGGTAATGAAGTAGGTATGCTCTTACTTGATTACATCTGCTCTCAGAGAGTAAAACACGGCACTATGCCAAAAGATCCTCTGCTTGTTAAGACCATTGTAACCATTGATATGGCAGAGCGAATTGCTGCCAATTACGGTCTAAAGACCATCAATGTTTTAACTGGCTTCAAGTTCATTGGTGAGCAGATTGGTTTCCTTGAGAAGAATCACGAGGAAGATCGCTATATCTTTGGATTTGAAGAGTCATACGGCTATTTAACCAGCGGTTATGTTCGTGATAAAGATGCCGTTGACGGTGCCTACATGATCTGCGAAATGTTCAGCTACTACAAGACTCAGGGCTTGAGCCTTTTAGATAAGCTTGAAGAACTCTACAAGAAGTATGGCTACTGCCTCAATACTCTGCACAGCTTCGAGTTTGAAGGCTCTGCAGGTATGGCAAAGATGGCTTCTATTATGGAGAAGTTCCATAACAAAGTTGGTGAGGGCTACACTTTTGCCGGCAAGAAGATTGAGATTGTAGAAGATTACTCAAAGGGCTTAAACGGACTTCCAAAATCTGATGTATTAAAGTACAAGATGGAAGGCAACTGCTCTGTTGTAGTAAGACCAAGTGGTACTGAGCCTAAGCTCAAGACCTATATCAGTATTTCTGCTAAGAGCAGAGAAGAAGCAATGTCAATTGAGAAGGATATTGTTTCAGAACTCTCTGAATTCTTTAAGTAGTACTCACATATTCGTAACACTGTAGCTAGAAGTGACGAAAGTCACATTTAACCCTGCGATGTCATATTTTGCAGGGTTTTCTTCTTTGTTTCTATGAAATAAAGGTTCTGAAGTTTATCTTCTTAAAGAGAAAACTTCTTTCAGACTTTTTCAGGATTATTAAATAGAATTTTTTATCGGTGAGAACCAGTTTTATTAGTAATTTTTTTGCATTTATAACTTATTGAATATACATAATTTTATCTGCTGCTCCTGAAAAAATGTGATAATAAACTCAATATTTATGCCTTGCTTCCTATACTTGAGAGGCCTTATATAATAGAATAGCTTCAAGTAAAATATATTCCGATTTTCGACAGTTGTACTAATGTACACTTCTCCAAGGCCTTGATAG
>JBJEWY010000024.1:0-14078 GCA_051885305.1 Succinivibrio sp. | reverse complement strand
TATATGTTTATATTATAATACAAAAATCAAGGAAAAGCTTATGGATATGCACTTTCCCTTAAATAATTATTCTATTATGTGTTTAAATTAACAAAGTTACGGTTTTTTATTAAAAGATGCCGTAAAAAACGTCCTTCATGGCGGAGATATAGCAGAACATATTAAAAATATTACGGTAAGTTTTTGTCATGAAAAAAGGTACATGTCAATTCAGACCGACTTCTCCTAAATACCAGAAATTACTCATCCAGATATGTAAAATGCAGTAGGCATTGATGTAAAGCGGTGACAGGCTTGTGAGCTATTCTAGTCTTGAATTAGAGCTACTGTAGCCTCTAAAAATACCGCTACTGTTTAAGTTCTGACTTGGTAAAGACTGAATAAAGATGATAAAAGTCAGGTTTCTGTAACAATTTTCTTATCTGTACTGACAATAATTGAACAAAAAAATCACTTTTTTAGTACATATGCACTCTTATGTCGACAAATTTGTGAATTATGTCAAGTTTTATTGACCTAATAAAAAATAAGTGTAAAATCGAACATAGTAGCCAACATTTTGATTTTGGTGAAGATTATTAATCTCTTATTGATTAGAGGAATATACACATTATGAATAAGTCATTATTAGCTTTAGCTGTTGCTGCTACTGCAGCTGCTTCTGTAAATGCTGCTACCGTTTATGACAAAGACGGTACCACTTTTGCTGTAGGTGGTCGTGTTCAGGCTGTTTTATACAACGGAAACACTTCTGGTATTGCTGAGCATGATGCTGGCCTTAACAATTCAGCTCGTCTTAATTTAGGCGGTTCTACTAAGATTAACGATTACGTATCAGCATTTGCCTTCACTGAGTGGGATATGGCTGATGGCGTAGCAGGTAAAGATTCACTTGCAACCCGTGATCAGTATGTTGGTGTAGACTTCGGTGCTTTCGGTAAGCTTTTAGCTGGTAAGACCTTTGATGCAGTATATGCTGTACAGGCTGCAACTGACGTATTTGAAGATTTTGCTTGCGTAGCAAACCCAACTTCAGGTGACCGTCGTTCAGGCCAGTTCCGTTACATCTATGACAACAACGGTTTCTTCGCTTCTGCTGCTCTTCAGACTGCTCAGGACAATGTTAAGGTATTCGGTGAATACGTATACGATGTTGACAGCGGTTTCTCAACTTCAGCTGGTTACACCTTTGACAATGTAGCTTTCGGCCCATTATCATTCAAGGCTGGTTACTCATACCTCAACGGTCAGTCTGGCAATGATGTTAAAAACAAAACTATGGATGACTACAAGAACATTGCAACATCTGTAACCTGGGGTTCATTAGATTCAGGTCTTTATGTTGCAGGTCTTTACAACGTATTCCGTACCAAGACAAGACAGCCATTTAGCAATTCATCAAATACTGACTATGCTAAGGGCTATGAACTTGTAGTTGGTTATGCATTTGATTGTGGCGTAACTGCAATTACCGGTTATGAAGTAAATGATGTAAAGACCAAGGTTGGTTCAATCAAGTCAGAGTCAAAGATCGTTCGTCGTATCCCTGTATACGTAAACTACGCAGCTAATGCTTCATTCAACGTATGGGCAGAGGCTGAGTTTGATGCTAACTCTTCTGAAAACGCCAAGGATTACAAGGGCGGTGATGCAGATGTAGGCACCAAGTTCTCTGTTGGCGCTCGTTACACCTTCTAATTATTTGATTAGATGATATTATGAACCTACCCGTGATGGGTAGGTTTTGTTATTTTTATATAAGTAAAAAAATGAATAAATACTTGGCAATTATGCTGTTAAGTACAGCTACCATTGCAGGCAATGTACGTGCTGCGACAGTTTACGATCGAGACGGAACTACTTTTAATGTAGGGGGCCGTGTCCAGTCAATTCTCTTCAACGGTCATTCATCAGGTATTGCTGATAATGATGCAGGACTTGTCAATTCAGCCCGCCTAAATCTTGCGGCAAGAAGCAGAATTAACGATTATGTAAGTGCTTTTGCTTTCTCTGAGTGGGATATGGCTGATGGTGAAACAACAGATCCTTCAAGATCTCATGTAAAGAGATCGTGGGGAGATAGTCCATCAACTCGTGAACAGCATGTAGGTGCTGATTTCAATGAGTATGGAAAAGTTACCTTAGGCAAGATTTACGATTCAGTTTACGCTGTACAGTTTGCAACTGATATGTTTGAAGATACAGGTGCAATTGGAAATCTGACAAAGAATGACCGCCGTCCAGGTACGTTCCGTTATGATCTCAATACAAACGGTGTATTCTTTTCTCTTTCTGGTCAGACCGCTCAGGACAAGGCACTTGTTATTAACCGTCAGTACAATGTTAATGGTGGTTTTGCCACGTCAGCAGGTTACACCTTCAGTGTGAATGACAATAAATCATTATCTCTAAAGGCAGGCTATTCTTATCTTGAAGGCCAGAATGACAGAGTGTATCTGTCAGATGGCTCTTTTGAGGATCTAAAGGCTTTTGACAGCTATAAAAATGCAGCTGCATCCATTGCATATGGTCGTTTTACAGAGGGGCTGTATCTTGCGGCTTTATACAACGTAATGCACTTTAGATACCGCAAGGCAGGTGAAGATGTATCAGATTCTGAAGACATCAAGTGTATTGAGCTTGTTGCAGGTTATACTTTCGATAATGGGATCGGTATGTTTGGTGGTTTTGAAACCTCTGACACCAGATATGTGTCTTCAGGGCACAAATCAGAATCTCTGATCAAGAGAAGAGTTCCTGTATTTGTTTTCTATCAGCCACTTCCATCATTTAGAGTATGGGTAAAAGGTGAGTTTGACGCAGGTTCAAACAAGGCTGTTAAAACAAGACAGAAATATGATTCTGGTACCATTGCCTGTTTAGGTGCTCGCTACACTTTCTGACCTTTGATATCCTGGAAACAGAGATGTTTCCAGGTGTACCTAATAACTGTTCCTCAAGTTTATATAGCTTCTTTTTTTGATAAGAATGTCACAATCTTATTGATTTATAACTATAGTTAGTATAAACTAACTTCACTTAGCAAGAAGTAACGGAAATTACGTGAGGCTAAGTTAGATTTTGAGGAAATAGATATGAAGAAATCATTACTTACTGTATTACTGGCAACAATTACTGCTGGTGCAACTGCTGCAACCGTTTATGACAAGGACGGTACTTCTCTAAATGTTGGCGGCCGTATTCAGACTGTATTTTATAACGGAAACGGTGCTTCTGCTGTAAGCGATCATGGTATTGGTGATCATGATGCAGGTCTTATCAATTCAGCCCGCTTCTCTTTAGAAGGTTCAACAAAGATCTTTGACGGCATTTCAGCTTTTGCTTTCACTGAGTGGGATATGGCTGACGGCAATGAGTCTGCAAACGGCGAACATATTTCAACCAGAGAGCAGTACATTGGTCTTGATTTTGACAGCTTCGGTAAGTTATACGCTGGTAGAATGCTTGATGCTGCATATGCTGTTCAGGCTGCAACTGATGTATTTGAGGATTATGCCTGCGTGATAAATGCAACCTCATCAGATTTCAGATCTGGTCAGATCCGCTATGACTATGACAATAACGGTATCTTTGCTTCTTTTGCTTATCAGACTGCACAGGATAAGGTTTATGTATTAGGTGAGGAGTCATATAACGAAAAAATCGACAATAATATAGAAGGTGGTTTCTCAACAGCTTTAGGTTATACCTTTGACGACGTTGTCTTTGGTCCATTATCATTTAAGGCTGGTTACTCATACCTCAAGGGTCAGGACGACACTGTTGCAGGTAAGAGCGTAAAGTCATTTGACAGCTTCAAAAACGGTGCTGCATCTGTAACCTGGGGCTCATTAGATTCAGGTCTTTACCTTGCTGCTCTTTACAATGTAATCCGTGTAAAAGAGAAGAACGCTGGTGTAGAGACTGAAACTGGATACAGTAAGGGCTATGAGTTAGTAGCAGGTTATGCTTTTGAAAACGGTGTTACCGTAATCGGTGGCTATGAGATCTGCGATCAGAAGTCCAAGGAAGGCACTGTGAAGACAAATTCTTCAATTGTTCGTCGTATCCCAGTGCTTGTAAATTATCAGGCTAACCCATCATTCAATGTATGGGCAGAGGCAGAGTTTGACGGTGGCACCTCTGACAATGCCAAAGATTACAAGGAAAACGAAGCCACTTACGGCACTTACGATACTCGTGTAGGTACCAAGTTCTCAGTAGGTGCACGTTACACCTTCTAGTCTATCTTCAGGCAAAAAACGAGACGAAGCCGGGTTTTATATCCGGCTTTATTTATTTTTGGACTTTACAGAAACTTAACAATTCTTTTTGAACTAATTTCACAAAGAGATCCTCTAAAAGCGTAATCAGATGGTTATCTCATGGCTTTGTTTGCCTGGGGTAAGTACAATGAATACGCAATTAGGGATGATTTTCTAAATGTCTTTTGGGATTAACAAAGAGATCATAAAAAAGATCTGTCACTCTGTCTTTAGTAGAGATTTTCGTTTTTTTACTGTATATGTAGCCTGCTGTCTTTACTTTGCAACCTTTTTGAATCTTCAGCTTTTGGGGCATTTTTACAGTATTCTCAATAAAGCTGGTGAGAGTTTCTCACTTTTTTATCTGACGCCTCCTGTTCTTTTATTATCTGTAATTGCAATAATCTTTCTGCCATTGTCTTTTAAACCGATCTTTAAATTGGCAATGTCTGTGTTGCTTGTTACAGGATCTGCTGTCTGCTACTACGGTGTCAAATATGGAATTATCTTTGATTATGAGATGATGCAGAATCTTCTGCAGACAAACATAGGTGAGGCAAAGAGCTATTTTAGTATTCCATCATTACTGTTTGTAACAGTATTTGGCATAACACCTACTGTAGCTCTCTGGTTTATAAGAATATCCTACCCAAAAAGCTTTTTAAGGTCTATGACATTAAGGCTTGGTATTTTTGCAGTATCATTATCCTTGATAGGTGGGATCTATGCTTCCTACTATCAGAACTATGCCTCAATTGCCCGCAATAATCCTATCTTGAGAAAGGAGATCTCTCCATACAATTATGTCTGGTATTTTGCCAAGGCTTTAAGGATCAGATATTTTGAAAAAGATCTTCCATTCATGCACCTTGCCCAGGATGCCTTAATTGATAACAAGGATGAGAAACCAGAGCTTTTTGTGATTGTTGTAGGAGAAACAGCAAGAGCATTCAACTATCCAAAGAATGGATATGAGAGAAATACCACTCCGTATACTGAGGGAATTCAGGATCTGGTTTTCTTTAACAGGGTAAAGTCCTGCGGAACGGCAACAGCAGTCTATGTTCCATGCATGTTTTCTGCTATGACAAGAAAGCACTATGATGAGAAAACAGCCTATAACTCTAGCTCAGTTGCTGATATTCTGCAGTATGCTGGTTACAAAGTTTCCTGGTATGACAATGACGGTGGTTGCAAGGGTGTATGTGAGAGAGTGGATAACATCAAAGATCTGTTTGTTTATCCTGAAAACAAGAAGTTCTGTGATTCAGACAGCTGCTATGATGAGGTATTACTGCCAATGCTTGAAAAGAGATTGGCAATGGGAGCAGAAAAGAAAGAAAACACTGTGATCTTCCTGCATATCATGGGCTCACATGGTCCTACCTATTTTAAGCGTGTGCCAAAAGAGAAGAAGCTCTTTTTCCCTGGTTGTGAGCAGGCTGACATTGAAAACTGCACGCTTGATGCTATAAGAAATTCCTATGATGACAGTATTGCTTATACAGATCTGATTTTATCTAAAGTGATAGGCTCACTTAAAAAATATGAAGAAGACTTTGGTACTGCCATGCTATATATATCTGATCATGGAGAATCGCTAGGGGAGTTTGGTACATTTTTGCATGGTACACCATATGCTATAGCTCCTGATTATCAGACAGAAGTTCCTATGATGATCTATATGTCAAAGACATTCATTGCAGATCATAAAGTCGATATGTCTTGTCTTATAAATAATGCCGCAACAAAGAGTTATTCACATGACAATCTGTATCATTCTCTGCTAGGGATCCTAGATGTTAATACCTCATATTACGAAAGGGATATGGATCTGTTCAGATCCTGTAGACAGTGGAATCCAACCTTAAAAAGACCAGTAAGCACAGTCTATAACGTGAATATGAAAGACTGAAAAGCCAAAAAGATAATTTAAGGGATCCTGAAAAAGGATCCTTTTTTTGTGCCATTTAGAAGTAAAAAACAGTAATAAAATAAAATCTCAATAATGATCAGAGACTAATGAATAACTAATACAGAATTAATATAATAAAGTCATTAGAGAGGACAATAATCGTTACATTCATAAAGAAAGGAAAAATTGTGATGTAGAGATCATAAGTGCACAATTTTTATTGAATTCATGAAAATATTATTTATTTTCAGAAATAGAAAGGTTATTATGTAATCAAATTACATAATTACAAAACACTATAAAAGGCAGCAAAGACTATGGTTATCAATCCACAAAATGATCTTACCTGGACTTATCAGCAAGGTAAATTAGGTATCAATCTAACAGCTGATGACGGAAACAATTACCTGTTAGATACCAGTTACAAAGTGGATGATCTGTTTGAGCGGCCTGAAGTGAATGCTCCTTTCTGTGTAAGAGATGTAAGTTTACTGGCCGAATACCAGGAAGGACTGTCATCCTTTATCAATGATGAAGGTAAGGTTCTTTCAATATCACTCAAAGGTGTTGCATGTCAGAGATTCGTAAAACCAGCAATCCCTTACTGCAAGTTCTTTGTGTCTGATCCTGAAGAAAGAGTGGATCCAGTAAAAGGTGAGATTGTAAATATTTATACCACTTGTGGTGGTGCCGCATATGGTATGGTTTTAGATGAAAAGGATGCTGACGGTTTAACCCGCCTGATCCTGTTAAGCCCAGAGCTTGAATTACTGCCTGGCAGAGGATTTTCAAACGGTATGATGATCAGAGTATCTCCTGAATACGTCTGCTGTTTTCGTAGTTTGCACAAACGTAAGGTGTATGCATAAAGATTTTAGATTCTCCTAATTTGCTGTAGTTCTTAACGTTAGTTAAGACCATTCTCTCCCTCTTGGACGCTCCATCTAAGAGGGATTTTTTTTATCTGAAGAAAACAAAGATAAAAGCAAACTGAAAGCATAAAGAAGAGCGAATCATCAGCTACTAGGCTTTGATCCTTGATAGAAAAAAGGGGAGTCATACATGATCCTAAATCAACATGACTGATCCTTGGTTCTTATAAAATCTAGTTGATCATATGTTTATAAGTGATCTTACTTGATCTAACGAGGATGTTATCTTATCCAGAATGTTTATTTTGATTCAACAGATCACTGTCTGCGATAGATTTATGGGCGTTTTGTGGATCAAATCCTAGTAAAGATCTATTTGAAAAGAAAACAGGCTGTCTAATGACAGCCCGCTCTCCTTTTTGCTGTAGAGTCAATCTACTCCATTCTCGTCAGATGAATTGATTATCTCTGACTTTTTTATGTTTAATCCGTACTTTGATTTTTATCCAAAAGCCTTTTTGGAAAGCTTATCTGATAATAATTAAGGGATATTAGTAACTCAATCTTGCTTTGTTGAATTCGATATTTCTTATAGCACCTATTCTACACTCAATTTTATTACCAGGAATAACATATAGTGTGATGATTGTATTAAATTCAAATAAATAATTCTGATCAATTAGTCTTGTCTTGATAAATGTAAGGCCCGTAAAAGAGGGAATTTATAAATGATTCTAGGAAATATGTAATCAAAAATGAGCGAAAAATTAAAAAATGTTGTGTATAAGAAAGTCAAATGAAAATGAAATTATGTTGTGTAAGTATTGTAAATTTGAAAATATATTTTAAAAGATAAACGTGGTGCAATGTATGTAACATATTGATATATAAGAAAAATGTCTAATCAATCATTGTGATGCAAAGTAATGATATACAATTATATTATTTATGTGAAATTGAAGGAATTTAAAATTATGAAAGTCGATTTACATAAATTACAAAAATGTAAATTATGAAATGTAATTTAATTACATAAATTTTATAGGGAAGGGAAAAATGTAAAAAATAGCTAATGGTGAGATTTTTTTTACTTATCCTTTGTTGTTAAGTTAAATAATAAGATATATTACATATGTAATATTTATAAAATAATAGTTATTGGGTATGCTACTTATTATTTAATATGTTTGCTTGTTTGTGGTTTATTAGTTAATTCTGTTTTGAGTTTCTGCTTTTTATTAGATCTGATATCTGTCTTTGATCCCTTCAAATTTATGCTATAACGCTATGTAAGATGAATTTATGAATGTGAGTTCATCTTTTACCTCTCCCTCCCCTTAGAGGTGATTTTTGAGGTTTTTGAGATCTGTTTTCTTTTCTGGTTTATCTCATGATCCTTTTATAGTGTTTTTTAGTTTTGGTTTTATCTTTGCCTAAACAGGATCTTTCTCTCTACATCAGTACTCTTCATAGCTTATGATTCGCTATCTGACGTTGTTATAGCTTTTAGCTATACTTGCTCATTGTTATTTAGTATTAGATCTCTTTCAAATTTTCTATATTATTGTTTTCAAAGGGCGCTGTTTATTATCCTATAAACCTATCTTTGACATAGGTAATTATTGATGTAAACTAGCTCATTATAAATACTTTTATTGGAGACAAATATGAAATCACTTGGCTTGCTCACAAAGGCACTTTTAGTATGTGCTGCTGCATTTTCTCTGTGTTCCTGCGGAGATAAGAAAGAAGAATCATCTTCTTCAATCCCATCAACTATTAAGGTTGGTGTGGTTCCAGGCCCTTATCGTGGAATGATCGATAAACACATAAGACCTATCATTGAAAAACAGGGCTACAAGATCCAGTTTGTTGAGTTTACTGATTACGTACAGCCCGATGCTGCCTTAGATTCAGGTGACATTGATGTAAATCTCATGCAGCATCAGAAGTATCTTGATGGAATTGTTGAGAATCAGGGACTGAAATTAGTTGGAGTTGTTAATGTTCCAACATTAGGTCTTGGTGTGTTCTCAGATAAGTACTCATCTTTTGATGAGGTTCCAGAAGGTGCTCAGATCGGTATTCCAACCGATGCTGTAAACCTTTCAAGAGCACTTGGTATTGCACGTGATCTTGGGATCATTACCCTTAAGACAGAGAATTCAGAGCAGAAGGCATCTATTGCTGATATCAAGGACAATCCAAAGAAGTTCAGATTTGTTCCAATGGAAGCTGCTCAGATCTCAAGATCTTTAGACAGTATCGATGTTGGTTTTATTCCTGGCAACTATGCATATGCTGCAGGTCTTGACTACAGCAAGGCATTAGGTGTTGAAAAGGTTTCAGAGCCAATCAAGAACGTTGTAGCTGTTGCCACAAAAAATAAAGAAACATTAGGCAAACTATTTGAGGATGCTGTGCATTCAGATGACTTTGTGAAGTCAATTGAGGGTGATAAGGAGTTTGACGCTTTCACTCGCCCAGCATGGTGGCCTGCAAAATAGTCGCAATATACATTTGGTAAGAAAAGAATGATAAAGTTTGAGAATATTTCTGTTAAGTTCAAAAGAGACGACGGTATCTTCACAGCCGTAGACAATGCCTCTTTGGAAATTAAAAAAGGTGAGTTCTTTGGTATTGTGGGCTCATCTGGTGCCGGTAAGTCAACACTTGTAAGAACAGTGAATCTGCTGCAGCGCCCTTCATCTGGCAAGGTGATTATTGATGGTGTAGACGTGACAGATTACACTGGAGACAAGTTAAGCTCACTTCGTTTAAAGATCGGTATGATCTTCCAGCACTTCAATCTGGTTAAGAACTCTACTGTAGCCCAGAACGTTGCTTTTGCACTTGAGGCTTCAGGAACCGCTAAAAAGGACATTCCAGCACGTGTAACAGAGCTTCTCAACATTGTAGGTCTTGCTGACAGAGCTTCTGTATATCCATCATCACTTTCTGGCGGTCAGAAACAGCGTGTTGCTATTGCAAGAGCTTTAGCCAACAATCCTGAGATCCTTCTGTGTGATGAGGCTACATCAGCTCTTGATCCTGATAATACCAAGGAAGTTGTTCAGACTTTAAAGAACATCAAGAACTCTTATCCTATCACCGTGCTGTTTATTACTCATCAGATGGAAGTAGCCAAGAGTCTTTTTGATCGCGTAGCTGTGATGGAGCATGGCCGTGTGGTTGAAGTTGGCAGTTCATATGATGTTTTTGCTCATCCTCAGAGTGATGCTGCCAAAAACCTCATTAACAAGTCATTTGATGGTGTAATTCCACCTGAGGTTTTAAAGCACGAGAACAATCTGTTCTTGATTACCTTCAAGGAGGAGAACGCCTACGAGCCTGTTATTTCATATGTATCCCGCAATTATCTGAAGACTGATCTTTCAATTATTGCAGGCAACATTGAGTATATTCAGGGTAAGCCATTAGGCCGTCTTCTGATCTCACTGCGAGGCAATGACAGTGCTGAAATTGAGTCTGTACTTTCCTACATCAGGGAAAAGGCCTATGTTCATGTTTTTGGTAATAAGGAGATCCGATAATGTTTGCTGAGATCTTGGATTCAACCATTACAATTTTAAAGAATGAGTTATGGAAAGCCATCTATGAGACAGCCATCATGCTTGGTATCTCCTTTGTATTCAGCCTGATCTTCGGGTCACTGTTTGGTTTCCTGTTATACCTGACATCAAACAAGAGCTTTTTTAACAGCCCTGTTTTAAACAAGGTGATATCAGCTGTTATCAACTTTATCCGATCAGTACCATTTATCATTCTGGTGGTATTTACACTGCCATTTACCTTCCTGCTTGTAGGAACAAAGATAGGACCTATTGCTGCATCAGTTCCACTGTCAATTACAGCAACAGTATTCTTGGCCCGTCTTATTGAGATCTCCTTAAGAGAGGTTGATCCTGGTGTCATTGAGGCCGCTCTTGCAACAGGTGCCAAAAACAGTCTTATCATAAGAAAGGTATTGCTTGTTGAAGCATTTCCAGGAATTGTACGCGGTGTAACTGTTACCTTCATCAGCCTTATCGGTTTCTCTGCAATGGCTGGTATGGTTGGCGGTGGCGGTATCGGCAACCTTGCAGTGCAGTACGGTTACTACCGTTATGAGACTGGAATTATGATCTTTACCATTGTAGTTTTAGTTATCATCGTGCAGCTGGCACAGTATATCGGTGATAAAATAGCTAAGAAGCTATCTCATTAAAATTAAGAATGTAATTTCAAAGGAGGTCTTATGACCTCTTTTGTTTATAAAGGTAAGATTATGGGCGCAGATTTTAAATCTCTTTTTAAGGATGCTGTAAAAGGCGAGATCTTTTATGGAAACGAGATCGAGAAGAAGTATCTGACAGACTTTGTTGGAGCTCATGTTGGTCACGCCGATGTATATGTAAGGGTAAAAGATGAGGAAGATGTTCAGAATGTCCTCAAAATTGCCTATAAGAACCGTCTCAACGTAGTTGTAAGAGGTGCAGGTACCAATTTATCTGGCTGTACCATTCCAGATGGCGGTGTGGTTCTTGATGTAAGCCTGATGAACAGGATCTTAGAGCTTGATGAGGAGAATCTGACCGTCACAGTAGAGCCTGGGGTACTTTTAAAGGATCTCATAGCCTATGTAGAGTCAAAAGGTTATCTCTATGCTCCTGATCCAGCAGAAAAGAGTGCCTCTATTGGTGGTAATGTTTCAACCAACGCCGGTGGTATGCGTGCTGTAAAGTACGGTGTTACCAGAAATTATGTACTGGCACTTGATCTTGTGAAGATTGACGGTACAAAGGTGACACTAGGTGCTAAGACCTACAAATTCTCAACTGGTCTTAATCTGCAGCAGCTTATAGTCGGATCTGAAGGTACTTTAGGTGTTATCACCAAGATTGTACTAAAGCTTCTGCCTCTTCCAGAATTTACCCTAAATGCGGTTATTGCCTATGATTCTTTAAAGCGTGGTATTGAAAACGTCAATGTGATCTTCAAATCACACTTAGATCCGACCGCAATTGAGTTTGTTGAGAAAAAGGTCATTGCCTTAGGTGAGAAATACGTTGGGAAATCTTTCCCATGTCCAAGTGCCAGTTCATATCTTATTGTTGCTTTAGATGGTGATAAAAAGAGCGTATATGAGCGTTTTGACAAGCTCAAAAAGGTGGTATCAGAAAATGGTGCCATTGATGTGATCCCTTTAGATGACAAGGCAGTTGCTGACGGAGTTTGGGAGATCAGAGGAGCGATTGCAAGAGCTGTAAATCAGTCTGGTATCTGGGAGCCTGTAGATATTGTGGTTCCATTAAACAGGATCACCTCATTTATTGACTATGTCAATGAACTGCAGGAAAATGGCTCACCTCGACTGGTTGCATTCGGACACGCAGGTGACGGCAATGTTCACCTATGTATCCTAAAAGACAGCATCCCTGATGATAAGTGGCCATCCATCTTGCATGAGACCATGGAGAAGCTTTACGCCAAATCCTATGAATTAGGTGGTGTGATTTCTGGAGAGCATGGTGTAGGTAAGGGCAAGAGAGATTTTTTACTTAAAAATATTGATCCGATCTATAGGGAGATCATGATTGGAGTTAAAAAGTCTTTTGACGAATTCAATCTTTTAAACCCTCATAACGGTTACGCTAAATAGGATTTAACATGATTCAGTTAAGTGAAAGAACAAAATATTTTACCGATTCTGTAATACGCAGAATGACCCGTATCTGCAATCAGTATGGTGCCATCAATCTGTCTCAGGGCTTTCCTGACAACAATCCTCCTGATGCTCTGATGGAAAGACTGTCAAATGTTGCTTTCCAGGGACCTCACCAGTATGCAATTACCTGGGGTGCCCCAAGAACATTAGAAGCCTTATCAGCAAAGATTGAGCATTTCTCTGGTGTTCACTATGACCCAGCATCACAGCTATGTATCACCTGTGGTGGCACAGAAGCAATGATGGCTGTTGTGATGGCTACTTTAAATCCTGGTGATAAGGTTGCAATCTTTTCACCATTCTATGAGAACTACGGTGCCGATGCTATTTTAAGTGGAGCTGAGCCTATTTATGTGCCACTTAGAGTGCCTGATTTTGCCTTTGATGAGAAAGAGCTTGAAGAGGCCTTTAAAAAGGGTGCTAAAGCTCTGATCTTATGTAATCCATCAAACCCATGTGGTAAGGTATTTACCAAAGATGAGCTTCTTGCAATTGCCGAGATCATCAAAAAGTATGATGCCTTTGTAATTACTGATGAAGTATACGAGCACATCATCTTTGCCCCTTACAATCACACCTATATGGCTGCTCTTCCTGGCATGCTTGAAAGAACAATCATGTGTAACTCTCTGTCAAAGACCTACTCAATTACAGGTTGGAGATTAGGTTATGTGGCAGGTCCTAAGGAAGTTCTAGACAGAGTCCGTAAGGTCCATGATTTCTTAACTGTAGGTGCAGCAGCTCCTCTTCAGGAGGCTGTAATTGCTGGTTTAACTCTGCCTGATTCATACTATCAGGAAGTAAGAGATCTCTTTACCCACAGAAAGGAACTCTTCTGCAGAGGTCTTGATAAGATTGGACTTAAATACTATGAGCCACAGGGAACCTACTTTGTGCTTGTTGATATCAGTGAATTCGGTTATGACGACGATTACGAGTTCTGTATAGATCTGGCAAGAGATGTAAAAGTTGGTGCTGTTCCTGGATCATCATTCTTTAAAGAGAAGGTGAACCGTTATATCAGACTGCATTTTGCAAAGTCAGATGAGACCTTGAATGCAGCTTTGGAGAATCTCTCAAAGATCAGAGAACTTATTAAGGTTAGAAAGTAAGCAATCTACTTTTAGGAAAGGATCATCAATAGATGGTCCTTTTTCATTTTTCAGGGGATAGAAAATAAAAAAATCAAATTCCTGTTGGAATTTAATCAGTATTTGCATCAAAATTGGATTTCTGCGTTCAGATGGTCGGTGATGTAGGGTTCGAACCTACGACCCTCTGGTCCCAAACCAGATGCG
>JBJEWY010000023.1:0-57459 GCA_051885305.1 Succinivibrio sp. | reverse complement strand
ATGAACTCAAGAAAAGGCCTGGATCAAATGTATCATTCAGATATCAGAATTTCAGGAATGGTATAAGTTCTGATCTTAACATACCAACAGAAAAGCTAGTATTTGCAGCAGAACTTATTGATGTACCTGAAGAGCAGCGCGACTGGCAAGGTGCCATTGAAAGAGCTTTAGGCGGTATAAGAGAAACTCTTCTTGTCAGTAGGGATGACTATCAGCTCATTACAAGATACGTAAACGGACGTTTCAATGAGGGGCTACATGTTCGCATTCAGATTGCAGAAACCAATTTTAATGAAAACACTGAATTTGGTTCTGAAGGCTATCTTTCAAAACTTGTCTTTAAAAAACATCCTTATACTCTGTGGCTAAAAAAACACTTAGAAAAGTTTGATCTGATCTGTGCAAATAACATAGATGAACTTAATAGAACAGAATATTCTTTGACAAAGGAAGGTCTTATTCATCGAAAAGGAGGATTCTTTGAGAAAAAGGATCTGTCTAAAGTTGACGACAGAAGAGAATGGTTTTTAGGTTTTTCAAATGCCGATAAAATTAAACTCCTTGAAGGTGATCTAAGAGTTCTGAATGAGGAACTTTCATCTGTTGCTTATAAAATTACTGAGCTCAAGAAAAATGCGGTATCCATCAGCAATTCACTCTTGTCTATTGAAAGACTACATGATTTTGATTCATTCTTAAGACTTGATGTTAATGGAATAGAAGAGAGGATATTGAAGCTTGAAAAACAGCTTGATGAGCTAGAGAAGGACCCTACTATTGCAAGACTGACTGCTCAAAGAAATGAGGCAGCATCAGCCCTTAACAGTCTTGATAGTTCAAAAACAGGTGTTGTAGGTCAGATTGCGGTAGTAAAAAAGACAATAGAAGACCTCAAGCTAAAAATTGCTTCATTTGAGTTAAAAGCTTCTGCTACCGTCGATGACGATTCACTTTTATTGATAAATGAATCTTTGAAGGAAGAAAAAATCCAGCCTTCTAATCTGCATATAAATAATAATTCAGGTAGATTAACTGGCAATCTCTATAAAAAGAAAGAGCAGTACTCTAACTCTGCCAATGATAGCAAAGTCAGAATTGAAAAATGCATAGTATCCTTCAACAGTCGCTGGCCTGCAATATGTAGTGACTGGGGATGTGATATAGAAAGTCGCATATATTATCTGAAATACTTTGAAACTGTAGAAAACGAGGGATTGCCAAAACTTGTTGAGTCTTTCAAAGCAAAACTCAATTCAGAAGTTACTCAGTCTGTTGCTTGTATTTCGCAGAAAATCGAAAAGGAACTTTCTGCTATTAAAAACAGAATTCAGCGAATAAATGAGGTATTGAAGAAGGCTGAATTTTACGAGAACACTTATCTTGAAATAGGAACCAAAAAGGTTGAAGGTGATATCGTAAAAGAGTTTTCAAAATCAATAAGGAACGTCATGAATCTTATCAGCACAGATGATCATGAGCAGAGATTTAAAGCCATCAACAAAGTGATTGAAACTCTGAATTTAGCTCTTACTTCAAATGCTTTTGACTACAAATCTATACTTGATACTCGTCTTAGAATGCAATTTGTGGCAAATGTTATAGACAAGAGAACAATGGCTGTTAAAGACACTCTTAACTCAAGTTCTGGGAAATCTGGTGGTGAAAAAGAATCCTTTGCAGGATCTGTTCTTGCTGCATCTTTAGCATATGTGCTGACTCCAGAAGATGGCGAACATCCTGTGTACTCTACTGTTTTTCTTGATGAGGCTTTTTCAAATACATCTGAAAACTATTCTGAGAGAGTGCTTAAGATTTTCAAGGAGCTGAAACTACACATAAATCTGATTACTCCATTCAAGAATATTGAACTTGCAAGAAATTTTGCTAAATCACTTGTTATCATGAAACGTGATGGCGAACGCCATTCAAGTTCAATGTGTGAATTAAGATGGGAAGAGTATGACGCACAGTTAGAGAATAAAATTGATTCTGAAATGAAAGCTCTAGGAATCACCTCCTCACAGGAGGTTCAATAATAAATCTTTATTACTCTGTTTTTAATATGGAGTTACAAGGAGGAATAGATGGTTTTCCCTGAAGAGGTAATATCTAGAGTTGTCAAAAATGAAATTACAAACAGAAATCATCTGATTGAAAGATTAAGAGGAAATAGGGAATATCCATTGACTATTCCTTTAAAGTTGCCTACAGCAAATGAAATCTTAAGTGATATTGCAAAGTATCAAGAATATGTTATTGCATGGAAAAAATATCCTCATCAAGAATGCGTCAGAAGAAAAACTGTATCCTATAAAAACGGAATTAACGGCTTTGAATTAGCAAATGAGTTTGTTATAGACTCTTATGAAACTCTGCTAAAGGTTATCCCTGCAAAGGATAGAAAACTAATTGAGTGCGTAAAAGACAGATGTGATGAGGTACTCAAGGTGTTAGGGCTTCCATATGCTAGTGATATCTATACAGTCTTGAGAATGCTAGAGCCTGAAGAAGTGAGTGTTTCTGATTTTAAATCTCTTATTGTTTTGCTTCCACAACTTAAAAGAGGCGTAGGTAGCAAAATGTACATAAGAGCTATACCTCTTGAGCATATTGACACTAAATTTTTAGAGAATAACTTAAAACTTGTTGCTGCAATTTTAAGATGCTGTCAGATTTTAAATGCTCAAGAGAGTCTTGAGGAGTACTTAGGCGTTATTCCAAAGCCAGAGGGGTTTGCGCATATGATTGTTAATTCTCAAGACAGAGAACTTATGTATCCCTACATTCAGATCCCAACTTATGATCTAGAAAGAATAGAGCCACCAGGAAGAAATCTACTAATAATTGAAAACGTGCAGTCAGGTCTAATGGTCCCTTCTCTTCCTGAAACCACTGTGATATTTGGCTGTGGCAAAAATTTAAGTTGGGCAAAGGCGAACTGGCTAAAAAACAAATCTAAAATTGTCTACTGGGGAGATCTTGATTCCTGGGGATTCTCTATGCTCTCATATTTTAGAAAAATATCCTCATGCAATGTAATGTCAGTCATGATGGATGAAAAAACCATAGAGTACTCAAATCATAAAGATCGCATGGTAAAAGAAAATATTTCATTTGAAGAAGAACTTGAGTGTCTTACCAACGATGAACGAGCCACACTTTACCGTTTAAGAGAAGATCCAGAAAAGAACAGATTGGAGCAGGAAAAGCTCGATGAAAAATACGTTGTAGATACCCTGTTGTCAGTTATCAATCAGAAATGATAAAAATTGCTACTTAAACGTGAAAATGAGATAATAAGCGGTTATAAATGCAATGTTGGGACAAGGTTCCCGTTAAATCGGTAAATATCAATGGATAAGTTAGAAGAAGCCAAATTAAACGGCGTTGAAGCAGCAAAGAATGCAAAAGATTTGCAGGAACTTGATGCTGTAAGAGTTAATCTGCTTGGAAAGAAAGGTATTTTTGCTTCCTTTATGCAGGAATTAGGTAAACTGTCAGCTGAGGAGCGCCCTGCACGCGGTGCTTTAATCAATCAGGCCAAACAGGCTGTTGTTGCTGCAGTTGAAGAGCGCAGAGCTCAGATTGAAAAAGCTGCCTTAGAAGAAAAACTTTCAAGTGAAACTGTTGATATCTCTCTTCCTGGAAGAAGATCAGATTTAGGTAATGTTCACCCTATAAGCCGCACTATTGAAAGAATCAAAGAAATTTTTGGTTCCATGGGCTTTAGTGTTGTTGGTGGTCCTGAAATTGAGGATGATTACCACAACTTTGATGCTTTGAATCTGCCTCCAAATCATCCAGCCCGTTCATCACAGGATACTTTCTCTGTTGAAAATGGTCTGCTTTTACGTTCACAGACTTCATCTGTACAGGTTCGTACCATGGAGACCCAGAAACCTCCTATCCGTATTATTGCTCCAGGTCGTGTATACAGAAACGACTATGATATGACCCACACCCCAATGTTCCATCAGGTAGAGGGCCTTTTAGTAGAAGAGCATACATCTTTTGCTGAACTTAAGGGTGTTCTTCATGAGTTTCTTCTGAAGTTCTTTGAGGAAGAACTTGAAGTAAGATTCCGTCCATCATTCTTCCCATTCACTGAACCATCAGCTGAGGTTGACCTAAGAAGAAACGGTGGCAAATGGCTTGAGGTATTAGGCTGCGGTATGGTTCATCCTAATGTGCTGAGAAATGTCGGCATTGATACTGACAAGTACGTAGGTTATGCCTTTGGTATGGGCGTTGAGCGTCTTACCATGCTGCGTTACGGCGTAAACGATCTTCGTGCGTTCTTTGAGAACGATTTGCGCTTCCTCAAACAGTTTGCCTAATATGGATGTGAAGAAAAATGATTTTTAATAAACAGTGGATTGATGAGTGGGTCGAAAACGATCTGAGTGCTGAAGAATTATCAGACAAAATTACCATGGCAGGTCTTGAGGTTGATTCAGTAGGCGATGTTGCTGATAATTTTGACCACGTGGTTGTAGGTAAGGTTCTAGAGTGCGTTCCTCACCCTGATTCTGATCATATGCATGTAACAAAGGTTGATGCAGGTACTGGAGAGATCCTTCAGATTGTATGCGGTGCACCTAATGTTCGTGAAGGTTTAAAGGTTTGTGCCTCAATAATCGGTGCTCATGTAAACGGTATTACCATCAAGAAAGCCAAGCTTCGCGGTGTAGAGTCAAGTGGTATGCTCTGCTCATACAAAGAACTTGGTATGGCCGATGAGTCAAATGGTATTATCGAACTTCCAGATGATGCTCCTGTCGGTATGGACATTCGTGAGTACTTTGAACTCAATGACAAGATTATCGATGTTGATCTGACATCAAACCGTCCTGACTGTCTTGGTATCAGCGGTATCGCCCGTGAAGTATCTGTTCTGTTAGGTAAACCATTCAACTATCCTGCTGTAATTCCAGTTGAGAATACAATTGAAGACGTATTTCCTGTAGAAGTTGAAGACAAGGCCTCATGCCCAAGATATTTAGACAGAGTTATTCGTGGCGTAAATCAGAAAGCTAAAACTCCACTGTGGATGGTTGAAAAACTTCGTCGCTGCGGTATCCGTTCAGTATCTCCAATTGTTGACGTAACCAATTATGTAATGCTTGAGTACAGCCAGCCTCTGCATTCATTCGATCTTGAGAAACTAAATGGCAAGATTGTTGTAAGAAAAGCTGCTCAAGGCGAGAAGATGACCGTGCTTTCAGGTGAGGAAATTACCCTGAAAGATAACACTCTTCTTATCTGTGATGAAAAGGGCCCTGTAGCATTGGCTGGCATTTTTGGTGGTTTAAATTCAGGTATTGATGAGAACACCAAAGATGTTCTTTTAGAGTCTGCTTTCTTCCATCCAGATGCAATCAAGGGCAGAGCAAGACAGTATGGTCTTGATACTGATGCTTCACATCGTTTTGAGCGTGGTGTTGATCATGACAACCAGAGACGTGCCATTGAAAGAGCAACTGCACTTCTGATTGAAATTGCAGGTGGCAAGGCTGGTCCTGTAAATGAGGTTGTTGCAGAAGAATGTCTGCCAAAACATGCTCCTATAATTCTTCGTCTTGCAAAACTTACCAAGGTTTTAGGTAAGGAAATAGATGAGGAAACTGTATATAGCATCTTAAAGAACCTTGAATTGAAACCAGAAAAGGTAGATGGCGGTTTTAAAGTTGTAAGCCCAAGTTTCCGTTTTGATATCGCAATTGAAGAGGATATCATTGAAGAAGTAGCAAGAATCTACGGATACAACAACATTCCTAATGTAATTCCTGTAAGTGAGCTTTATATGGTTCATGACAAGGAAGAGGTTGTTCAGGATCGTGATATCAAGTCAGCTCTTGTAAATGCAGGCTATAACGAGGCAATTACATATTCATTTACAGATCCTAAGGTTCTCAAGGAGTTTTCTGACATCAAACCTCTGATGCTCAATACTCCAATCTCTCCTGAGATGTCAGCAATGCGTACCACTTTGGCTGCAGGTTTAAGCATTATTGCCAAGTACAACCTAAACCGTCAGCAGCGTAAGGTTCGTCTGTTTGAACAGGGCCTTCGCTATATTATTGATGAAAATGCTGAAAACGGTGTACGTCAGGATGCTGTGATTGCAGGTATTTCAGCTGGAGACATTGCTGATGAGAGCTGGACTGAAAAATCACGCAGTGTTGATTTCTTTGACATTAAAGGTGATGTTGAGACCCTGCTTTCTGTTACAGCAGATCCAAAGGCATTCTCCTTTGTGAAGGGTACAGAAAAGAGTCTGCACCCAGGTCAGAGTGCTGATATTATCAAGGAAGGTCGCAAGGTTGGTTATGTGGGTATGCTTCACCCTTCAGTTCAGAAGGCTTTAGGCTTCAAGCAGAAGGTTGCAGTATTTGAGATTGAAAGAAGTGCAGTAGCAAAGCGTGTTGTTCCTTCATACACACCAATTTCCAAGTTCCCTTCTGTACGCAGAGATTTTGCTTTCGTAATCGACAAGAGCATCCCTGTATCATCACTTGTTGATTTGATTTACAGAGCAGGTGGCAAGAGTGTCCAGTCTGTAAATATCTTTGACGTGTTTGAGGATGCCTCATTAGGTAACAGCCGTTCTGTTGCATTAAGTGTTATTGCTCAGGATGTAGAGCGTACACTTGAGGAAGCTGAAGTAGAGAAGATGGCATCAGCTATCGTTGAAGCTGCTTCATCAGAACTAAAGGCTCAGCTTCGTTCCTAGGAGTTAAAATGGGTACAAAGACAATGACCTCTATTGAGGAAAGATTAAAAAATCTTGAAGAACTGACCTCCAAGCTTGAGGGAGGTTCTTTGCCTATTGATGAGGCCATTGCCCTTTACTCTCAGGGAATGGAACTTGCTGTTTCCTGCAGAAAATCCCTAGAAGAACTGTCTATGAAGATCGAAGTTGCAAGACAGAAAGCTACCGCATCTTTAGATGAAGAAAAAAATGAATCTGACGGAGATGATGGCGAGCTGCCATTTTAAGGAAGTGTTATGGAACTCTTTGAATATGCCTCAATGGTGAAAGATCGTGTTAACGGCTTTATGGAGTCTTATCTTGAAACTCTTGATAATGATGCTTCAGAGCTGAAACAAGCAATGTCATATGGTCTGTTACTTGGAGGAAAAAGAGCTCGTCCGCTACTTGTCTATGCAACAGGATCTGCTTTTGGTGTTCCAATGGAGAAGCTTGATTATGCTGCTGCCGCCATTGAATGTGTTCATGCCTATTCTCTCATTCATGATGACATGCCAGAAATGGATGGCGATGAATTAAGAAGAGGCAGACCTACCGTTCATGTGAAGTTCACTCCTACAGTGGCTCTTTTAGCTGGCGATGCGCTGCAGACTCTTGCTTTTGAAATATTAAGCGACAGAAAATCATCCTTATCAGACAGGTCTGTAGCATCTCTGACTAGAGTCCTTGCAACCAAAGGCGGTTATTCAGGCATGTGCGGAGGTCAGGCGATTGACCTTCAGTCTGAGGGCAAACATATAAGTTATGATGCCTTGAGACTTCTTCATTCAAAAAAGACTGGAGCTCTTATTCGTGCTGCCGTACTTATGGGCGCATACTGCTGTGACAGTGTCAGTGAAGAGCAGATTGCAACTCTTGATGAATATGCCAAATGGACAGGACTTGCTTTCCAGATTCAGGATGATATTCTCGATGTTATAGGTGATACTGCTGTAATGGGAAAAGCACAAGGTGCTGATATTTCTCTTGATAAGAGCACCTACCCAAGCCTTTTAGGTCTTGAGAAGGCAAAAGAATTCGCTCTTGAAACAGCAAATAAAGCCAAAGAATGTCTAAAGCGTCTTGATTTAGATACTTACTTATTATCTCAGTTTGCTGACTTCACAGTTTCAAGGGATCATTAGTAGTGGCAGATATTCCTACTCCTTTACTGGATAAGATTCATTCACCAGCTGATTTAAGGCAGCTTCCAGAGTCAGAACTTCCTAATGTTTGTCAGGAAATTCGCTCATATATTATTGATTCTGTAAGTAAAACAGCAGGTCATCTGGCCTCAGGTCTTGCTGTTGTTGAACTTACTACTGCTTTGCATTATGTGTTCAACACTCCAGATGACAAGATCATCTTTGATGTGGGACATCAGTCATATCCTCACAAGATCCTTACAGGTCATAAAGATGAATTAAGAACAATCCGTCAAAAAGACGGTCTGCATGCTTTCATCTGGAGAGGAGAGACCCCATGTGATCTGATAAGCACAGGTCATGCCTCTACATCTATAGGTTCTGCATTAGGTCTTGCTGTAGCGCAAAGAGATCTTAAAACAGGAAATAAGGTTGTTGCTGTAATTGGTGATGGTGCCTTATCAGGTGGTGCAGCCTATGAGGCAATGAACTGTGCAGGCTCAACAAAGGGAGTAGATCTTATTGTTATTTTAAATGACAATGAGATGAGTATTTCTGAAAATGTAGGCTCCGTTGCCAAATATCTTGCAGGAATAATTTCAAATCCTTACTACGTTAAATTTGTGGAAAACGGAAAAAAGGTTCTGGAAAGTCTGCCTACAATTAAAAACTTTGCTGAAAAAGCTCAGGAACACGTTAAAGGCATGATTATGCCTGGAACCCTTTTTGAGGAGTTGGGATTCAATTACATAGGCCCTGTGGATGGTCATGACCTCGAAGGGTTGATGTCTATCCTCAAAAATGTAAAACAAATTGGCGGACTGCAGTTTGTACATGTAGTCACCAAAAAAGGCAAGGGGTATAAACCTGCTGAGAATAACCCTACTTTATACCACGGTGTACCGTCATTTGATCCAAGCCATGGAATTGAACCACATGAGAACCCATCATGTCGATCATTTTCTGATGGCTTTGGCTCATGGCTCTGTGATATGGCAGAAAAAGATCAATCTCTTATAGGTATTACACCAGCCATGCCACTAGGATCAGGTATGTCTTTATTTGCAGAAAAATATAAAGACAGATTCTATGATGTGGGTATTGCTGAGCAGCATTCTTTAGTTTTTGCCTCAGGTCTTGCTGCTGGCGGTATGCATCCCGTGGTAAGCATCTATTCAACTTTCTTGCAGCGAGCCTATGATGGTCTTATTCATGATATGGCAATTCAGGATTTGCCAATACTGCTTGCAGTAGACAGAGGTGGAATTGTAGGACCTGATGGTCCAACTCATCAGGGTATGTTTGATATTGCTTTTATGCGGTGCATTCCAAATCTGGTAGTTATGACTCCATCAGATCTCAAAGAGCAGTATCTGATGCTCAACACCGGATATAAATATGGTCATCCATGTGTGATCCGCTATGAAAGAGCTTCTGATGATACAGATACAGGTTTGGTTACAACAGAAGATACCATTGAAATAGGAAAGGGTAGAGTGCTTTTAAACGGCAGTTCAATTGCTTTATGTTGCTTTGGATCATCTGTAAAGCGTTTGTATAAGGTAGCAGAGAAATATAATCTTACTTTAGCTGACATGCGTTTTGTAAAACCTTTAGATGAAAAGCTGTTAAACGAACTTGCCAAAAGCCATTCAGTCATCATTACTGTTGAAGAAGGCGTAAGAGCAGGTGGTATAGGCGAGGAAGTTAAATCTGTTCTCTCTGACAGTAACACTAGAGTGATCAACTTAGGTTTCAAGGATGCCTTTATTATGGAAGGCACAAGAGCTGAACTTTTAGCAGAGCAGGGACTTGATGCTCAGAGTGTTGAAGAATTAGTTAAAACATTGTTATAGGATTTGATATGCCTTCTTTTGATATTGTTTCCAAGTTAAAGAAAGATGAAGTTCAGAATGCTGTTGATAATGCCAACCGTGAACTTCAGACTCGTTTTGATTTCAGAGGCGTTGAAGCATCATTCAAGTTTGATAAATCATCAAACAAGGTAAAACTTGAAGCAGATGAGGAATTCCAGATCCAGCAGATGGATGATATGTTAAGACAGAAACTTATCAAGCGTTCAATTGAACCTGGTGCTGCTGAATTTAAAGAAATAACCCGCTCAGGTAAGAAATCTCTGCAGGATGTGGAGTTTAAAGAAGGTATCGACAAAGATCTTGCTAAAAAGATCATAAAAATCATCAAAGATGCCAAACTTAAAGTTGATGCCAAGATTAATGATGATATCGTAAGAGTTACAGGTAAAAAGCGTGATGATTTACAGGCTGCCATCGCGCTTGTACGTTCATCAAAGATTGAACAGCCTCTGCAGTACGAGAATTTCCGCGACTAAGGAAAAAAGATGCCCTCATCTTCAGTTATGTCCAAGTTTTTTTCAAGGAAAATGGCATTATGCCTAAGCCTTGGATTTGCATCTGGAATGCCACTTTTTGTGGTTCTGACACTGCTTGGAGCGTTTTTAAGAAAAGAGGGCGTAGATTTAAAAAGCATCGGTCTGTTTTCTTTGATGTCTTTTCCTTATACATGGAAATTTCTGTGGTCACCGCTTGTTGACCGCTATAACCTCATAGGAATTGGTAGGAGAAAAAGCTGGATGCTTATCTCTCAGCTTCTTGTTTTTGCCTCCATTGGTCTTTTAGGTCATTTTGATCCGCACTCTCATCTTTATGCTGTAGCCATCGCAGCCTTTGTCCTGTCATTTTCATCAGCAACCCAGGATATCGTTATAGATGCATACAGAAGAGAGATTTTATCGGATGAGGAATTAGGGGCTGGAACCTCAGTGTTTATTGCAGCCTCTCGAGCATCAAGCCTGATCCCAGGAGGACTTTCTCTGATCCTGTCTGATTTCATGTCATGGGGAATGGTCTTTATTGTTACTGCTGCCTTTATGCTGCCAGCTCTTATCATTACCATTTTCATAAAAGAGCCTGTGACCATCAATGCTCCAAGATCTCTTAAAGCAGCAATAGTTGATCCATTCAGAGAATTTATTTCAAGAAAAGGTCTGGGATCATTTCTTCTGATAATTCTTTTCGTGTTTTTCTATAAATTAGGCGATTCCATGGCAACTGCTCTTGCCACTCCTTTTTATATAGATATGCATTACAGCATGGTGACAATTGGTCTTGTGGCTAAAAACGCAGGACTCTGGTCCATGGTTATAGGTGGTATCCTAGGTGGCATGATCATGCTAAAAATAGGTATCAACAGGGCTTTGTGGATCTTCGGTTTTGGTCAGATGGTGACAATTCTTGGCTTTGTTATTCTTGCAAGGGCTGGTGCTACATCTGATGTCGCACCTCCTATCTGGCTTCTTGCTGTGGTTATTGTTGCTGAGTGTCTTGGTGCAGGTCTTGGCACTGCTGCCTTTGTATCTTTCCTCTCAGCCAAAACAAGCCGAGCTTTTGCAGCCACACAGTTTGCTCTTTTAACCTCATTGAGTGCTGTTCCTCGTACATTCTGCAATGCAACCACTGGTTACATTGTTGAGTATCTTGGATGGGAAAATTTTTTCATATTCTGCACCATCCTGGCAGTTCCTGGAATGCTGCTTCTAATTAAGGTTGCACCTTTCAGTTCTAAAAATCAGTAAATCAGGCCTTAGTTGGCTCCTAGTAAATGGCAAGATGCTATTTTTTGCCATTGAAATCAGTATTTGTTATCTCCGTCGAAAAATTAGGCTGATTCTTTTTTATATTTCTGCTCTGTGCATTCTTTTGGACATAGATCTAACATTTTAGATAAGCCTCGATTTTTATTAGAATTAAGCCATTTTTAATGGTAAAATTTGACTGCAAAAACCTGCCTGTTCTGTATGTGAGCCTTTAGAAATACTGAAGCTCATATTTTTTGTTTAATGGGCGGGTAGGTGATGGGGGAAATCCCTTTGTTTTTAATTTATGGAACCGTCTATGATTAATATCAAAAAAGGATTGGATCTGCCTATTGGCGGCAAACCTGAACAGTCGGTATGTGATGGTGCTGTCGTAAAGCATGTAGCCTTAATGGGGTGCGATTACGTCGGTCTTCGTCCTTCAATGGCTGTTGAGGCTGGCCAGAAAGTCAAGAAAGGTCAGGTTCTCTTTGAAGATAAGAAAAATCCTGGAACTCGTTTCACTGCTCCTGCTGCTGGTACTGTTGTTGCAGTTAACAGAGGTGAGAGACGTTGCTTCCAGTCAGTTGTTATTGAAGTAGATCCTAATGGCGAGAGCGTAGAGTTCAAGAAGACTCCTGCCGACAAACTGTTAGGCCTTTCTTCTAAAGAAGTTGTGGATGAACTTGTAGAATCCGGCATGTGGACTGCATTCCGTACCCGTCCATTTGACAAGGTACCTGCCGTAGGTTCACTTCCTCACTCCATCTTTGTTACAGCAATAGATACCAATCCTCTTGCTGCTGATCCTAAGGTTATCATTGATGCAGAGGCTGAAGCCTATGCAAATGGTATCAAGGTATTAAGCCGCATCGGCGATTTCAAGATCTTTGTCTGCAAAGGCGATGAAGCTTTACCTTCAGTAAGTTCAGGCAATGTAGTTGAGGAGACCTTTAAGGGTCATCATCCAGCTGGTCTGCCAGGTGTTCACATTCACCACCTTGATCCTGTTTCAGAGACCAAGACTGTATGGCACATCGGCTATCAGGACGTTATCGCTATCGGTCACCTGTTTGTAGAAGGTGAATTCTACAACAAGCGCGTTGTATCATTAGCAGGTCCTATGGCTAAGAACCCACGTCTTGTAAGTACTATCCTTGGTGCTTCAATTGAAGAACTTACCGCAGGTGAGGCTGAGAAGTCAGCTGCAGGTGTTCGAGTAATTTCTGGTACCGTTCTGTGGGGTAACAAGGCTGTAGGTCCTTTTGCCTACTTAGGTCGTTATCATCAGGGCGTTGCTTTCTTAGAGGAAGGTACAAAGAACGAATTCTTCCTGCAGAACTGGATGGGACCTGGTTTCCACCGTCATTCTGCAACTCCAGTCTTCCTTGCTAACCTGTTCAGACCAAAGAATTACACTTTCAATACCGCTTTAAATGGTGGTCCTCGTTCAATTATGCCAATTGGCGTATATGACAAGGTGTTAGCTCCATATGATGTTGAACCTGTAATGCTCGTACGTGCAATCGATATCAACGATACCGATCAGGCTAAACTTCTTGGTATTCTGGAGCTTTCAGAAGAAGATGTTGCCTTAGCAACCTACGTTTGTCCTGGCAAGAATGACTTCGGTCCATTGCTTCGCAGAAGCTTAACTAAGATCGAAGTGGAGGGTTAATCTGTGTTATTAGATGTAATGAAAAAATTCTCCCTCCTCTTTACCAAGGGTGGACTTCTTTCATGGTTCTATCCTTTATATGAGGGTACTTTTACTTTCCTGTATAGCTCAGGTCGAGTAACTACCGGCAGCACCCACGTTCGTGACTTCGCTGATCTCAAGCGTATCATGATCATTGTCTGGGCTGCAGTATTCCCAGCTATGTTCTGGGGCTGGTACAATGTTGGTAACCAGACTGTTATGGCTATCGGCACTCTTCCAGAGGCTCAGGAAATCGCTCAGCAGTGCTACAGCCTTTTCAGTGCTGACTGGCATTATGCCTTAGCTCAGCTGTTCGGTGCGACTTTAAGTCTGGATGCAGGCGTTTATTCAAAGATGGTAATCGGTGCAGTTTACTTCCTGCCTATTTACATCGTTGTATTCGCTGTTGGTGCATTCTGGGAAGTTCTTTTCTGCTTGATGCGTCACCACGAGATTAACGAAGGTTTCTTCGTAACCTCTATTCTGTTCGCACTGGTAGTTCCTCCAACAATTCCTCTCTGGCAGGCTGCTTTAGGTATTTCCTTCGGTGTTGTCATTGGTAAGGAAGTGTTTGGTGGTACTGGCAGAAACTTCGTAAACCCTGCTCTGTGCGGTCGTGCATTCCTGTTCTTCGCTTATCCAGCTTCAATTTCAGGTACCAACTGCTGGGTTCCAGTAGATGGTTTCTCTGGCGCAACTCCTTTAGCTCAGTGGGCAGAGGGTGGTTTAGAGGCTCTTAAGGATGTAAATGGTCACGCCATTAACTGGATGGATGCATTCATGGGAAATATCCCTGGCTCAATCGGTGAAGGCTCAACTGCCATGATCCTCATTGGTGCCGCAATTATCCTTGTAACCGGTGTTGCTTCACTGCGCATCATGCTTGGCATTGCAATCGGTGCATTCCTGACTTCTTTACTGTTAAATCAGATTGGTTCTGCAACAAACCCTATGTTCACAATGCCATTTGAGTGGCACGCAGTTCTGGGTGGCTTTGCCTTTGGTGCAGTATTTATGGCAACTGATCCAGTATCCAGTTCATTTACCACTAAAGGTAAGTGGGCATTCGGTGTTCTCATCGGTGTAATGGTTGTACTGATCCGTACCGTAAACCCTGCATACCCTGAGGGCATGATGCTTGCTATTCTGTTTGCTAACTGCTGGGCACCTCTGTTTGACTACCTGGCAACCAAGCGCAATATTAAGAGGAGACTTGCCCGTGTCCAAGCTTAATAAAGACTCTGTATTAGGTACCTTAGTAATCATCGTTACCTTCTGCTTAGTTTGCTCTGTGCTGGTATCTTCTGCTGTAGTTGCTCTGGATCCTTTCAAGAAGGCTGCAGTTGAAAATGACCGTCAGGTAAACATTCTCAAGGTTTCAGGTTTTGAGGTAAAAGGTTCTGTAAAAGATACCTTCGCCAAGCACATCGAATCACATCTTATTGATGTTGAATCAGGTGCAATTGCTGATGGCAACTTCACCAAAGCTCAGATTGAAGGCTACAACTTTGCTTCACTTGCAAAGAAGCCAGAGACCTCAGTCAAGATCGCAAAAGATCATGATGTAGCTGGTATTTTAACCCGTTCAAAGCTGATGCCTGTTTATTTTGCAAAAGATGATTCAGGTAAGGTTGTCCGTGTAATCCTTCCATTCTATGGTCAGGCTTTATGGTCAACCGTTTATGGCTATGTTGCTATCAATCCTATCGATGCCAATACCATCATGGGCGTAACTTTCTACTCTCACGGTGAAACCCCTGGCTTAGGTGGTGAGATTGACAACCCATTATGGCAGACCAAGTGGGTAAACAAGAAACTTGTTGATGAGAATGGTACCTACAAGTTCCAGATCACCAAGAATGCTTCTAACCCAGACTTCGATATCGATGCTCTGTCAGGTGCAACTTTAACCTCCAATGGTGTAACCAATACTGCTGCCTACTGGCTCGGTGATGCTTACAGACCATTCCTGGAGAAACTTAAAAACGGGGAGATCATAAATGAGTAAAGGTCCTAGTCTAAAGGAAACTTTCCTCACCCCAATCATTGCCAATAACCCGGTAATGATTCAGGTGTTGGGTATCTGCTCTTCCTTAGCTGTTACCTCCAGCATGAAAACCGCATTTGTGATGGGACTTTCTGTTACTGCAGTATGTACACTGGCTAACCTTGCTATTTCAACTGTACGTAATCTGGTTCCAGGCTCAGTGCGTATTATCGCCCAGATGACAGTTATTGCTTCACTGGTAATCTTAGTTGACCAGATACTTAAGGCTTTTGCCTACGATCTGTCAAAGCAGTTATCTGTTTACGTTGGTCTGATTATCACCAACTGTATTGTTATGGGTAGAACTGAAGGCTTTGCATTAAAGTCAAAGCCACTTCCTGCTCTTCTCGACGGTTTAGGAAACGGCTTAGGCTATATGCTGGTTCTGTGCGTTGTTGCTACAATCCGTGAGATTTTCGGTTCAGGAACCTGGTTCGGCATGACTGTCTTCCAGTCTGTAAATAATGGTGGCTGGTACGTACCATGTGGCTTCCTTGTAATGCCTCCTTGCGCATTCTTCCTTGTTGGTCTGTTAATTTGGGCCGTCAAGACCTATCGTAAGGATCTTCAGGAGCCTCTCGTATACGATACCCACAGGGAGGATTACTAATAATGTTAGAACATTATTTATCCCTCTTTATTAAGAGTGTCTTCATTGAGAACATGGCTCTTGCCTTCTTCCTGGGCATGTGTACTTTCCTTGCTGTGTCAAAGAAAGTTACCACATCTGCAGGTTTAGGCGCAGCTGTTATCATGGTTCAGTTACTGGCTGTTCCAGTCAATAATCTGATCAATACCTATATCCTAAAGCCTGATGCAATTGTGACTGGTCTTGACCTGTCATTCCTGAGCTTCATTACCTATATCGGTGTTATCGCCGCTTTGGTACAGATCCTCGAAATGTTCCTGGACAAGTATGTTCCATCACTGTATGCAGCTCTTGGTATTTTCCTGCCACTGATCACCGTAAACTGCGTTATCTTCGCAGGTGTGTCATTCATGGTTCAGCGTGAATACAATTTCACTGAGTCTGTAGTTTATGCGTTAGGTTCTGGCTCTTCATGGGCTCTGGCTTTAGTACTGTTAGCCGCTATTAACGAGAAGTTAAAGTATGCAAGTGCACCTGCCGGTCTCCGTGGTCTGCCATTAACCTTTATCACAGCAGGTCTGATGGCTGTTGCCTTCATGGCCTTCTCTGGCATTCAGCTGTAAGGGGGATACATGTTTACAATTGTATCTGGTGTTGTAATGTTCGTAGCCATCGTTGTACTACTGGTTGCTCTCATTCTGGTTGCCAAGAAGTTTCTTGTGCAGTCAGGTGAAATCACCATCGGTGTTAACGGTGATCCGGACAAGGCATTAAAATGTCCTGCTGGTGGCAAGCTGCTCAACGATCTTTCTGACAAGGGCATCTTCGTATCATCAGCTTGCGGTGGCCGTGGTGCTTGCGGTCAGTGTAAGGTTAAAGTAACTCAGGGTGGCGGTAACGTTCTGCCAATTGAGTATTCACACTTTACCAAAAAGCAGATCAAGGAAGGCTGGCGTCTTGCATGTCAGGTTACTGTAAAGAATGACTGCGAGATCGAGCTTCCAGCATCTGTATTTGGTGTTAAGAAGTGGGAATGTACTGTTATATCTAACCACAACGTGGCTACATTCATCAAAGAGTTACGTCTTAAGGTACCTGAGGGTGAGGAAGTTCCATTCCGTGCCGGCGGTTACATTCAGATCGAAGCTCCTGCTCATACTGTAAAGTATGCTGATTTCGATATTGAGCCACAGTTCCAGGGCGCATTTAAGCACTTTGGTTTTGATAAGCTTGTTTCAAAGGTAGATACTCCAACCATCAGAGCTTACTCTATGGCTAACTACCCAGGTGAAAAAGGTCTTATCATGCTGAACGTACGTATTGCTACACCTCCATTTGGCAATCCATCAGCTCCTCCAGGAATCATGTCATCATATATCTGGAGTCTCAAGCCAGGTGACAAGGTTACTATTTCTGGTCCATTCGGCGAGTTCTTTGCTCGTGAGACCGATAATGAAATGGTATTCATTGGTGGTGGTGCTGGTATGGCCCCAATGCGTTCACACATCTTTGATCAGTTAAAGAGACTTGATTCAAAACGCAAGATTTCTTTCTGGTACGGTGCACGTTCACTTGCTGAAGTATTCTACGCTGATGAGTTTGATCAGCTCGCTAAAGAGCATCCAAACTTCTCATGGCATCTTGCACTGTCTGATCCACAGCCAGAAGATCACTGGACTGGTCTGACAGGCTTTATTGCGAACGTTCTGTACGAGCAGTATCTGCGCGATCACAAGAACCCAGAAGATGTTGAGTACTACATGTGCGGACCTCCAATGATGAGTAAGTCAGCAGTTGATATGCTGCATTCATTAGGTGTTGAAGACGAGAACATTCTCTTCGATAACTTTGGTGGTTAAACACTAATTAGACAGAGGCCCAGATGGGCCTCTGTTCGCTTCACAATTTCTCTTCTTAAATAAACATAAATTATCATCCTGTATTAAAAGCGCTTTGTTTTAATGCAAAATAAAATTATCGTGAAAATAAGTAACATCAAATCAATTTGGTAATATACTATTGCTGCTTTTGCTAACTTAATGAACAAGCGTCATAAAAATGAGGGTTTTAAAGTACATTCTGCTGTTTCTTTTTCTTGCCTCTGAGGTAGCATGTGCTGCTATGTGGGAGACAGGAGAACTTACTTATCCAAGTGGTGAAACAGAGATCTCCGCTTTTGTAAACACTGTTGAGGATACACAGTTGCAGGTGGTTCTTTGCACTAAAGATTCTGCAGATGATTATCGCTTTACACTCCTTCTTCCTCATCGTGTAGTCGGTTCATCTGTCATTAAAGTAAAAGTAAGTACAGATGATCTTTTAGTTGAGCTTTATGGCGAAACATCTGGAAATTCAATTGATTTCCAGATTGATGAAAGTCTTTTGATCGATATTCCAGATTCTTCCAAACTAATTTTGGAGTTTGATAAAAAAGATGCCGAGTATTTAGGTATCCCAAAAATTCTGAATATCGATATGAAGGCAGCTGATCTGACATTAAAAAGTGTGGCATCACAATGCACAGTGCTCTGCCTTAAAAAGGATTTCAAATGCAGTGCTCCTTTATTATCTTCACTGCTCTGGCCGTCAGATAATTTTAGAAACTCTCCTGTTACATCAGATATTGATAGTCTGTGTACACAGCAGGTAAGACCTGGTGTGTATAAATTTGAGGATTCATCAGCCTGCAGACTGGCATTAGACAGGTTCTACAATAAATACGGTGTAGGTCCTCTGTCATTTATAGAATCTCTTTTCAATGACAGGAATTCTCTATTCAAAAAATATACTGACAGCTGGAATGAGGCTGTTGATCTGAGTCCTTCATCTCTTATAAACCATTCTGTACGGGCAGATAATAAAGAATGGTACCTTATTCTGTATTCTCTTATAGGAACTCATCATTTAAGAGAATATCCAAACAGTTTCTATGCAATTTCAAATGTAAATGATGATCCTACAACTCTTGTATATGACATCGACAACCGCTATGAGATGGAACTGTTAAAGTATTCATCTGTGTTATATAGGAGAGTTGGCAGTTCTGTAAATGCTGTAAATGCAGTTGAAAAGTCTATTAAACTCTGGGCTGATTTTTACCGTCAGCTTGGTACCATCTTGCCAAATCTCAGGCAGGCTCAGGCAATCAGACCGATTGTATACAGAACCATGCTGATGAGGGTATGGAATCTTGCAGGAAAACCAAATGGTCTTACTTTAGTTCCTGAGAACAGATTTGTACAGGGAAAGGATGGAAAAACCATAACAGGGGAGCTCTTAGAGCGCAAGTGCTCATTTTTTGAAGGTTCAAACGGTGAGGAGTTCTTCTTTGCCTCTGAAGACTGTATTCGCGGAATCAATGATTACGTAAGAACATCTCCTCTCAAGACACCTGCCTACTCAAATGTTGTTGATAAATGGGATGACTTCTCCTCTAAATGGAGAAACTCCATATTTTTCAATGATGATATAGATGATGCAGTAGGTGAGCATATGCATGCCAATCTTGCTATTACAGTGCTGTCTCTGTTCAAGATGTATGGCTTTGGTGATTACTTCCTTTTAAGAGAGTGTATTTCAAGCAGAGATGCTGATATCTGCAGTTTTGAGAGTTCAAGAGCTTACAGTACCTACGTCAAGGAATATAACTACAGACTCGATTCTATCAGCAACGTATCAAAAGAAGATGCTGAGACTTTAAATCAGCTGAATTCATTATGGCTTGAGTACTACAGAAGTCTTGAGGTTTATCTTGATGAACTGGTGGCAAAAGGACAGATCCCTTTATGGAGAGCAGATTTTGTAAAGGGAGTTGCCAGTGTTGTTCAGACAAATGCCATGCTGAATTTCCCGTACTCAAGAGAAGAACTGCCTGATGTTTCTCTTAAGGACAGTGAATTATCTGATGAAGATATTGAACTTAATGATTCAGGTAAAAAGCTGTCAATAGAGGAAGACAGATACTCATATCCTGAAGATTCTGGACGTAATGCACTTGATGTAGATGATGATGTAGATGAGGACATTATTGTTCCTGAATAAAATCAGCTTATACGTTTGGATCTTTCTTTATGATTATTCATGCTGAAAGCTATTAAGGTTCTCGTTTACTGAATCTGATACAAAATTGTGCATAGAAAATCTTGTGCTTAGATAATAAACTTTACATATCATATTAAACATCCCATAAATATGCTAAAAGCACAGTGCACTGTCATTGAACCTGATAATAACAGTAGGATCACAATAAGTGCATGATAATAAAGTCCTTTTAAGATGAGTAAAATCTCCAAAAGAATTTTTATTAGTTCATTTATAGGAGATCTTTATGAAGCTATTAAACCAGCTACCTATAGCTGTTGCATTAGGTGCTGCCTTAATTACAGGCTGCACCAATGAGCAGGCAAAGACTGTTGCTCAAGCTCATGTAACAATGACAGCATCTCAGATAGAAAATCCTTTAGCCACCAATGGAATGGTAACATCACCAAATTATCTTGCCACTCAGGCAGGTCTTGATGTACTTCGCCGTGGTGGTACCGCTGTAGATGCTGCAATTGCAACTGCAGCAACTTTAACTGTCGTATATCCTCAGATGTGTACCATGGGCGGTGATAATTTCTGGCTTATCTTTAATGCAAAAACAGGTGAGCTTAAGGCTTTGAATGCCAGCGGCAGAGCGGGCGAGAAAGCAACTATCGAATTTTATACATCAAAAGGATTTAAAAAGATCCCATCTCGCGGCTATTATGCAGCCAATACCGTACCAGGAGTAGTTTCAGGCTGGGATGAAGCCTACAAGATGTCTGTAAAGGAATTGGGCTCAAAGTACAAGTGGGCAGATATCCTTAAGACTCCAATCGAGTATGCTCAGAATGGTATGCCTGTAACCACCTCACTGAATTTCTGGTCTAAGGTCAATGTTGATCCTACTGATACTGAATTTAGAGATCTTCAGAGATTCCCTGAGTTTGCACGCGTATTCTTGAAGGATGGCGATAAACCATATGAGGTAGGTGAGATCTTAAAACAGCCTGATCTTGCCAACACCTTAAAGCTACTAGCCAAAAAAGGTGCCAAGGAATTCTATGAGGGTTCAATCGCTAAAAAGATTGTTGCCGATTTAGAGGCTCACGACGGTATGTTAAGTCTTGATGATTTTAAGAATCACCATGCAGACTGGGTTGAGCCTATTCATGTAAATTATCGTGATACTGTAGCATACAACTTCCCTCCTAACACTCAGGGCATGGCATCACTTGAGATACTTAACGTATTAAACAACATTGACGTCAAATCCTTAGGTGAAGGAACTGCTGATTACTATCATGCAATTATTGAGGCCACAAAGCAGTCATTTGCTGACAGAGACAAATATCTGACTGATCCAGAGTTCTCTCCAATTCCTCTTGAATATCTCTTAAGTGAGCAGCATGGTAAAGATCAGGCTGCGCAAATTGATATGAAACAGGCTGCAACCAAGGTTGAACCATTAGATCCTAAAGGTGATACTATCTGGCTTGGTGTTGTAGACAAGTATGGTAATGCAGTATCTTTAATTCAATCTGTATATCATGATTTCGGTTCTGGTATTGTTCCTGAAGGCACTGGCGTCATTCTTCAGAATCGTGGTTCATTCTTCAGCCTTGATAAAGATCATGTAAATGCCTTAATGCCACACAAGAGAACTTTCCATACTTTAAATCCTGCAATGCTCTTAAAGAATGGCAAGCCATTACTCGTATACGGCACCATGGGCGGTGAAGGGCAACCTCAGACCCAGGCTGCTATAGCCACTAGAGTTATAGATTTTGGTATGACTCCACAGCAAGCTATCAACGCACCTCGCTGGTTATACGGCCGTACCTGGGGAAAAGCCTCTAACGATCTGAAGATTGAAGGCAGAGTTCCAGATGTGGTCTTAGAAGAGCTTGCAAAGCGTGGCCATCCAGTTAAGAAGGTTGACGACTACACTGATACCATGGGACATGCCGGCGCAATCCTTATCAACCAGGAAACTGGTGTTCTGCAAGGCGGTACCGATCCTCGTGGTGACGGTCTGGCTGCTGGATACTAGTAGAACAAAAAAGGCAGGAGTTTTAACTTCTGCCTTCAGTGATCAGTTATTGGAAATGATTACTTGCTGAATTTCAGGATCTCTTTTATTCTGCTTCCATCATTCTCTAATGCTTCTGGATCAGCAATGAAGTTTTGGAACTCCTTCAACTTGAAGTATTTGTCAAATCCTAAACAAACATGTCCATGGATGTTATAGAATGGAAATTCCTTGTCTTTTACATCAGAAGGTAATTCATTTACTGGTACGTTTAATTCTGCAGCCTTGTCCTTGTAGTAAAGCTCATATATTTCATCAATAGTAAAATTCAGCGGACTGTTGATTTCTTCTTCTGTAAGCTCATGTTCTGCCTCGTTCCAGAATGTTATTCTGTTTTTAGTGATGTAGCTGTATCCGGCGAACTTGACGTTTTCGGCTTTTCCGTCAACGAAAGTTATGTATGCAGTTTTGATAACAACAGGGTTTGTTTTTGATCCAAGTCCAAGAGTAAAAAATCCTTTAGCAAAATTCTTTCCGAAGTTACTGAACATTCCATTAGTAAAAGAGAAGGCCAGAACCTGAGTGGTGTCATTCTTAACTGCAATGATGGATGGAGTACCGAGTTTTGCTCTTGCAACTTCAATAGTGTCGCCAGTATCAACAACTTTTTCCTTAATATCCTGAAGACTTGGTACAACACTACTGCTTGTTGTATTAACACATCCTGTCAGAGTTAATGACAGGATCAAAAGAGTAAATAACGCAAAAAGTTTTTTCATAATAGTTCATACCTCAAATAATTGTAATGTGTGAATATTATCACATTTTTTTTGAAATAGATGTATAGACAGTTTAATAGCAATAGAATTCACTGTCTTAATTGTAAAAATGTCTTTTGCGACATTGGCTTTGACATTGTGATACAAAGAAAAAAAGGACTGCATTGCAGTCCTTTTTGGCGATAAGATCATTAGCTTACATGTGAGATACTTCTTCCTGAGCCTGACGCAGGAGATCGTTTAAACCAACCTTAGACAGGGTCTTTTCATCTACACGCTTTACGATAATTGCTGCATATAAGGAGTACTTGCCATCCTTAGATGGGAGATTGCCTGCGACAACAACTGAGTGAGGTGGAATTCGACCGTATGTAATTTCACCTGTTGTGCGATCATAAATACGGGTTGATTTGCCGAGGAATACACCCATTGAAATAACAGAGCCTTCTCCTACAATCACACCCTCGACAACTTCTGAACGTGCACCGATGAAGCAGTTGTCTTCAATGATGGTAGGACCTGCCTGTACTGGCTCTAAAACACCACCAATACCTGCACCGCCGGCGATGTGAACATTCTTGCCAACCTGTGCGCATGAACCTACAGTTGCCCAAGTATCAACCATAGTGCCTGAACCCACGTGAGCACCAATGTTTACAAATGATGGTAATAAAATTGTGTTAGGCTCTAAGTAAGCACCACGGCGAACTACGCATCCAGGAACTGCGCGGATGCCTTCTTTTGCAAAACGATCTGCAGTGTAACCGTCGAACTTTAATGGTACTTTATCGTAGAAAGCGCCACCTGGAACTTCAGTTAAGAAGTTGTCTTCAATTCTGAATGAAAGCAGTACTGCCTTCTTAATCCACTGATTTGTTACCCAGTCGCCATCGATTTTTTCTGCAACACGGATTTCTCCGTTGTCTAATGCGGTAATAACAGCATCAATTGCAGTTCTTACTTCTGGTGATACTGTCTTTGAATTGATGTTTGCGCGATTCTCAAATGCTTCCTCAATCACGCTCTAATAATCTTTAACTGACATCTGTCATTGCTCCTGTAGGGATCTTCTTTTATCATTCATCTAGTGCTGTTTTTAATTCAGCAGATAACTGTTCTTTTCTCTCATCGGATAACGGTAAACCGTTCTCGTCGGTAATCGCGAAGTAATCATCTGCGCGTTCACCTGTTGTTGTGATACGGGCTGCGCGGATTAGACATCCTAGGTTACCGAATGTTATGCCGATTTTAGCTAAAAGCCCCTGTCTGTCAAGCGTTGAGATTTCCAGTTTTGTCTGTTTATCAGACCTACTTTTTAGGTAAGAAATCGTCGTCGGAACCTCAAAAATTTTGTGCCCCGGGCTAGTTAGATCAAGGGATTGCGAGTGATCATCCAGTCCCGAAATAATCGCTCTTCTAAGGTTGTTCAAGCGGTCATGATCCAGAGGTTTTCCTTTTTTGTTTTGGAACATAATGGTGCACAATGTATGAAAATCGTGCGTTAAAGTGATTTGTGCACTAAAAACGTTCAACTGCTTCATTGCCATTGTTGTAGCAATGTTTCCAAACACTCTTGGTGACTTACTTCTGTAGTAAATCATGAGCTTTGTTCCCACATTAGGAGTCTGCGAAAAGAGGATCAGAGGGGCATCTGCATGAGGGTATCTCAATATATTGCGGGCATGCCAACTGATATCCTCCACAGGGTAGTGGATAAAGTAATCAAGCGGGAACTGGCGGATATACTTTAAAAGATCTGCTTTCTTGCAGTCTAATGTCAGATCAATAACTCTCTTCTGTCTTTCCTGAGCCTGTTCCATCATGCTCTTTACTAGATCAGTTTCACCGTTTCTGATGGCAAATTTTGTGGCTTGGTACAGTTGCCTGAAGATATTGTCCTTCCATGAGGTCCAGCCGTTGTCATTGGTCGCTGCAATATCTGCTACGGTTAGGCAGTATAGTTTGTTTAAATGATCCTCATCCTTTACGAAATCAGCAAAGTTGTTTATCACCTCAAGATCGGTTATGTCACGTCTTGATGCAGTGGTATTAAACATCAGATGAGATTCGATAAGCCAAGAAACCATCGCTGTCTGAAACTCATTGAACTCGTGGAGACGGCAGAATGATTCTGCCTCTTTTGCTCCCTTGACTGCATGGTTACCACCGCGTCCCTTAGCTATATCATGCAGAAGAGCTGCAGTTAAGAGTATTTCATGATCTGCAATTTTTCTTGAAACATGCTTGAAGAGCTGATGAATCGGGTCTTTGCTATGACTTAGTTCATGAATATTTTTGATAACACGTATTGTGTGCTCATCAACACTGAAGAGGTGGAATCTATCAAACTGAGCCAGTCCCTCGATTTTTGACCACTGTGGCATGTAACTTGTCAGTACACGAGTCTCATGCATTAGATTTAGCACATGGTGAGCAGTTTCACTGTGATGCAGGATCTCTTTGAACTTCTTTCTGCATTCAGGAACTGTAATGAGATAGTCTTTCAGTTCACGACGTCCCTCACGTAAAGCACGAAGACAGTTTACATGAATGCTGTTGATTTCTGGGTGATAGCCGATTGCAAGAAAGAGATCCAAAATTTTTACCGGATCGTTTTTAAACAGCTCATGATCTACAACATCAATATAATTGCCACGCTGAACAAATTCGTTTGTTATAAATACTGGTTCGCAGAACTCATCACCTACATAACCTTTAATGGTGAGAGATACCTTCTGTAATAGAATATGATTTAGCTCCATGACGCGGTGGAATGTTCTGAAAAGATCACGCATCATGGTTTCAACGGGCTGATTACCTTCGTCTCCGTATCCGAGCATTGAGGCTACGGCCTTCTGGAAATCAAGTCTTAGAATATTGCTTGTTGAATTGCAGTGAATGGCATAGCGAACCCCCCATAAAAACTCTCTGCAGGCAAGATATTCATCATATTCAGAGCTTGTCAGAAGACCAATAGTACAGAGGTTATCATACTTCGTCAGGTGGAAGAGTTTGAGTGCAATCCACTGCATGACATGCAGATCTCTTAAACCACCAGGGGAGTCTTTGACATCTGGTTCTAATGAATAAATTGTGTCGTGAAACTTGTGATAACGCTCTTCCTGTTCTTTGACTTTTGCATCAAAGAATTTCTCATCATCCCAGAAATCATCATGAAATATAGCCTCGTTTAAGGCATGAAAAACGTCTTCATTGCCAGCTATATAATGATTTTCAATAAGATTTGAAATGATGGTGAGATCTTCTCGTGAAGCGATAATGGTATCTCTTATGGTTCTGACAGATGTTCCAAGATCAAGTTTTAAGTCCCACAGAAATGAGACAAATGATTCAATGGCTGCGCGGGCATCCTCTGGGATTGGATCAAGTCCAGATACTATAAGAAGATCAATATCAGACTCCACAAACTGTTCTCGTCTGCCATAACCTCCAACTGCAACAAGTGTTAAAAAATCGTACTGTCCTGTGTAACGGGCAAAGATTGTTCCTAAAAATCGATCAAGGCTTTGGGTTTCGGTCTCAAGAAGATCAGAAACCTTAAAGCCTCTTATAAAGCATTCTCTACGGTATTCTTTGTATCTTTTGATGTCCTCTCGTCCGAGTTTAGGATCAAAGATATTGGTGATATCCGACTGATATGGAAAGGCCTCTTCTACTTTGGTTTCAATAACCTTGCGAGGCAGTACGATAGCTTCAAACATAATCTAACCGTCAGTTGGTGATAATTCTAGGGAAATCCTCATCCTTGCGCAATGTAAGTACTTCAACACCGCCAGGTATTACAAGAAGAGTATGCTCATACTGTGCTGATGGCTGCTTGTCAGCTGTGGTAACAGTCCATCCATCCTTTTTATTGACCTTGCATTTCCAGGTTCCAGCATTGATCATCGGTTCGATGGTGAAACACATGCCTTCTTCAAGCAGAACACTGAAATCATTGCGGTAATGCAGAACCTGAGGATCCTCATGGAAACCTCTGCCTATACCATGACCGCAGTAATCACGAACAATTGAAAAACGGAATTTGTCTGCAACCTTCTGGATGGCGTTTCCTATATCTTTGAGGTTTGCTCCTGGTCTTACCTGTCTTATTGCCTCATACATTGATTGCTGGGCACATGTGCACAGGTCCTCGTTGCGCTTTGATGTCTTTCCGACAATAAACATCCTTGAACTGTCACCGTGGTATCCGTCTTTTAAAACAGTAACATCGATATTTACAATATCGCCTTCGCGAAGTTTTGTGTTAGGGGATGGAATACCGTGGCAGACCACCTCATTTATGCTGATGCAGGTTGCTTTAGGATAGCCCTGATAACCTTTGTCGGCACTTTTGGCTCCAAGTTCCTTTTCCATGTAATCGTTCATGATGTCATCTAATTTTTCTGTGGTGACACCTGGCACTACAAAAGGTTCAATCATTTCAAGAACCTTGGCTGTTGCAGCACCTACAATTCGCATTTTTTCAATTTCGTTTTGAGACTTTAAAGTAATATCCATTTCATGTTCCTTATACACAATTCCTAGGAATTATATATTTTTTTTTAGTGCATAACTTATAAAAGGCGTGAATTAGAGCAGATAACAGTATTTTTTACATTGGAAGTTGATAAAAAACACAGTTGAAGCTCTAAAAGTAAGTTTTTCATACATAAATACTTCTATGCTCTTTCAAAATAAAGGTTGAATATTAAAAAGATTCATTTGAATCATCTTCTTTTCTGAAAGACTCTATGATTCATCTCAAGGTCATGTGTTTTTATAACTTACGGTTTTACAGAAGTTTTTTTTGATATTGAAAGCGTGGCGGTTTCAGATTTCATTATCCTGCCAGTGATAGTGATTTTTTCTTTTGCAAAGTCGCCAAAATTGTCCTATTCCATGTTAGAATAGCTTGCCTTTTTTCAGCAATGGTGCTGGAGGTGCTGTGCCCGTGCGGGACAGCTGTAATCAAGAAAACGCACACTGTTTATACACGTACCTGTCGGGGTGCCGTTATACGGTCGGCTGGACGAAACAGTGGAGGCTTAACCCTAACAGAGGATATTAAATATGTCTACAATCACTATGCGCGACATGCTTCAGGCTGGCGTTCACTTTGGCCATCAGACCCGTTACTGGAATCCTAAGATGAAACAGTACATCTATGGTGCCCGCAACGGTATTCACATCGTTAACCTCGAGAAGACTGTTGAGTGCTACGAGTCTGCATTAAACTTCCTGAGCAGTGTTGTTGCCCACAAGGGTAAGATCCTTTTCGTTGGTACCAAGCGCGCAGCATGCGATAAAGTAGGTCCTGCTGCCACTGCATGTGGTCAGTACTATGTAGATCACCGCTGGCTCGGTGGCATGTTAACCAACTGGAAGACCGTTCGTCAGTCAATCAAGCGTCTTAAGGATCTTGAGGCTCAGTCACAGGATGGTACTTTCGACAAGTTAACCAAGAAAGAAGCTCTTCTTCGTGCCCGTGAGTTAGAGAAGAAAGATCGTTCATTAGGCGGTATCAAGGACATGGGTGGTCTTCCAGACGCTCTGTTCGTGATCGACGCTGAAGTCGAGCATATCGCAATTCAGGAAGCTAACAACTTAGGAATTCCTGTTGTTGCAGTTGTTGATACCAACTCAAGCCCAGATGGCGTAAATTACGTTATCCCAGGCAACGACGACGCAATCCGTGCCGTTGACCTGTACTTAAAGGGTGCTGTTGAGGCCATCAATGCTGCTCGTGCTGATGTTGTTCGTCAGGAAAAAGAAGCTGTAGCTGCTGAGGCAAAGGCTGAAGACGAGAACAAGGCCGAGTAATTATTCCCTGCAGTAAAACTGTAGAGGACTGATTATTTTCAATTTTACTTAAAGGCCGGTACTCCCGGCCTTTTACAGATTATAGAGGAATAAAACATGGCTACCGTAACTGCTGCTATGGTTAAAGAATTACGCGACGCTACAGGCGCCGGTATGATGGACTGCAAGAAGGCTTTAGTTGCTGCTGACGGCAACATGCAGGCTGCTATTGACGCAATGCGTAAGAGTGGTGCTGCAAAGGCTGCCAAGAAGGCTGGTCGTACTGCTGCTGAAGGTATCATTGCTGTTGCTCAGAATGGTTCAAAGGTTGCTCTTTTAGAGGTTAACTCAGAGACCGATTTCGCTGCCAAGAACGCTGAGTTCACTACTTTCGCTCAGAAAGTTGCTGATCTTGCTCTTGCAAACAACATCTCTGACGTTGAGGCCCTTAAGGCTGCTCAGTTAGACGGTCAGAGCGTTGCTGACGGTTTAACCGCTTTAGTAGCTAAGATCGGTGAGAACCTTCAGGTTCGTCGTGTTGCTGTAGTTGAGGCAAAGGATGGCGAGACTGTTGGTGTATATGTTCACTCAAACAAGCGTATTGGTGTTGTAACTGTAATCAGCGGTGGCAATACTGATGTTGCTAAAGACGTTGCAATGCACGTTTGTGCTTCAAAGCCAGATTTCGTACGTCCAGAAGATGTATCAGCTGAGGTTGTAGAGCACGAGCGTCAGGTTCAGATTGATATTGCTATGAAGTCTGGCAAGCCACAGGCTATTGCAGAGAAGATGGTTGAAGGTCGTATGAAGAAGTTCACTGGTGAGGTTTCTTTAACTGGTCAGCCATTCGTTAAGAACCCAGATCAGACTGTAGGTCAGATGCTCAAGGAGCACAATGCTGACGCTGTTTCATTCGTACGTTACGAAGTTGGCGAAGGCATCGAGAAGAAGACTGTAGACTTCGCTGCTGAAGTACAGGCTCAGGTTGAAGCTGCCAAGAATAACTAAGAGGCAGTAAATGACTTCAGAGCGCGACAGTAATATTAGACGTATTCTGCTTAAGATCTCAGGTGAGGCTTTAAGTGGAGAGGGCGGTTTTGGTATCGACCCAAAAGTTCTTTCTGCAACTGCAAAAGCTATTAGACAGGTTCAGGTGCAGGGAGTACAGACTGTACTGGTTATTGGTGGTGGTAATATTTTCCGCGGAGCAGCCTTGCAGAAGGCGGGGGTTGATCGTGTCACCGGTGACCAGATGGGTATGCTTGCAACCATTATGAATGGTCTTGCAATGCGTGAAGAGTTAAAGGCTCAGGGTGGCAGATGCGAGCTGATGAGTGCTTATGGTGTTCCATCAATCACAACTCAGTATTCAGCATCAGCAGGAAGAGAACTGCTAGACAGCGGTTCCGCCCTCATAGTAGCCGGTGGCACAGGAGCCCCGTTCTTCACAACTGATACAGCAGCTGTTCTTAGAGCTATTGAGCTAAAGTGCTCTGAAGTTTTAAAAGCCACCAAAGTTGACGGTATCTACACAGCCGATCCTGTCAAGGATAAGAGTGCTGTTAAATTTGATGCATTAACCTTTGATGAGGTTATTGAAAAACAGCTGGAAGTGATGGATCTTACTGCTTTTGCCTTAGCACGTGATCATCACATGCCAATCAGAGTATTTTCTATGAATAAACCTGGTGCCTTTGAAAAAGCAGCCTTAGGGCATGATGAAGGCACAGTAGTCAGCGATTAAGGAGTTTTCTGTTATGATTAAAGATGTACTTGCCAAAGCAGAAGAGCGCATGAACAAAGCTCTTGAGTCTTTAGATGTCCGTTTAAGCAAAATTCGTACAGGCCGTGCTCAGCCAGCACTGTTAGATGGCATTATGGTTGAATACTATGGCAGCTTGACACCACTTCGTCAGGTTGCTCAGATCAATGTTGAAGATGCACGTACCTTGAAGCTGAGTGTTTTTGACCGCAATGCAATTAAAGCTGTAGAAAAGGCAATTCAGCAGTCAGATTTAGGTTTGAATCCTGTTGTGGCCGGTGTTGAAATTCGTGTTCCTCTCCCTCCATTAACAGAGGAGCGTCGTAAGGATCTCGTAAAGATTGTTAAAGGTGAAGTTGAACAGTCTAAGGTTGAGGTTCGCAATGTGCGCCGTGATGCCAACAATGAAGTAAAAGAACTGCTCAAGCAGAAGGAAATTTCTGAGGATGAGCAGCGTTCTGCAGAAGAAAAAATTCAGAAATCAACTGATTCTTCTATCAAGAAGGCAGATGACATCCTTGCAGCTAAGCAGAAAGAATTAATGGAAATCTGATTTCAGATGCAGGATACTTCTGAAAATTTAGGGGGGCTTGTTGCTCCCCGTCATCTGGCCATTATCATGGATGGTAATGGTAGGTGGGCCGTATCCCGAGGCAAACCACGTGTGAGTGGTCACAGGGAAGGAGCAAATGCTGTACGCAGGGTAATAGCTGAATCTGCCAGATTAGGTGTGAAAGAGCTTACCCTGTTTGCTTTTTCTAGTGAAAACTGGAAAAGACCTGCTCTTGAGGTCAATGCGTTAATGACCCTGTTTGTACAGGCAATTAAAAGCGAAAGCAAGAATCTATTAACTAACGGTATTAAAACCAGAATTGTGGGTGATAAGAGCCGTTTCCCAACCCTACTGCAAGAACAGATAGCAAAAGTCGAGAAACTGACTGAAAACTGTCAGGTTATGACCCTCAATATTGCTGCAAATTACGGTGGAAGATGGGATATCCTTCAGGCTGTGCAGAGTATTGTAAAAGGCTACAGTGAAGGAAAAATCAATAATAATGAACTAAATGAGGACAGCATTAGTCAAAGACTTGCTGTTCAAACAGATGTGGATCTGATGATAAGAACTGGTGGCGAAAAGCGTATCAGTAATTTCTTGTTATGGCAGTGTGCTTATGCAGAACTGTATTTTTCAGATACTCTCTGGCCTGATTATGACCGTAATGATCTGCTAGAAGCTATCAGATTTTTCAACTCAAGAGAAAGACGATTTGGCATGACATCCGCTCAGGTACAGAATAAGGATAATATCGATGCTAACTAGAATTATTACAGCAGCTGTCCTGATTGCAGCTGTTTTAGCCTGGCTTTTTATGGCAACTCCTGGTATTTATACCATGGGTGCTTTATTCATGTATGCTGTAGGAGCATACGAAATGGGCCCTCTTTTAGGTTTTAAATCAAAGCTGCCTTTCCTTGCTGTTGCTGTAGTAACTGTTACACTGATTTTCTATATCTCAAACCCAGGCCTTATTTTTTATGGGGCTCAAATTCCTTGTATCTACAAGTGGATCATTGCGTCAGCCGTGGTTGCATGGCTTGTATCTATTCCCCTTCTTCTTAAATATCCAAAGGATACCGCCTGGCACAATATTAAAGCTTTGAATGTTGTAATCGCACTTTTAATGCTTGTTCCTTTTGTATTGGGGTTACTTGTTTTGAGAGCTAGTGATGAGAAAACAGGCAGTTTTACTGTTCTTGCTGTAATGGCTCTTGTCTGGTGTGCTGATTCAGGTGCCTATTTTACAGGCCGTTTCTTAGGACGCCATAAGATGCTTCCTAACGTAAGTCCAAAAAAGACCGTTGAAGGTTTATTTGGCGGTCTTGTCACAGCTCTTGTAGGTCTTTTCATCTTTAATTATCTCGGATGGTTTGGTTCTTATTCCGATAACATGTATGCTCTTGTAACAGCAGGAGTCCTTGCAATCATATTCTCTGTAATAGGAGATCTTGTTGAGAGCATGTTAAAGCGCATTGCAGGTATCAAAGACTCAGGCAAGATTTTCCCTGGTCACGGTGGAATGCTTGACAGAATCGACTCACAGCTTTCAGCAATTCCAGTGTTCATAACCACATATGTTTTAGTGAGTGGTACTGTTTAAGATGAAACAAGTTACTCTTTTAGGTGCCACAGGATCAATTGGTTCCTCAACTCTTGATGTGATAAGACGTCACAGCGACAGGTTCAAATTACATGGCGCTGCAGCCTCAAAATCTGTTGATAAGATGGTAGAAATTGTAAGAGAATTTCATCCGGCAAGAGTTGCTATGTCAGATGAGGCTTCTGCCGTAAAACTTATAGAAAAATTAAAAGAGCAGAATCTTTTTACTGATGTTTTAGTTGGCAGTGACGGTGTTGAATCTTTAGCAGGAGATGGCGGTGCTGATATTGTTGTAGGCGCAATCGTGGGTGCAGCTGGTTTAAGACCGGTTATGGCTGCAGTTAAAACTGGCTGTATAATTGCGCTCGCAAACAAAGAAGCATTGGTAATGTCCGGAAGAATCTTTTTTGAAGAGGTTCGTAAATGCCATGCCAAGGTACTTCCTGTTGACAGCGAGCACAGTGCTATCTTTCAGTGTCTTCCTTATGATGCTCAAAGTGCGCTTGGTTACTGCTCCCTTGCAAAAAATGGGGTATCAAAAATTCTTCTGACGGGATCTGGCGGACCTTTCAGAAATATTCCTTTAGAGGATCTCAAAAATGTTACAGCAAAACAGGCTGTAGCCCATCCAGTATGGTCAATGGGTCCAAAGATATCAGTTGATTCTGCAACCATGATGAACAAAGGTCTTGAGTTTATTGAGGCTCGTTACCTGTTCAATGCAAGTGATGATGAAATCAAGGTAGTGATTCATCCTCAGTCTGTAGTTCATTCAATGGTAGCATATAATGATGGTGCAATCTTAGCTCAGATGGGACGACCTGACATGAGAACACCAATAGCTGTTGCTATGGCTTTTCCTCAGAGAATAGAGTCAGGTGTTGAGCCCTTGGATTTTGAAAATGTAGGAGAGCTTAGTTTTCTAAAGCCAGACTATAATCGTTATCCATGTCTTAAACTTGCAATGCAGGCAAGCCGTTCAGGACAGTTTGCAACAACTGTACTTAATGCCTCAAATGAAATTGCTGTAGACAGTTTTCTTAAAGGAGAGATCGGTTTTACCGGTATTTCATCTGTCGTTGAAGAGGTTTTAAACAGACTTAGCGGACAGGAGCCAACTGATGTTGATTCAGTATTTGCTACAGATATGCTGGCACGAGAGACTGCAAGAGATGTATTAGGAGAGCTTAATGGGTAATATATTAGGCCAGATAGTATACTTCCTGCTGTCACTTGGTATTCTGGTTACTATCCATGAGTTTGGTCATTTTATTGTCGCAAGAAAATGTGGCGTAAAGGTTTTGCGTTTCTCTATAGGTTTTGGTCCTGTTGTACTTAAAAGAACAGGTAAAGATGGCTGTGAGTATGCTATAAGCGCTATTCCGCTTGGTGGTTATGTAAAGATGCTAGGCGAGAATGAAGATCTCGAAAGAAACGAAGACGGATCTCTCAAAGCATTACCGGCTGATTCATTTAAAGCCAAGAAGGTATGGCAGAGAGCCTTAATTATATTCGCGGGTCCATTTTTCAATATAGCTCTGGCAGTAATTCTCTTTACCATTGTTAATTTATCAGGTGTAGTTGAACGTCTGCCTGTTGTTGGAGATGTAGTGCCTCAGTCAGCGGCTGCTCAAAGTGGAATGAGAGCCTATGACAGAATTGTTGCAATTGACGGAAGTCCTGTAAATTCATGGTCAGATGTGATGATGAAGGTTTTAGAGTATACCGGTTCATCATCTCCCATGAATGCAGAGGTTAGAGGTGATCTTGGTAAGGAGGACAGTAGGATTCTGTCATTAAATCTTGAGAATATCGAGATTGGCAGAAATGAGTCTCCTCTTGAAAAGGTTGGTATCAGAATCTGCTACGGAAGAGCCACGTCTGTAATCGGTCTTGTAATAGAAAATTCAGCTGCAAGTAGAGCACAGCTTCAGCAGGGGGACAGGATCATAAGCATCAATGACGTAGAGGTTGACAACTGGTATCGTATAAGCGATGCCATTGCAACGAATGGCTTTGGTGAAATGAAGTTTGTTGTCGAACGTGACGGCAGTAGGTACCAGACGATCGTAATTCCAGATAAAATGGAATTAAAAGGTACCCAAAACTATAAACCATATGTAGGTATCGGAGCATCTTTTGAACAGATAGAAGGGCTTACACAGGAGATAAGCTATGGACCGGTAGGGGCATTCGTAAAAGCATTAGGTGATGCGGTCTCAATGTCCAAGCTTGTGGTTGTATCAGCATACAAACTTGTGACAGGTGCTATTTCAAAGGAAAATATTTCAGGTCCGATTGCAATTGCCAAAGGAGCTCAGGAAAGTGCTAGCTTTGGTCTTATTATGTTTATAGGCTTTTTAGCTGCTATTAGTGTAAACTTAGGTATTCTCAATTTACTTCCTGTTCCTGTGCTGGATGGCGGTCAACTGCTGTTTCTTGCATATGAGGCAGTAACGAAAAGAGAGCCTAGCCCGGGAATACAGACTGCACTGGTTTCTGTTGGCGCATTTTTGCTCATTGCGCTGACGGTATTTGCAGTCTTTAATGATATAAGAAGTTTTTAACAGTAAACAAGCATTCTGGAACTCCAGTTATGAAAACTAGTAAATATATGAAATTAGCGGTGATCGCTGCTGCTGTAACTGCAGCTTTATCTATGCCAGCTAGCGCACTTGCACAAAGTAGTGATGTGATTACCAATATTCAGGTTAGAGGATTAAACCGCGTATCAAAAGGTGCAGTATTACTTGCTCTTCCAGTGAAGGAAGGAGATCTGATGACCAAGGAAAATATCAGTCTGTCAATGCAGCAGTTATATCAGACTGGAGATTTTGACGAGGTTAAACTCTCTCGTGACGGTAATACTTTTATTGTTACAGTCAAGGAAAGACCTACCATTGGCGCTATTGATTTTTCTGGTAACTCTAATGTCAAGAAAGAAGATCTTGAAAAGATTATCGCTGAACAGGGAGTGAGAGTAGGTGAGGCTTTAAATACCCAGTCACTAAATCAGATCCAGAAATCCCTCGAGGACTTCTACCACTCATCTGGACTTTATCAGGCTACAGTAAATGCTGTAGTTACAAGACTTCCAAGAAACCGTGTTGATGTCAAAATCGAGATCACCGAAGGTAAGGCTGCAGAAATCGAGCAGATCAATATCGTTGGCAACAATTCTTTTGATGAGGAAGTTCTCTTGGCCCAGATGCAGCTTAATGATGATGTGCCATGGTGGAACTTCATGGGATCACAGAGGTTCAACGGTCAAAAACTTCGAGCTGATCTAGAAGCTTTAAAATCGTTCTACATGGATAGAGGTTATGTGAACTTCAAAATCAATTCAACCTCTGTAGAAGTAACACCTGATAAGAAGGCTATTTATCTGACCATCAATATCACAGAAGGTGACAGATATACCATAGGTTCTGTTGAGCTTAGAGGTGATACCTTAAAGTATGGCAAAGAGCTTGAGGAAGCAATAAGTCTTCAGAAGGGGGAAATTTACAATCAGCGTCGCATAACAGGTGATGAGAAGGTTCTTGCATCTGTGCTTGGCAAGTATGGTTACGCTAACTCTGAGGTTAAGGCATATCCTGTATATAACGACAAGGATAAGACAGTTGATCTTAAGTTCAATGTGATACCAGGCAAACGTATTCACGTAGCACAGGTATTTGTGACAGGTAATGACACAACTGATGATACTGTTATTCGTCGTGAGTTACGACAGATGGATGGTTCATGGTTGTCATCAGAAACTGTAGAGTTGTCAAAGACCAGATTAGAGAGAACTGGTTTCTTTGAGACTGTAAATGTGAATACCGACAATGTGGGAAGTACTGAAGATACAGTAAATGTAACTGCCAATGTTAAAGAACGTCCTACAGGTAGCATTTCAGGTGGTATTGGTTTTGGTACTGACTCTGGTCTGACAATTCAGGCTTCTATTTCTCAGAATAACCTGTTCGGCTGGGGTACTCATGCTCATATTTCATCATATGAGAATGATTACCGCAAACACATGGAAGTCGGATATACCGATCCGTACTTCACCATTGATAATGTAAGCTTAGGTGGCAGAATCTATCTTGATAAGTATGATGGTGACGATGATGAGGATGTAGTAGACTATACCAACCATACTACAGGTTTCCTCTTAAGTCTCGGTTATCCGATGTCTGAGACTTGGTCTGTATCTTATAATCTTGGAGCCGAGAAGAGCAAGATCAAGAACAACGGTACCCGCTTTGAGCAGGCAGATCTGTTCTTTGACATGTACGGTGATGGAACTGCATCTAGAGAAGTTAACTTCACAAACTTCAAGGCTGGCTTTGATCTGATACATAACTCCCTTGATAAAGGTGTATTCCCAACAGATGGTAACAAGCAGGTTCTGTCTGTGATTGCTACCACTCCAAATTCAGATATGCACTACTACAAGGCAACAGCTGAAACTTATCATTACTTCCCGTTTGACCTTTACCACGAGTTTATCTTAGGTGTAAGAGGAAGAATTGGTTATGGTAACGGTTATCGTGATAAGAACGGCATCAAGGAAGTATTACCATTCTTTGATAACTTCTCTTTAGGCGGTTCTGAATGGTTACGTGGTTTCAAGAGAAATTCCATCGGTCCTAAGGCTTTGTACAAGTATCCTGTAGGAAACGGTTATTACGAGTCTGGTGACTCAGTTGGTGGTAACGCTTTCTGGGCTGCTACTTGTGAGTTTATTTTCCCAACACCACTTGTTCCTGAAGCATATAAAAACAGCGTAAGAAGTGCTGTATTTGCTGATGCTGGTGCTCTTTGGGATACCCGTTCTGGAATGTATACTGTTGATTACTCAGATCCTGGTAAATACCGTACCTCTGTCGGTGTTGCTGTTACCTGGATGTCACCAATCGGACCTCTGTCATTCAATGTGGCAAGAGCTATCAAGAAAGAGAATGGTGATGATACTCAGCAGTTCAATTTCAATATCGGAAGCAGTTTTTAATTAGGGAGAACAAAAAAATGTATAAGAAATTAATTTTAGCATCTGCTTTATCACTGGCTTTAATCTCACCTTCAATGACTTTTGCTGCAGAAGGTTCTGCAACAGAGGCAAAAAATGAGAGTGCTGCAAAGGAAAACATCAGCATTGCTGTTGTAAACATCAGACTCATCATGTCAGAACTCCCACAGGCCAAAAAAGCTGCTGAAGACATGCAGAAGGAGTTTGCCCCACGTGCTGATGAACTTAAGAAGATTCAGCAGGAAGGCATGGCTCTTGAGAAGGAGTTACAGGAAGCTAAGGGTGAAAAAGCTCTTGAGATTCAGCGTAAGCTTGCAAAACTCAAGTCTGACTTTGATCTTAAAAATCAGGCTCTGCAGGAAGATTCTCAGCGTAAAGAGCGTGAACATGAACTCAAGCTTGGCCGTCTGATTCAGACTGCAATTGACCGTATCGCCAAAGAGCGCGGTATTGCTCTTGTAGTCCGTGGTGAGTCAGTGGTATACGCTTCATCTGCTGTTGATATTTCAAATGAGGTTATTGCAAGAGCCTCAAAACTTAAACCTGCAAGCGAAGTAAAGGCTAAAAAGGACAGCAAAGAAACTGCTAAATAATTCTGAGGGCCAATCCTGATGCTTTTAAAAGATATAGCAGAAAAAATAGGTGCAGAACTTGTTGGCAACGGAGATGTTGAAATCAGTCGTGTTGCCAACCTAAAGACTGCAGACAAGAACGAAATCAGTTTCTTATCTGATCCAAAGTATCGTGAAGTGCTTTCTCAGTCAAAAGCTGATGCCGTAATTGTTAGAAAAGATGATGTTGAACATGTAAAATGTTCAGCACTTGTGATGAAAGATCCTTATGTAGGTTTTGCAAGAGTAGCGCAGCTTTTAGATACTACTCCAGCAGTTGCATCTAAGATTCATCCTTCCGCCGTTGTTGAGGATGGAGCTGTGCTTGGTAATAATGTCGCATTGGGTCCAAATGTATTTGTTCAGCGTGGCGCAAAGATTGGAGATAACGTACAATTAGGTGCAAACGTAGTTGTTGGACCTAATGCTATTATCGGTGAAGGCACTAAGCTTTATCCAAATGTCAGCGTATATCATGACTGTGTTATTGGCAGCAAATGTCTGATTCAGTCTGGTACCGTGATTGGCGGTGATGGTTTCGGTTATGCCAATGAGCGAGGTGAGTGGATTAAGATCCCTCAGACAGGTCGTGTTGTAATCGGAAACAGAGTTGAGATTGGAGCTTGTACCTGTATAGACCGCGGCGCAATTGATGATACAGTTATTGAGGATAACGTAATTATCGACAATCTCTGCCAGATTGCTCATAATGTGCATATAGGATATGGTACAGCTGTAGCCGGTGGTACTACCTTTGCAGGATCTGTCACAATTGGCAAGTACTGCATTATTGGTGGTACATCAGTATTTAACGGTCATATTTCAATCTGTGATGGAACAACAATCTCTGGTATGTGTATGGTGATGAGATCCATTGACAAACCAGGTGTTTATTCATCAGGAATTCCAGCTCAGACCAATAAAGAGTGGCGAGTAACTGCTGCAAGGACTCTGCATATCAATGAAATGTATCACCGTATAGGTGAACTTGAAAAGCAGGTCGACTCTTTGACTGAAAGATTAAAAGACAATAACTAAAGGTGATCAAAGTGACTGATACAGTAGAAAATAAAAATACTTTAGATATCGAAAAGATTATGGATCTGCTGCCACACAGATATCCATTTTTAATGATCGACCGTGTGCTTGACTACTCTATTACTGACGAGCATAAGACACTGAAGGCTGTTAAGAATGTTTCATTCAATGAGCCGTTTTTCCAGGGGCACTTCCCAGGTAAGCCAATTCTGCCTGGTGTGCTCATTTTAGAGGCCATGGCTCAGGCTACAGGTATTCTTGCATTTACCATGGTAGGAAAGCCAAAACCAGGTGAGCTTTACTATTTTGCTGCAATTGATAACGCACGTTTTAAGCGCCCTGTAGTACCAGGTGATCAGCTGATCCTTGATGTTGAATATTACAAGGAAAAGCGCGGTATTGCTTCATTCAGTGGCGTTGCCAGTGTTGATGGCAAGGTTGTTTGTACCGCCGATTTAATGTGCGCAAAACACTAATTTTGAGAATTCTACAGATTAACTGGTGAGAAATGACTGAAGCAACAGGTATTATTAGCCCTAGTGCTATTATCGGACCAGATGTGGTTTTAGGGAAGAATGTAACCATTAGAGAAAACGTGATCATTGAAGGTCAGGTAACGGTTGGTGATGATTGTATCTTTGAGCCGTTTTCTGTAGTTCGCGGCCCGACAACCATAGGTAAAGGAAATCATTTTTATCAGTTCTGCTCAATAGGTGAAGGCTGTCAGGATCTCAAGTATGCTGGCGAGCCTACTACCCTTACCATCGGTGACAATAACGTGATAAGAGAGCACTGCTCAATGCATCGTGGAACAGTACAGGGACTTGGCACTACCACCGTTGGTTCCAACAACCTGTTTATGATCAATACTCACGTTGCTCATGACTGTGTAATCGGTGATCACTGCATTTTTTCAAACAATGCAACTTTGGCAGGTCACGTTACTATTGATGATTGGGTAGTATTTGGCGGTCTTGCTGCAATTCATCAGTTTGGACGAGTCGGCTGTCATGCTATGGTAGGCGGTATGGCTGCTCTTAATATGGATGTTCCTCCTTATGTGATGGCTGCTGGTCATTATGCTAAGCCTTTTGGTATCAACAAGGTCGGTCTGCAGCGTCGTGGTTTCTCAAAAGAGGCTATCTCCGCAATATGGCAGTCATATCTTTTACTCTACAAGAAGCATCTTACAATAGAAGATGCAATTGCTGAGATTGAGAAGATTGCCGCAGAGGTAAGTGAAGTCAAACCACTACTTGATTTCCTGAAGAACTCTGGAAGAGGTATCATCCGCTAATGGCTATACAGTCTAGGGCCAACCCTCATCTTTATGCGCTTGTTGCAGGAGAGACCTCAGGTGATACCTTAGGCTCTGGACTGATGATGGCCATAAGACGCCGTGATCCTATGGCGCAGTTCATAGGTATCGGCGGACCGAAAATGATCCATCAGGGACTTCATTCATTTGCCAATATGGAAGATCTTTCTGTAATGGGCATAACTGAAGTTCTTTTAAAACTGCCAAAAATCCTTAAGATTAGAAAACGTCTGATCAAGAACTTACTAGAGGCTCGTCCCTGTGTTCTTGTAGGTATCGATTCTCCTGATTTCAATCTATACGTAGAGCAGAAGCTCAAGATGGCTGGTGTTTCAACTGTTCATTATGTGAGTCCTTCTGTGTGGGCATGGCGTGAGGGTAGAATCAAAACCATCAAAAAATCTTGCGATGAGATCCTCTCTTTGCTCCCATTTGAAAGAGAGTGGTATCTAGCAAGGGGAATGTCTTGTACTTATGTAGGTCATACACTTGCCAATTCGATCCCGGTTAATATTTCTCAGGCACAGTGCCGTGAGCGTATCAATATCTACAAAAATTCTGTAGAGCCTGTAAAAGGGAAGATCATGGCGATTCTTCCAGGATCTCGCAGGGGCGTTATCACCAGAATGCTTCCGATATATGCTCATGCGGCTCGTCTTTTGAAAAAGAAACTTCCTAATACAGTTTTTGTATGTACGGTACCTGATCACAACAAGGCTCTGCTTGTAAAAGATCTGTGGCTTGAGGTGGCACCAGATCTTTCTCTTACAGTTTATGTAGGCAAAACCCAGGATGTCATCGCATCAGCAGATGCGGTGCTTTTAACCTGCGGTACCATAGCCTTAGAGACTATGCTGCTTAAGACTCCTTTTGCTGTAGCCTACAGGGTAAGCGCCGTGAGTGCTTTTATTGCCCGAATTCTTCTAAAGGTTGATGTTTACTCTCTGCCAAACCTGATTGCTGGTCGCAGAATTGTCAAAGAGTTCATTCAGGAGAACTGCACCAGTGAAGCTTTAGCAGATGAGATGCACAAGCTTTTAATTTATGACAATATTCTCATGAAGAAGGAGTTTGAAGATCTGCATCGCGGAATGAGATGCAATTCTGATGAGCTTGCCTGTGACGCAGTGTTTAATGTCATCAATAAACATTATGGTATCAGTTTTAAACCAAAATCAGAGAATATTGTTGCTGATACGACCTTAAATGCAGAAACTGATTTTAAAATCAGATCAGAAAATGGCAAAGATCATAACTGAACCATACATTTATCCTCTTGACCCTGCAAATCATTTAGTTTGTGGCGCTGACGAAGCTGGACGAGGCCCTTTAATGGGGAACGTGGTGGCAGCCTGTGTGATTTTAGATCCTAAAAGACCAATTTCTGGGTTAAACGACTCAAAAAAGCTTACTGAGAAAAAGCGTGAGGCTTTAGAGATTGAAATCAAGGAAAAAGCCTTAGCTTATGGCGTAGGTCAGTGCACACCAGAAGAAATTGATTCTTTAAATATTCTCTGGGCCTCAATGGAGGCTATGAAAAGAGCTTACGAGAATATGAACATGCAGTGTGATTTGATGCTTGTAGATGGAAATAAGGTTCCGCCAGGAATTAAGATAAGGTGTGAGGCCGTTGTAAAAGGAGATGCTAGAGTAGCAGAAATCTCCGCAGCTTCCATTCTTGCAAAGGTTGAGCGAGACAGGCAGATGAAGGAGCTTGATAAAAAATACCCTGAATACGGTTTTCTTCGTCATAAGGGCTATCCTACTGCAGCTCATCTAGAGGTGCTAAGACACCTGCCGCTTCTTGACTGCTACCGTAAAAGCTACGGTCCAATAAAAAATCTCTTAAATAATTCAGACATTAACGAGCTCGATAAGAGATAATTTCCAAAATATCCCGTATTTGGTGTAAAATTCACCAGATTGTGAAGAATATGAGGACGCATCGCCGTGATGAATATTAATTACTTAGACTTTGAACAACCAATTGCTGATCTGTTAGCTCACATTGAGGAACTCAAAAGATTAAGTGCAGATTCTAATTCAAGTGTTGATCTCACAGCAGAACTCAATCAGCTTGAAAAGAAGAATCTTGAGCTTACCAGAAAGATTTTCTCATCACTTTCAGACTGGCAGATCTCACAGCTGTCACGTCATCCAATGCGTCCATATACCTTAGACTATGTCTCACGCATTTTTACTGATTTCCATGAGCTTAAAGGTGATAGAGCCTTTGCCGATGACAAGGCTATCATCGGAGGTCTTGCCCGTCTCAACGGTCGTCCTGTTATGGTTATCGGTCATCAGAAAGGTCGTGACATCAAGGAGCGTACTAAGCGTAATTTCGGTATGCCTCGTCCTGAGGGCTACCGCAAGGCAATGCGTCTGATGAAGCTTGCTGAGCGTTTCAATGTACCTATTTTAACATTTATTGATACTCCAGGCGCTTATCCAGGTGTAGGTGCTGAAGAGCGTTCACAGGCTGGTGCTATTGCTGAGAGCTTAAAGTTGATGTCTGATCTGACAGTACCTGTAGTATGTACTGTAATCGGAGAGGGCGGTTCAGGTGGTGCTCTTGCCATTGGTGTAGGTGACAGAGTAAACATGCTTGAGTATTCAACCTATTCTGTAATTTCACCTGAGGGTTGCGCCTCAATTCTTTGGAAGTCAGCAGAAAAAGCTCCATTAGCTGCTGAAGCTATGAACATTACTGCTTATCGTATTAAAGATCTTGGGCTTATCGATAATGTTGTAAAAGAGCCTTTAGGTGGTGCACACCGTAACTATGATGAAATGGCAGAAAACTTAAGAGAGCGCCTTTTAGCAGATCTTGGTGAACTGTCATCAATTCCATCTGATCGTATTATTGAACAGAGATACAGCCGCCTGATGAAGTACGGCTACTGCTAATCTTGGATCCTAAAAAAGCTTCAGATATTCTTGAAGAAGAGGCTCACCGCCTGATAGATGCCACAACGTCCAGAAAACTTGTGGTTGGATTATCAGGAGGTGCTGATTCTACGATGGTTCTTCTTGTCGCATGCAAGGCAAGAGAACTCTCTCCTGATATAAGTGTTGAGGCCGTTCACTGCATTCATGGCCTTGATGCTGATGATCCTATCTGGTTTGAACACTGCACAAAGCTTTGTAGAAAGCTTAATGTCACTTTATTTACCCCGAAATTGAATATTGTTTATGGTGGAGGGAAATCCCCAGAGGATGTCTCAAGAGCTGAACGCTATCGAGCACTTTTAGAACATACATCAAATGGAGAAGTTCTCCTTTTAGGCCATCAGTCTGATGATCAGGTCGAGAATTTTATTCTGGCTCTTAAAAGAGGATCTGGTCCATACGGTTTGTCTGGAATGCAGTATAAGATAAGTGATCAGAGGGGTACTATCATAAGACCTCTTCTTCACTATACCAAAAAAGAAATCACAGATATCATTGAGTCCATAGGCTTCAGTCACGTCTTTGATATATCAAATACCTATCTAAAGTTTGAGCGTAATTTTGTCCGCCTTGAAGTTCTTCCTCTTTTAAGAACAAGATTTAAAGGTGTAGACAAGGCTATTCTGCGTTCAGCAAAACTCTGCAGTTACGAGCATGATTTAGCTCTTCGTTTTGCAAGGGGGTATTTTGATAAGGCTTTTATAAAAGAGCAAAACTGTTTGGATTTCTCCTTATTTGATGTTAATGATGTTCCGCTTGCTCTTATGGTAATAAGACTTTTTTTAGAAAAATATCTTGTAATGCCACCAGAGCTTAATGCTGTTGAAGAGTGTTTGAATCTGTGTCTAATAAGTGATGATCAGTTTGGTGAAGTAAGATTTGATGGTCTGTCTGTGAGACGTTTTAAAAGCGGGCTGTATGCTGTTTTCAATTTTACAGATCCTGAAAAAAAGCTTTATACGATCAAAAAGGATGACACTCTTACATTGGGGTCATTTTGCTATGAAATGACAGAAAACGCTAAAGAGCTATTTACAGATGGCCTTGTTCTTGATTTTACGTCTAAAGGTTCACTTAAAATAAAACCTGATCAGCGGTGCCATTCAAGGGAGCTAAAAAAGCTGTTTATGGAGTACAGGATCCCTGTATGGGAGAGAGCAAGACATCCGGTACTCAGAAGAGTTTTTGACGGTCAGATTGTAGGTGTCGGTTCTCTTTTTTCTGCTACACCATCAGACATTAAAAGAAAAATAAATGAGCCTCTGCTTTTAATTAAAAATCTTAAAAACTTTTAAGAAGTCTAAAATTTAGTTACAACACATAACAAGGGCACTGACAGCAATAAATTTGTCAGTGCCCTTTAATACAATTGGTCAATCTTTATTAGAAGATATTGTCACTGTCAACAGTTGATGTATCAACAACACCAGTATCATCAGGTACCTGATTCTCTACAGGAGTTTCGCCCTGCCCATTATCGTCCTCTGTAATTCCTTCAAGATCGCCATCATTGCCTGAGTCATACTCTTCAGATAGCGAAGAGCCACCTGAAATACACCAGTCTACAAGACCATTGTTAGAGCATTTCCCGAGGCCTTCAGGTACAGGCATTGGTGATGGAGGCAGATCTTTTTGAGTCAGCTTAATAAACTCTGCCCAGATTGGCAGTGCAGAGTAGGCTCCACCCTCAGGGCCCTGACTTCTTGACCAGCCTAAATCTCTGTCAGTATCAAATCCCATCCATGCTGTTGCGGTAACATAACCGTTGAATCCTGAAAACCATGCATCATGCACGTTATTGGTGGTACCGGTCTTGCCGTGCAGATCATCTCGTCCTGTAGTGCGGAATGCACGTGATCCTGTTCCCCAGTACGGGCCAGATATACCTTCACCACCATAGATAACAGAACGCATCATATCTCCCACGATAAAGGCGTTTTTATGTGACAGAACCTGTGGTGCTTCGTTTTCGCCTACAGTATTGTCAGTATACTGAAGCTCAATAGAGTTTACGACCTTGTCCTTGGAGGTTGGATTACAGGTTTTAGGTTCATAGCTGTAAATAGTCTGTCCGCCTTTTACAATTTTTGTTACAAGATATGGTTCAACCTTATAACCGCCGTTAGCAAAGGTGGAGTAACCTGTAACCAGATCAAGTGGAGTTACCTCAACAGATCCTAATGCCATAGCTTCAACCTGCTGTGATTTTGGAACATTAAGACCGAATTTTGCGACATGTTCAACTACATTGTGAACTCCAATCTGGCGGATAAGTCTGATTGATACCACGTTCTTTGAGCGGGCAAGAGCCTCCCTTAATGTCATTGGACCATCATAGCGGTTAGGGGAGTTTTTTGGTGACCACCAGCTTCTTGAACCTGGATCCCATGTCTTTATAGGCTCATCCTGCATGATGGAATTGATGTTGATTCCCTTGGCAACGGCAGCTGAGTACAAGAATGGCTTGAAGTTTGAACCGGTCTGTCTTGTGGACTGAGTGGTTCTGTCAAACTTGCTTTTTGCAAAGTCAAAACCGCCGACCATGGCAACTACTGCGCCGTTATACTGATTTAGAGCAATAATTGAAGCCTCTACCTCTGGGATCTGCGTTAAAACGGTCTGATTCTCCTCATCTGTAAAGTAGTAGATGAGATCTCCGTTTTTAGCAACATCACTTACCCTTTTTGGACTTGGTCCCTGTCTCTTATCAGAGATAAAAGGGGCAGCCCATTTCATCTGCTCAAATTTGATGGTGATGTCACCGTTTCTTGATTTTGCCTTCAGAAAACCAGCGTTATCGTCAGTTTCAGTTACGATTGCAGGGTGAATGTATCTGTAAACATCATGTTTGTAGAGGAAACTGTCCTCATCAAAATCACTTTCACTTTCCTTTAGGGTATTTACATTTGTTTTGCTACCTCTGTATCCGTGGCGGTGATCATACTGGGTGACAGCCTTGAATACAGCATAGTGGGCAGCTTCCATGTCATTTGAATTTACGGTGGTATAAATTTCAATTCCGTCTGTGTAAGCTGAGGCGCCAATCTTATCTAAAGCTAAAAGACGTGCTTTTTCTGCTACATATGGAGCATAGGCTTCAAGTTTGCTTGAATGAAATTCTGCTTTGTATGGTTCAGCATCAGCTTTTTCATACTCTTCTTTGGTAATAAAACCAAGAGTATACATACGATCAAGCACTAGATGGCGTCTGTCACGTGATCGCTTTGGATTGGTGATAGGGTTCAGCGCTGATGGTGCCTTTGGAAGACCAGCTATTGTTGCCATCTCACCTAAGGTTAACTCATCTAGGGTCTTACCATAATAAGTCTGAGCTGCTGCTGCAACGCCATATGCTCTGTGCCCTAGGGCAATCTTGTTTAGGTAGAGTTCGAAGATCTCGTCTTTGGTTAAAACCTGCTCGATTCTTAAAGAGATGAAAATTTCTTTGAGTTTTCTCTTTAAGGTTTTTTCTCGTGTCAGGTAGAAGTTTCTTGCAACCTGCTGTGTAATAGTACTTGCACCCTGTCGTGCACTTGCAGCTGTTGCTGATACCAGAGCAGCTCTCGCAATACCTACAGGATCAATACCACTGTGCTCATAGAATCGTGTGTCCTCAATAGCTAAAAAAGCCTGCTTGAGTTTTAGCGGTATGTGATCGATAGAGACAGGAATTCTCTTGCTCTCACCAAATTCACCAATCAGTTTGTTGTCCTGAGTGTAAATTTTCATGGGAGTTTCAAAGGTTACTTCCTTTAGCTTGTTAACATCAGGAAGTTCACCTAAAGTCTGGTAGTAAAAAGCTGCTCCTGCAACTCCACCTGCACCTGTCAGAAATAATCCCGACCAGAAAAAGAATTTGATAATTTTAAAAAGCACATGCGCCTCTGTATTTGATAGTTTTGGCATATTATTGCACGTTAGCAACATAAATAGCATAGGATCTATAGAAGAATTGCGGTAAAATCTATGAAAATTAAAGAAATCACTGGTAATTTATGACGTTAAAAAATTCTGGAAGGATCATTTTAATTGGTCCTATGGGGGCAGGGAAAACTTCAATAGGCAAGTCTCTGGCTCTTGTAACCACGTCTGCATTTGTAGACATAGATGAGGAAATTGTAAAAACAGCAGGCATGTCTATTCCTGAGATCTTCAGTAAAGATGGTGAAACTGGCTTTAGAGAACTAGAGACAGAAGTTTTGAAAAAATGTCTGTCCTACGATAATGCTGTTATTGCAACAGGCGGTGGAGCTGTCATGAAGGAAGAAAATCGCAGACTTATTCAGAACGGCGGTTTTGTGGTTTATCTGCATGCAGATGTCGATGTTCAGTATCAGCGTACATTGAAGGACAATAACCGTCCAATGATTAACGTTGATGACAGAAGAGAGCGTTTATCAAATATCTTTAAAGTGAGAGAGCCTATATATTCTTCTGTGTGTGATTTTAAAGTTGATTCAGGTCTAAATTCCGTACATGACTGTGTAGAACAGATTAAAGATAGATTAAAGGAAATGTCATGGAAACTATAACTGTAGGTTTAAATGAGCGTTCATATCCGATATACATTGGTAAGGATCTTGAATATGGAACCCTCATAAGAAAGGCTTTACCAAAGGTACAGGATCTGATGGTAGTGACCAATGACACTGTAGGTCCTTTATATTTTGAAAAACTAAAAGAATGCCTAGAAAAGGAAAACTTTAAAGTTCATTCCTGTGTTTTAAAAGATGGTGAGTGCTATAAGACAGTAGATTCATGGTTTTCCATCATGACCGCACTTATGGAGGCAGAATTTGGCAGAGATGGTGCCATTGTTGCTTTAGGTGGTGGTGTTGTAGGTGATATGGCAGGTTTTGCTGCCTCAGCCTATCAAAGAGGAATTCCATTTGTTCAGATCCCAACTACTCTTTTAGCCATGGTAGATTCATCTGTTGGAGGCAAGACTGCCATAAACCATCCTTTAGGCAAGAATATGATTGGTGCTTTTTATCAGCCAAAGGCCGTGCTTGCATCAATTGACTGTTTAAATACCTTGCCTAAGAAAGAACTTACAGCAGGGTTAGGGGAAGTTGTAAAAACAGGTATCATTTATGACAGTGTTTTTTTTGACTTCCTTGAGTACAATGTTGAAAAGGTGTTTTCCCTAGATCACGATACCTTGTCTCACATTGTCAGAAGATGCTGTGAAATCAAGGCCGATGTCGTATCAAAAGATGAGCAGGAACATTCTCTAAGAGCGATTTTAAATTACGGTCATACTTTCGGGCATGCAATAGAGGCGTTTTTAGGCTTTGGAACCTGGCTTCATGGTGAGGCTGTAGGTCTTGGTATGGTAATTGCCTCAGCTCTGGCCCAAAAGCGTGGTTTAATAACTGCAGATGATTTTTCTCGCATGAAAAAACTCTGTGAGAAATCACTTCTTCCTGTAGAAATTCCAGAGAAGATGACAGGTGAAGATTTTATTACTTACATGCGTCATGATAAAAAGGTAAGACATGGCGTGATTCGATATGTCCTTCCTGTCAGAATCGGAGAGGTTGCTCTTTTCAGTGATGTCAGCGATGATGAGGTCAGAGCTCTGATCGGGGAACTTAAAGCCTGATGTCATACACTGGTCTGTCTACTGCAAAGTCCTTTTTGGAATGTGCCAAGAAAATCGAGGCAGAGTTTGCTCATGCCGATTCTCTGGTTCTTTTAAATGGTGACTCTTTATCTGGCAGAACTTCTTTATGCGAGCAGCTTATAAATGCTTTAGACGGCAGATATACCACGGTATTTATTCCCTGCAAGGATGACTCATCACTTGAGAATCTAAGAGTACTTGTGCTGCAGCAGATATCTCAAGGCAAAACTTTTGACAGTTCAAAACCTTTATGGCAGGCATTCAATGAGCTGTCAGTTCCTGTAAGAGAGAAGTTTCTTATTGTTGCAGATGATCTAGACAGTGCAATTGATGACTTTGTTGAAGAGCTTTTTGAGCTGTTTAAAAAATACCTAGGATCCAATCGTTTTTCCATGCTACTTACAGCTCATCCTTTATGGGCTGAAACCAAGATGGCAAAGCTGTCGGGCAGAATAGGATATGTTCAGTATGCTGTTCCGTCTCTGTCTATGGATGAGACTTTGGAAATTTCAAGGCAGATCTTTGAATCCGCTAATCTTTCAAGAGTATATAAGACTATAGAATCAAAACTTCCTAAAGCATATGAAAAATGCTCAGGAAATGTTGGAAAAATTATCAAACTTACGGAGATACTTATGAGCGATCCAATAGAAGCAACAAGCAAGAATACAGAAACACCTGTTGAGATTAAACCAGATGTCCTCAAAAAGAAGAAACGTAGTTCCTCTGCAGTATTTATCTCTATTATCTGTATCGTCATTGTGATTGCATGCCTTATACCGGTGTTTTTAGGATCTAATGTTACTGAAAAGGTGTTCGGTTCAAACAATGATGCAGGTAGTGAATCAACACCGACAGTAGGCAAGGCTGACAACAGTGTAACTGTAAACGATACTGTCAATAATTCTGTAAGTGAGGACCCTCTTGCAGTATCTGCAGGTGCCGTTACTGATATCAACGCAAAGGGACCAAAAGGTGATGGCAAGAACAGCGTAAGTGATGATGGTGAGCTTCTGCCAAAGGTAAGTGAAGGCATTGAGGCTGAAACTGTCAAGGCAACTACCAAGAATTCTGTAACACTTGAAGGTAAGACCTTAGATGCAATTGAGAACAAGGAGGCTGATTCTGACAAATCAGACCGTCCCAGGCAACAATTGGGAGGAACTGTAGCAAAATCTGAAAAGGCAGAGTCAGCAAAAGCTGATGCTGCAAAAGATAATACTGTTGCAGTACTCTCAAGACAGGATAATATCCTCTATAAGGACAAGATTGAGGCAGAAGATGCTGCTATTAAAAAGCGTGAGCTTGATGAAAAGCTTGCCCGTGAACATGCGCTAAAGCTAGAAGAGGAACAGAAAGCTCTTGCTGAAAAGACAAAAGCGGAAGAACAGAAAAAGGAAGCTGAGGTAAAAAGCAACGAAACAGTAAAAAAGACTGTCAGAAAGACAAATAGAGCTCCTTTGAATGTTACTCCAATTCCTGGTGCCCAATCAGAGCTTACAGAAAAGAATTCCCGTCACTATACCGTACAGGTTTTAGCTGGCGGAAAGAAGGCTCCTCTTTTAGAGGTTGCTGATTACATTGACGGCCGTTATTGGATTTATACCACTAAACGTGGTCAGAGCACTTGGTATGTTCTGATCACAGGTGATTTTCTTTCAACAGGCGAGGCTGTAGCCTATATTCGTAAGCTTCCAGCCAATCTCAAGAAAGCAGGACCTTTTGTGAAATCCTTTAACAAAGTTCAGACAGAAATGAGAAACAATTAAATTGAAAACCAGAAATTTTAAAATTGCAGGATCTATTTTATCCGCCGATCTTCTAAATCTTGAGAAGGATGTGAAAGAAGCCCTTGATGAGGGCGTGGATGTGATCCATTTTGATGTAATGGATTATCATTTTGTTCCTAACATGACTTTTGGTCCAGCCTTCCTCAAGGCAATGCGCAAGAAGTTTTCTGATGCTGTTTTTGATGTGCATCTGATGATCGATCCTGTAACTGAGCAGATAGTTGATGATTACATTGATGCTGGTGCCTCATGGATCTCATTTCATCCTGAAGCCTGTATCCATACTGAAAGAATGTTAACTCACATTCAGGAGAAGGGCGCTAAGGCAGGTCTTGCTTTAAATCCATCAACACCTCCTCAGCTTTTAAAATATCTGTTTGATAAGCTTGATTTTCTTCTGGTGATGACTGTAAATCCTGGTTTTGGTGGCCAGAAGACTATTCCTGCCACTCTTTTAAAAGTTGCTGACATTAAAAAGATGCAGGAGGAGGCTGGTGTTGATATCCCTGTCGAAGTAGACGGTGGTGTTAAATCATCAAATATTGCCGAGATTGCGTCTTATGGTGCCGAAATTTTTGTGGTAGGCTCAGCATTCTTTGGTGCAGATGATAAAAAGCAGGCACTAGCTGATCTTAAAAAGGCTCTTTCGTAAATGAAACTTGATTCATTACCTGAGGCCATGCTCTTTGATCTTGATGGTACCTTAGCAGATACCATCCCTCAGCTTGCGCTTGCTGCAAGAACGGTAGCTGAAAAATCAGGTATTGTGATTCCATCCCTTGAAACTGTAAAAGGTTACGTTGGTAATGGTGTAAATCTTCTGCTCTCAAGAGTAATTGCAGGCCACTTTGATGTGGGCGCTGATGAGGTAGATCCTGAAGTACTGAAAAAGGCCAGGGCTATTTTCAATGATGTGTACACACAAGGTCTTAACAGTAACTTCAGAGTATATGATGGAGTAAAAGAAGGTCTTGCATACTTTAAAAGTCTTGGAATTAAACTTGGAGTTGTAACCAATAAACCTCAGATTTTTGCGATCCCTCTTCTTGGGTACATGGGTCTTAGTGATTATTTTGACTGTATTTTAGGTGGTGAGGTTCTAGAGAAAAGAAAACCAGACCCTCTGCCTGTATTGTACGTGCTTGAACAGCTTAATGTACACTCAGACAATGTTCTGATGGTAGGTGACTCAGATAATGATATTATTGCTGGAAACAGCGCCTGCATCTCAACAGTTTTTTTTACATACGGTTATAATCGCAGCGATGTAACAAAGTTAAAATATGACTATAAATTTGATAGTTTTACAGAACTAACAGCTCTAGTAAAAGAATTAAAAGGTTAACAAATGTCTAAAAAGATTATTTTCAGTGGTATTCAGCCATCAGGTGAGCTTTCAATCGGTAACTATATCGGCTCACTTAGAAACTGGGTAAAGCTTCAGGATGAGTATGACTGCATTTACTGTGTGGTTAACGAGCATGCAATTACTGTAAGACAGGATCCAAAAGAGCTCTTAGAGCGTTCTTACAATACCCTTGCAATCTTTATTGCTGCAGGTATTGATCCTCAGAAGAGTACTATCTTCATGCAGTCTCATGTCCCTGCTCACTGCCAGCTATCATGGGTTTTAAACTGCTATACCCAGGTTGGTGAATTAAACCGTATGACCCAGTACAAGGACAAATCAAAGCGTTATGCTGACAATGTGACAGCAGGTCTTTTTGATTATCCTGTGCTCATGGCCGCTGATATTCTTCTGTATCAGGCTGATCTGGTACCTGTTGGTGATGATCAGAAACAGCATATTGAAATCACCCGTGATATCGCTACACGTTTCAACAATCTTTATGGCAAGACATTTGTTCTTCCAGAAGGTTACTTCCCTAAGGCTGGTGCCCGAGTAATGTCTCTTCAGGAGCCAACCAAGAAGATGTCAAAGTCTGACGACAATGAGAACAATGTAGTAAGAATCCTAGAAGATCCTAAATCCATTCTCAAGAAATTAAAGCGTGCGGTAACTGACTCTGACAATCCTCCTGTTATTGCCTATGACTGGGAAAAGAAGCCTGGCGTATCTAATCTGCTTGAAATCATGTCTGCATGTACAAATACTCCTGTAGAAGAACTTGTAGACAGATACAAAGGTCAGATGTACGGTACCTTCAAGTGTGAGGTTGGTGATGCAATTATCGCCCTGCTTGAGCCTCTGCAGAAGCGTTACAAAGAGCTTAGAGAAAATGAGGATTATCTAAAAGAGATCCTAAAGCATGGTGCTGATAAGGCAGCCCAGAGGGCTCAGACTACTCTTGATGATGTTTACAGAAAGATTGGTTTTGCTCTGCCATAATGTATGAAAAATCAGGGCTGAACGCCCTGATTTGACTTAAAAAGACTTTATCTTAGCGGTCGAATTCAAGAGCCATTGCAGGGCTCTCATCTATTATCTTTCCGTCTTTTACAATCATTTTTCCATTCACGAAGGTATGGGTAACCTTGCATGTGAAGGTTTCGCCTTCGAATGGCGACCATCCACAGATAGACACAATGTCATTCTTTGTTACTGTATTAAGACAGGACGGATTAACCACTGCAAGATCAGCAAAGCATCCTTCTTCGATTCGTCCTCGACCTTTGATGTGGAATCTGTCTGCAACATTGGTTGAGGTGACTTTTGCAATGGTCTCTAAAGTGATTTCACCTCTTTCCCATAATTCTAAAAGCGCAAGTAAAGAGAACTGCACTGATGGCAGACCCGAGGCGCATTTAAAGTATGGTCCTGTTTTAGCTTCAGTTTCATGAGGGGCATGATCAGTTGCAACTGTTGTTAAAATTCCGTTTTCTACAGCATCTGAAATGGCAAGACGATCCATTTCTGTCTTGACTGCCGGATTGCATTTCAAAAATGCTCCTTTTCTGTCGTAATCACATTCACTGAAGAATAGATGAGGAATACAGGCTTCACCAGAGATCTGTCTTACAGCTACATTGCCGTAGACATAATTTTTGAGCATCTCGACTTCTTCTTTGGTTGAAATGTGCATGATGTGAATTCTTGCACCTGTTTCAAGAGCTAGTTCAATGGCAAGTTTTGATGATTCTATGCAGGCGTCGCGGTTTCTTATTATAGGATGTATTGCAAATGGGGGATTGTCACCATACTGTTCTTTTACTCTCTTCTCGTTATCAAGTATGGTCTTTGTATCCTCGCAGTGAAGGCAGATAATGGTTTTTGCACTTTCAAAGATCTGTTTTAATTTATCTTTTTTATCTACAAGAAGAGATCCTGTAGATGAGCCCATAAATACCTTGATACCAGCTATTTCCTTTACAGGGGCGTTTTTTATTTCCTCAAGATTGTCATCCGTTGCACCTAAATAAAATCCGTAGTTTGCAACAGAGTCTTTTGCAGCAATATCTTTTTTGTGATTAATCTGGGATATGGTTGTAACTGAGGGAGAATTGTTTGGCATATCAAGATATGAGGTAACACCACCTGTTACGGCTGCTCTTGATTCAGAGCGGATGTTTGCCTTGTGTTCCATACCTGGCTCTCTGAAATGCACATGCTCGTCGATGAGTCCAGGAAAGATGATGCTGCCTTGAAGATCAATAACGTTTGCATCCTTACATTCTAGATTTTTTCCAATTTTTGCAATTAAATTGCCATCGATTAGGATGTCATTGCGTATAATACGAGTGGGAGTAACCAGTACAGCATTTTTTAAGATTTTCTTGATCATGTTGAAATCTCCTGAATTTGAATTATTTTATGCTATTTGGGCTCACAATGAATACAGATAATAACGAAAACAGTCTATTTTCTCCTCGCTTTACACTAAAAGATGTAACCATTCATAAAAAGGAGCGTCTGTTTAAACGCTTCTTTGCTATTGATTATTATCAAGTTTCCTATAGCCAGTTCTCGGGAAAAGAGGGAAAAATTCTCGACCGAGAAATATTTGAGCGCGACGCAAACGCTGTCTGTATCTTAGCTTGGGACAGAAAGTCTGATGAGGTAGCTTTAATTGAGCAGTTCAGACCAGGTGCATTAAACGATCGTTTCAGCCCATGGCTCATTGAAATTGTAGCAGGTATCATTGATAAAGGTGAAAGCCCAATGCAGGCTGCACTTCGTGAAGTTAAAGAGGAAATCGGACTTGATCTTACAGAAGATCGTATGAAGATGGTCCTAGAAGAATACCCATCTCCAGGTGGCATCTCAGAAATGTGCACTTTATATGTGGCTGATGCTGATTTGTCTAATCTTGAAAATCATGGAGGCCTAGATGTAGAAGGCGAGGATTTAAGAGTATTCAAGGCTAACAGACACGAAGCTTATGAGCAGATTGAAAAGGGCAGAATCAGAAATGCCATTGCAATTATTGCTCTTCAGCATTTAGAGCTAAAGCATAAGGAACTGTATGATTATTTTGAAGGCAGAAAGTCTTAAATTAGCTTAATTGTTATACAGATTTAAAAAAAGCCGCGCAACAGGCTTAAGTAACTATGCGAATCATTTTTTAGCATAGAAAAAAGATGTATTTAAAAATTTGTTGAGCGGCTCACACTTTTTATAAAAAGTAAGTACAAGTCGTAGAATACAATATACGAATATCATTGGTGCTGATTGAAATACGTTGATAAAACACATAATCTCATAACCTGAAATAAAAAATATGTGCATTTTCAAATTGGCGATCAGTATTCCATTTTTGTGGCGATTTTTTCTATAAAATGTATTCTGCTTTTCACCGTATGAAATAAGATTCAGCTTAGGGCAATATAAAAAGGTATTAACTGAAAAATGGCTCCCAGAAATATAAGACCTGCATCATCTGACGGCAGCGTAAGGGTTTTACAACTTACTGACTGTCATTTGTTTGCTGATGAAACCAAAGATCTTCTGGGGGTAAATACTACAGAAAGCTTTAAGGCTGTCCTTAAGGCTGTTAAGGCACAGAATATAGATTATGATTTTGTGGCTTTTACTGGGGATATCAGTCAGGACTATTCTGTATCCTCTTATGAGCACTTCGCGTCCTACATAAGCATCTTGGAAAAACCTGTATTCTTTTTGCCGGGCAATCATGATGATGGCCCTCTGATGTACAGAATTTTTGCTGATTTAGGAGTTGAAATTGCCAAAAACATTATCACTCCAACTTGGCAGTTTGTGATGCTTAATTCAGAAGTTTATGCAGTACCGCACGGATGGATTCAGCGTAAACAACTTGATTATGCAGCATACTGTCAGCAGAGATCTCCTTCTCAACATATGGCAATTATGGTTCATCATATGCCACTTTTGGTAAACTCATCATGGCTTGATACCCAGACTATGCATAATTTTGATGAGTTTAATACCTATATCCGTCGCTTGGATAGGGTAAAAGCTGTGATTACAGGTCATGTTCATCAGGAAGTAGATGTGACTGAAAGAGGTATCCGCTATATTGCTACACCTTCTACCTCAATTCAGTTTACCCCTCGCTCAAATGATTTTGCCCTAGATTCACTAGCTCCCGGATGGAGATATCTGACATTTAAGGCTGATGGTACTATTGAGACAGAAGTTTTCCGCCTTGAGAACAATCCTTTTATTCCAAATTACAATGTAGACGGCTACTAATGAGAATAGCCTATATTCATGGTTTACAGTCAGGTTCAAATGCCAGAAAGGCTGTTATCTTCAAAAAAGAACTAGAAAGACTGATGCCTGAGTGCGACTTTGTATCCCTAGATTTTGATGACAAGTTCAGACAGGGCTTAGATGATCTTGATTGCTTTATAAAAAGATCACTAAAAGAAGGAGTAAAGCCATGTCTAGTTGCAAGTTCATTAGGTGGTTTCTACGCCCTTATACTTTCATTAAGATACTCTCTTAAAACAGCTCTGATAAATCCCTGCATTTACCCATCTGCTTTCATAGAAAAAAATCACCTGTTAGGTGTTGAGCTTGAAAATTTCTATACCCATAAAAAGTTTGTGGTAACAGAGGAAGATCTGTCTTTGATGAAAGAAGCTGAAGAGACAATCAGAGGCTATAAAGCAGAGGATACACTTGTCTTTCTGCAGCGTGGAGATGAAGTACTAGATTACAGAATTGCATCGCAGTTTTTCAAAGATGCCTGTCTTAATGTTGAAGACGGTGGCAGTCACACATACGATAACTTTGAATCAAAAATTCCAGAGATCCTTTCTTTCTTTATGAAATCCGAATAGGGATAGCATAATAGCTTCTGCAAAATTCTTAAAATTCTCGTATGAGGATTCACGTAGATTTGTCTTATTCTAAACTGGAAAGTCAGTCTTTTTGGTTTCTCTTTTTTTTCGTAAGCACGAAAAACATGTGTTTTTTTTGCTCTTATCCTCACTGTAATTCCTGAGTATCCGAATCTGCATAAACAGGATGTATAAAAAATTAGCAAAATCTGTTTGGCATTTATCTTTGGATTATATAGACTATTTCAGTAGTATGTGATCTGGTAATAATTTTTATACAGAAATATTTTATATAAAAAATCCCTAAAAATACGTATATAAAAATATTTTTTATATTATCTCAGCAATCAGATTAATTCTGAATCGATGATAACAATTTTATGTGAGGAAAAACATTATGAAACAGACTCGTGGCGCAATTAAGTTTTTAACTTTATCTAGCAAGAATTCCCCCGCCTCTATAGGCGGTTGGGATGAA
>JBJEWY010000022.1:0-14640 GCA_051885305.1 Succinivibrio sp. | reverse complement strand
TTATGTTAATTCAGATCGTTGTGAAAAAAGGTATGTCAATAATTCAAAGATACTACCGAAGTTAGGGCGAATTTTCGGAAGGAGGTATACCGAAGTTAGAGCGGATTATTCTGAAGGAGGGGTACCGATGTTATGCAGAATTTCTGTACCGAGGTGAACCGAATTTTGCGAACAGTGCGTTGCGTGTTCTTTCACACGTTTTACGTGTTCCAAGTTTTTAGTTCATTCTTAATACCAAAATATGCTTTTTATTTAAAAATTGCTAAATAGGCACAATTTATCTGATAAAACAAACAGATAAAGTGGTATTTTTTAGTATAAATTTGAGGTTAAAAAAATTTAGAAAATGGAAAAAATAACTAGAAGTGGCAGGGGCAGAAAGACTCGAACTCTCAACCGTCGGTTTTGGAGACCGCTGTTCTACCATTAGAACTATGCCCCTGCTGAAGTGCCCGAGTATTATCAACAATTTGCCCTTAAATGTAAAGAAAATTTTAAATATTTTTGAATATAAGTTTTTATAACATTCATGAACTAAAAAAAATGGCTTTAAAGATATCCGTTTAATACCTATATTTCAATAAGTTAAACAGCTAGCACTGTGCATAAGGATTTTTTCAGCAGTACTGTTACACAACAAAAATAATTAGCCCACTTATAATGCAATAGAGAATATTTACCAAAATATATTGATATTCAGAGAATTAAAGTTTAATTTTTGGAAAGTAATTATTTATTTGAGATTTAATCAGAATGCACGAACAGCAAAGAGTCCGAAGAAAAGATACTCGCCCAAGAGAAATCATTGAGGCTGCCCTCAGACTTTTTACCGCAAAAGGCTATCACGAAACATCTCTTGCAGACATTGCAAATGAGACAAAGATGGCCCGCTCGACAATTTATCTCTATTTTGAAGATAAAGAAGATCTGCTGCATCAGGCTGTAAGAATGAAATTCAAAGAAAACAGAGCTGTCTTTCTTTTTAACCCAGAAGATAATCTGTCGTTGAAAGATATTCTGCAGAAAGTGACATCGTCCATCAAGGCAATGTACTACGACAAAAACAGTCTTGATTTTTATTCAATGGTGTTTTACCTGTCTTACGAAGATCCTGAAATAAGAAAAATCTGGCAGACAGAAGCCATTGATGACATCAAGGAATGCTGGAGAAAAATATTCATCGCAAATGGCCTAAAAGAAAAGGATGCTGCATACTGCTGTTCAATTATGTTCTCTTTATTCTTCTTTGCATGTGCTGACAAAAGAAGTTTTGGAGAAAGTTCTCCATTTATGAGGTTTGATGAACAGATAGATGAAACTATTGAAAGGATCACAGCTTCAATTCCCAAACAAAAGTAATAACTTTTATTTATCCTAACAAGATCCTTTCAGATCATAATCTACAGGATCAAAACAGTAGCAATTGTGAACTTTCCATTTAGACTGTTGCGACTAGCTTGATTGGCACTTGCCTTTATCAAACAAAGTGATTGTTGACAAAGAGCATCCAACATGACATTGACATTCGCAACAGTCTTAAAATGAACCTAATCAGCAATCTTGAAAGGAATAATGCTTTCACTCATCAGCATAAAATTCTTCCTGTTTTTGGCTACTGTTTGAGCTGAGGTGTTGGCATAACAGTAAACGCAGTTATGAGAACATGTGTCATACATTCCAATATCCTTGCTTTCCACACATCCGCATTCTGCTCTCTGACCTTTATCCTTGAATTTTTTATAGTTAAAGGCTGATTGCTGATTACCCCCTTCCAAGGACGAAAAAAGATCGGTCTGAACAGACTCTCTAAAGCCGTTCAGAAAGTTCTGAAGTTCAGTATCATGATTAAAACACCTGTCCATAAGTTCCGGATCGATACAACGGTTTTTCTCTATATTGTATTTTGAAAAATCAATATCTTCACCGCAGGTGGCAACTGTGTATTGCCAACCTCTTTTCTGCCAGTAGTTTCTCAGCATCATGAGTCCGTTGGCAATTTCTTCCTGCTGTGCGTGATTAGCCTGTGCAGATAAAACATCATCCTTAGAGAATAGGCCTAGCTTAACTAAATTGTTCTGAACTTTACGGTAGGCCTCTACATCGATAAAACTAAACACAAGCTTATGAGTAAGACCAAACAGCTGTTCACTTACAAGTCTTATCCTGTGCAGCAACGCATTTGGATTAAGTTCCGGTGTAATAATCAGAGGATCATATCTCCAGATCACTCGATCTGGGCCAATTCTTTCTGAAAGCAGCTTAAATGTCTCAACTCTTTTCGCTACCGATGGAACATTTGGTTCAAAACGTTCTTCGTCATAGTCATTTAGTGTGAACTGAAAATAATAATTGATTCCTCTTTTATCCAATTCATCAAGATAAGGAAGAAGAGGTTTTGGATTTTTTGTCCAGAACACAATAACTCTAGTTTTGCTGAATGAAACATATGAAGGTTTCCTGTTAAATGGATTTACCCATACGACATAACCAGCTTTGATTCGCTCGATAAACCATTTAGCATAGAAAGCAGGAATATCAGTTGATCTGCTGGCAGAAACTATAACCGGAGCCATTGCATCTACTGTACTGCCATCTTGTAATCTTAGTTTTTCTCTTAGCATACTCACTCTCCATGCTCTGTTAAAAGATTTGAAGCGATCTAATAGTATTATCGACTCTGCAGTATTCATCGCTGACAGAATTCTTCAGATAGTAACCAGATTCTACTGATCCCACGATTTTTGATGCGAACTCTTTTTTTCCAATTATTCTGAAAGTATAACATTCTCTATGACCAGGGTTATTGTATCTTGAATAACAGGAACAATTGCAGTCCTTGTTAGCATGGCACTGCAAAGGAAGAATACTAGACAAATCGTTCTCTATGGTAACTCTGTTAAGCTCTCTGTTGAGAATAATAGGAATATACTCCTCATGGTCATTTTTACTTGTTACATCCACGAGAATGATTATGCCTTCTTCACAAATTGATTCAGAAAATATATTTACAAAGTCGTAATATGGCTGTTTCCAGAAGGATAAAAGTTCATTGATAAATTTTGATGTAAGAACAAGATCCAAATCTGAAAACTCACCTGCAATCTCCTTAAAACAGTATATGTTTTTAACAGTTCTAGTAAAAACCTTCCCAAAGGTAATATTGATTTTTTCCTTTTGTGCAATCTTTATGAGCAGAGTCTTGCATATTTCAATGGCATCACGATTTCCGTCAAACATGTTGAGTTCAAAACTTATTTCAGGATAGAGCTCATGAATTATATGGATCATTCCACAAAGATCCCCTCCGGTTCCACAACCGGCACAAAGAATTCTTAAGTTTCTTTTACTTTTCACAACCTCAAAATATTTTGAATCATGGTTAAGTTTTTTGACAATATCAACAAGTGCAGAAAATGATCTTGGGAAATAGGTCCCTAAATAGGCCTGATTATCTACATGGCTATTTGAAAGATTTTGCTGTACACCCCAAAAATCCTGACGGTAAAAGCCCCCCATTGCCATACGGATATAATTCACAAGCCATTCAGGAACATTATTATATTCAGAGAGATTCATAGCGATGTACTCCTATTTCTTTGTTACGAAGTACATAGGGCAAATACTATGCCAAATTTATTTTTTTATTATAGTTCAATATGTTAGATAAATTTGTAAAATTTATCTAATATAATAATTTATATTTTTATATATATTTATATATAGATTTTATAATTTTAAATATAATATTAAATATCCGTCATACAACAAACAATCCGTACTTTCGTACGAAGGCTAACAGCCAAAACAACATATTTTCTTCAAATAAGGTCTGAATAAAAAACTCAAAGGCCAGAATATAGAGATCAAATGATTCAAAACAAAAGTATCGACACTTCATTTTCAATCTTCTTTCAATCTCTTTGAATCAGAATTATTTTATTCCTGATATTTACCACCTGCCGAGACAAGCCTTTGCACGCATATCTGCAAAGGAGCATTAACATCTTGAAAAAATTTATAGTTAGCGTATGCTAACTGTATAATTTATTTAGGAGGTATTATGTCTTTTTTCAGCAATTTTGCTCATCCAAAGAATATTCTTGGCACTCTGATCTGCATGGGAATGAATCACGGAGAACATCAGACATTATCATCATGGGCACTGTCATTTATTGATAAAAGCGATGCTCAAGATTTCAGGATCCTAGATGTAGGCTGCGGAGGGGGAGCTAATCTTAAAAAGATGTCAAAGATGTTTGAGAACAGCTCTCTCACGGGTATTGATCCTTCAAAAACATCACTAAAAGTAAGCTCTCAAAAGAATAAATCCAATATCAAAAACGGAAGACTGTCTCTTGTGGAAGGAGATGTATCAAACCTTCCATTTGAAAAAGATACCTATAATCTTATTACCGCATTTGAGTGTACCTACTTCTTTTCAGATCTTAACAGAGCCTTTAATGAGATGCACCGTACATTAAAAGACGGCGGTTCTGTTTTAATTGGCGTTACCGCCTACGAAAACGGCAGAATGGAAAACTTCTTTGAGAAAAAGGTTCCTGGAATGAAAGTCTATTCAATTGACGATTATCAGCAGGCACTAGAGAAGAACGGTTTTAAAAACGTCCAAATTTACAAAAGAAAGCATGCGTTAGCGGTAATTGCGGCAAAATAAGCTTAAGTATTCCATAAAAATTTAGCTGTAAGGCAGTAACTCTGTCTTACAGTTTTATAGTTTATAGCTATCACCGATAAAGATCTCATACAGCTTTTTTAATATTTTAAATTCCTTTAATAACAAAGAGTTAATTAAAGTCAACAACTATAATTGCAAACGTTTAATCTCTTTATCATTTTTTCTCGTAACTCAGTAGTATAATGCGGTTTTCAGGAACACGAAAAAACGCAAATCGCTCCTGAAAGCGTCTGCGTCCCACGTTCTTAATGGATATCAACCAGAAGCAAGGGACAAAAAATGACCAATCCACTTTTCCAAAAAGATATCATTTCCATCTCTGAGTTCTCAAAAGATCATATCGAACTGATCTTAAAAACAGCATTTGAACTTAAGAAAAATCCACGAAACGATTTATTGAAAGACAAGCTGATAGCAGTTACCTTCTTTGAAGGTTCTACCCGTACCAGACTGTCATTTGAAACAGCAGTGCAGCGTTTGGGTGGCAGGGTTATCGGTTTCCCTGATGCAGGAAACACCTCTTTAGGCAAAAAAGGTGAAACTTTCGCTGACTCAATGAGAATCATCACCTCTTATGCTGATGCACTAGTAATCAGACACAACAAGGAAGGTGCTGCAAGACTGGCTGCTGACATCTCTCCTGTTCCTGTTATCAACGCAGGTGACGGTTCAAATCAGCATCCTTCACAGACTATGCTTGATCTATTTACCATTAAAGAGACTCAGGGCAGACTTGAAGATATTTCAATTGCCTTTGTAGGAGATCTGAAGTACGGAAGAACAGTGCACTCTCTTGCTGAGGCTCTTTCCCTCTACAACGCAAGGATCTATCTAGTATCACCAGAGTCACTTGCAATGCCACAGTATATCCTAGACGATCTCTCCAAACGTGGTATCACCTACTCTGTCCACAGCAACCTTGAAGAGGTAATGCCAAAGGTAGATATCCTGTATATGACCCGTGTACAGAAAGAACGTTTTGATGAGACAGAGTATCAGCACTTGAAGTCAAAATTCATCCTGACTCCAGAGTCACTTGAAGGTGCAAAAGAAAACATGAAGATCCTGCACCCTCTCCCAAGAATTGATGAGATTGTCCCTGCTGTTGACGATACCCCATACGCATACTACTTCAAGCAGGCTGCAAATGGTGTATATGCCCGTGAAGCTATTCTTTCATTAGTAATGAACAAGGAGATCTAAGATGTCAGAGAACAATACCGAAAACAAATCAAAGCTCCTTGTTGAAGCTATTGCCAATGGAACCGTAATTGACCATATTGCTCCTGGTCAGGCAATCAACATCATCAGAATGTTCAAGTTCCTAAGCAGAAACAATCAGCTGACTGTTGGCTTTAATTTAAGATCTGGCGAGCTTGGAAAGAAAGACATCATCAAGATCTCTGATATGGAATTCTCCCCTGCTCAGACAGAGCAGATTGCGATCTTAGCTCCAAATGCCACCATCAACCACATCAAGGATTTCAAGGTAGTAGACAAGTACAAGTTACGCCTGCCTCACGAAACTGTAGGTGTATTCAAATGCCCTAACAGCAACTGCATTACCAATGACACTGAAGATGCCTCAACCAAGTTCAAGATTGGTACAGAAGGTGACAAGGTTATTATGAAGTGCAGATACTGCGAAAGAGTATTTGACAGGGAAGTTGTGCTTCAGTACAACGGTCTGGAATCTTAATCAAAATTAAAGCTCCCTTTTGACTTGTCATTTAAGGGAGCTTCTCTCAAAAAAAACAAACTTTATTAAATTTATCCATTAACAGTAGGCAATTCCTGCTGCTCGACATAAGTCTGATCATGCTTTTGCAGATACGCATCCTCAACTTTTCTGTTGTGAGTTCTGATGAAGTTTATAAAGTTATCTTCTGTTATAGGCTTTGAATAGTAATATCCCTGAAGAAACTCAACGCCACGTGCAGTTAAAGCCTCTGCCTGTTCTTTTGTTTCAACACCCTCGGCAACAATTCCAAGACCTAAGGCATGCATCATCTTGATACATGCAAAAAGAATGGTTCTTGACTGCTGGTTATCAGGTTCAAAAGCTGGCCAGATAAGAGATTTGTCAATCTTGATTAAATCGTACTGGGTTGATGCAATCTGATGGAAGTTTGAATAACCGGTACCAAAATCATCCATTGAGAACTTATATCCAAACTGCTTGAGTTTGTTCATATTATCAAGTGCAATCTTACCTGACTTGATAGTTGCAGTTTCAGTGATCTCAAGATTTATCACACTTGGGTCTAGTCCGAAGCTCTTTACACACTGCTGAATTCGGTAAGGAATGCCAGGATCTGCAATCTGAATACCAGAAAGGTTAACCTCAATATACTTGATACCTCTATCAGTAAGGTGACTCTCTCTTATGAAGCTACAGACCTTATAGAGCACCTGATCACCAAGTCTGCTGATAAGTCCTTTTCTTTCAGCAACTGGGATGAAAATCTCAGGAGAAATGAAACCGAATGATTTGGTATCCTTAAGTCTTACAAGAGCCTCTGCTGACTCACACTTGCCTGTTTTTGCATTGATAATAGGCTGGTACACGACATAGAAACCATCCTCATCAATAGCCTTCTGCACCAGTCTTTCTACAGCTAGGATGTAATCGCGCTTTTGAGCAGTTTCCTCATCAATGATAACCATTGAATGATCACTCTGAGCCTCAAACTGAGTTTTACAGAATGAGATCAAAGACTGCAGAGATTCAGCATCTTTTGCAATCTTAGGACATTCAATCGAGTATACAAAGAAAGATGGTGAGATCGATGTATCCTCAAGATTTAATGCCTTGTCAGAAACCTTATAACGGGCATACCAGTCCTTTACCTCATCTTCTGAAAAAAGGATAAAACCAAAACTGTAGTCTGTGGTTCTAAAAACATTACGTCTTTTCAGATCAGGAATAGAACGGATTGACTGAGCTATACAGTCAAGACAGGCTGACTGAGAATAAGTGGATTTAATTGACTCGATATTCTGCAGGGAAAAGTTAATAACCCAGAAGCGTTTCTTTTCACCGAAAAGCTCTTCTGCTGTCATCATAAACGAATGTGTAGAAAGGATAGAGCGGATATCCTTGTCTACATTCTCTTTGGAGTTCTCAAAGGAAATGTAGATATATAAAACCATCAGGGCAACAGCAAGACTTATGAAAGATGCGGTTGGAACTAAATACTCATAAACAGCGATGGAGCACCAGATTATGATGCAGAAGATTAAATCAAGACCTATCACAAAGATCTTGCGTTTTACCACATTGGCAATAGCAACTGCTGTAAACAGCACATAGATACCGCAGATCCAGTATACTGCTGACACCATTGAGCCATAGAAATAAACTCCGTCATTACCCACATGATAATAGACATCGCCTAAAAGTATCGACACTATGGCAAAAACGAGAGGTGCCAAACGCCAGGTAAACTGTTTGATACTGTAACTTTTATGGACTCTTGAGCGCATATCGACATACAGGAAATTGTAGAAAACCAGTAGCGATAGCGATCCAAAATACAGCTGATTTAGAATTCTTGAAGTGAGAATAGAAAAGTATTCTGAGTTTGTGACCGCAAATCTGCAGGCAATTTCCAGAATCATGGACATGGCTGCCAGAAACAGAAAGATTTCAAACATTCGGCTTGAGAGCAATCTCAAGCGACGGTACTGAAAGAACTCAACAATAACGACCACTCCGATGCATAGTGATACAAGCTGAGTACCGTAATCCATTTATACACACCCTCATTTCATTTGTTGTGTGATCATTGTACAAAAAATTCTGTACCAATATCTCAAGTATAATCACACATTTAAGATATAAAGGTAAGTAAACGATTACATATTCTCAAATATTCTTCTACATCTTCTCATCAGGTGAAATATTGAGTGATCGGATGAAAAAACAAAGCTCATCTGACATCGCATCAGCCTCGCTGATACGGATATGACCTTTTGTACCGCTGCCGTTTTTACTGTACATAAAATGGTATAAAAGGGGATCTCCACTTTCTGTAGCAATATCATCAATCACTCTGTCTACAGCAGGATCGTGTTCCATGATGGTAGTGGCAAGAATGAATCTGCTTTTAGGATAAATCGCACGAAGCTTCAAAAGAAGTTCTTTATAGGTCTTTTTCCAGCGAACAGCTAGCTCTCCTGTCGGATCATTTTTCAAAAAGTCACCGAAAGGATGAGTTTCATTCTGACCAATAGCAATAATGACAACATGAGGCCGATATTTAGAAAAGTCCCATCGTGTAACAGGAGCAATATCAGGATTGTAGTGAACCTTGTCAAAACAAGATTCAACACCAAGATACTTAGGATGATGAAACCAGCCGGTTCCATCTAAAAGAGCTATGCCACCCTGAGCTATGTCATGAATTCTTCCACCTAGTTTTCGAGCAGTCATCCAGGCATAGGAGTAGTAACTGTTTGAAAAATGACCATCATGAACAGGATCTTCAACTCCCGTGTAGTCCACTGCTTCACTGACTTCTCCTGCTGATACCGAGTCGCCATAAACCTCAATATCTATACCTGCAGTTTTTTCAGTATCAAGAAGCTTTGAACCAGCTGACAGTTTAAGTGATACAAGCTGCATTTCATGACAGTCCATGCGCTTGTAGAATATCACCTCATGAAGAGAATCGCACTCTGAATTTACAAGTTCAATTTCAGTTTCACCTTCATTATTGAGCCTAAAGCTTTTAACTACACCATCAACTCTTGCACCTGCATAGTTGTTCCAGTTATTCCAGTTTAGATGATGGTTTATAACTTTTATTACGGCTCTTTTTCCAGAAAAGCGAAAGGTCAAAGAGGTTGCAGGCCATATAAAGACAGGCTTTTTGGGATCTGAAAAATCTATGCGACCACAGTAATCTAGGCAGTTGTTATCAAGATCCAGTTCAATCATGGCAGCCTCCTGAAGAAATGAGTATTAACAAGGCATCAGGAGTCTATAAATTCATGAGAGTGGTATAAAGCTCTGTAATGGATGAAACTATATAATCGCAGTTACAATCCTCAAGCTCTTTTCTGCTACCGTATCCCCAAAGGCATCCTATGCACTTTAATGAGTTCTCATGAGCACCTATAACATCATGAGATTTATCTCCTATCATAAGACTGTCTTCTTTTATGTCACAACCAGAGAGTCTGTCTAAACAGAGTTTTATCACATCTTTTTTTGCACCTATGGAACCATCCATGGTTGCACCTGTTACTACAGTAAAAAATGAGCTTAAAGAGAAGTGCTCTAGAATTCTATTAACAAAGATCTCTGGTTTTGATGAGGCCACAGCCATTATATAGCCATGATTTTTAAGCTCTGTCAGAACTTTTATGATCCCAGGATATGGAGCATTCTCAAAGATACCGATGTCTCTATATCGCTCACGATAGACATCTACAGCTTTTAGCGCATCATCATGCGACATTCCATAGACAGTAACAAAACTGTCATACAGAGGTGGACCTATAAACTGCTTGAGTTTCTCATCACTTTTCTCTTCAATCCCAAAGTGTTCAAGTGCGTGTCTGACACAGCGGACAATACCGATACCGGACTCTGTTAAAGTACCATCAAGATCAAACAGCAGATATTTCATAAGGACTTATCCATTTAGCTTGCTAATTGCACTTTGATAAAAAGACAGCTGTTTCCACATGCATAGTGTATGGGAACATGTCATAACCTTTTACGGCCTCAATCTTAAAGCCAGAATCAGTTAAAGTTTTTATGTCCCGCTCTAATGCTTTTAGAGAGCAGAATATGTAACTTAGTTTTACAGGACCTCTGATTCTAGAGAGGGTTTTACAGGCATCCTCTCCGATCCCAACACGGGACGGATCACAGATGATTCCTTTAATATTCTGAATTCTGGCAAGCTCCCCTATTTTCTCTCTGATATCCCCCAATACAAATGAAACATTATCAATACCGTTTATAGCCGCATTTTCTTTTGCTGCTTCTATTGAGGAGGAAACAACTTCAATTCCTGTAACGGATTTAAAGTGTTTTGAGAGCATAAGACTCATAGTACCGACACCGCAACACAGATCCAATGCTTCAGCATTTTCGTCATTTCCAACGAAATCAACGGCATCATTGTATAGTTTTGAGGCTACAGGATAGTTAACCTGCAGAAAGGTTTTTGGACCAACTTTGTAGTTAAAGCCACAAAGTTCAACATCAATGAAATCTAAGCCATGCAGTTTTTCAAGCGTATCACCTAAGATCCTATTTCCTATAGTCTTATTGATATTAAGATAGACAGAATTTATGTTAAAAGGCTTTAAGGCCGATACTATCTTAGCTTTGAGATCATCTTTTAAATTATCTGCAACTACTACCGTCAGCATCCTTGCTATTCTTGTGTCACGCATGACAAGCGAACGTAAAAGCCCCTGTGACTTTTCTTCGCTGTATACAGGTACCTCATCCTGTGTGAAAAGATCACATAAAGCATTTGCAGCATCAGAAAACCATTGTGGTTCCATTGCACAGGCTGTAACCTTCTCTACCTCATGTGACCGGTTTTTATAAAAACCGTTTACAACAGTTCCGTTTTCATAAGCAAAATATCTTATGGATTTAAAACGGCATATTTCATCAGTACAAGGATAGACTTCCACACTTTTAATACTGTTACCTGTTTTTTCCAGTGCTGCTTTTATAAGCTCGGCCTTGTATTTCAAAGTTGCTTCATATTTCATATGCGCCAAAGGACAGGTACTGTTCTTTATAACTGCATAATCACTATCATTTCTGTCTGCTGACTTTTTAAGGTAGGAAACTATGGTTCCTGGACGTCTTTTGCTTCCGTTTGCAAAAGGCTCTCCAATTAAAACCTCTAATACCTCTCCTACAAGAGCGTTTTCAATGTAAACAGAATATCCGTCATAAAAGGCAATACCAACACCAGACTCATCTAATGAGTCAACTGTAAGTTCAACTGGTATGTCATAGGTTTTGAATGGGATTAACGATTTGATCTTTGGCATTTTTATGGGCAATTTTACGAATTATGTATAATTCTATCAAAAACAGGTGATCACCATCTATATTCACATAATATACTAAACATTATTCACAAAACAGTAACGTGATTTTATTACGAGGTACTAATGGGAATTACAAAACTTTACGCAGCATCAGTGCTTCTTGCTGTTTCCTTGCTTACTGCCTGCACTAATCCTGACACAACCGCTGGTACCACCAGCACTTACTTTGAAGGCAAAATCAGCGCAATGGAAGCCATAGATCTCAAAAACGGAAAATATGATGATGGTTCAAACACTATTTTAGGTGCTGTAGGTGGTGCAATTCTCGGTAACCTGATATCCAAAAACACCACAGGTACTGCAGTAGGCGCTGGTGTTGGAGCCCTTGCAGGCAACGCAGCATCAAAATACGCTGACAGAACGGAAGGTGTAAGACTTACTCTTGAATCTGACAGTGGTCCGATGGTTATTGATATGCCTTTCTCATGCAAATACAAGGTTGGCAGAAAGGTTCGCATTTTATCTAGCGGTTCAAGATCAAGCGTAATGGTTTATGTAAACGGTCAGTACCGTACTGCAACACAGGATGATTACAATAAGTGTCCAAACCAATACAACCAAATTAAAGCTGACGCTGAAGAGTACTGATATGTTCTGAGGATCGAGGTGGTGGCCCATCCCCGACTTGAACGGGGGACCAAACGATTATGAGTCGTCTGCTCTGACCAACTGAGCTAATGGGCCACTGTTTTGAAACAGTGCGGTTATTTTACACACGCTATCAAAGTCCGTCAAGGAAATAACAGCTAAGAATTATGCTCTCTTGCAAGGATTTTAGTCTGCATCAGAGTATATTCCTCTAAAGCGCTCCTGTCTCCTTGGCTTATTCTCATCTTGAGATACTGTGCTCGCTGCTTTAACGGTTCGGTTAAAACATCACTCATAAGCTCAGCAAAATAATCAATTTTCTGGACAAAAGTAAGTTCTACTCCTTTATCAATGGTGGTTTTAAGAGGAGCATTGATAAGCTGCCTTACTATGCGCTCATTTGGAGTATCACGGGTAAGTTCAATGATATCTGAAGGCATAATACTGCGGTTATCTTCTATAAGTCCTAAAATATACTCAAGAAAATCAAGCCCGCGAATATCCTGACGCCTGCACAGACTTAAAAATTCATCCACATCAAAGTCCTGATACACTGTAGCCACAACTGTAGGCTGCTGGATAATAAAGGCCATGAGGCGACGCATAGGGGTTTTCAAAAGATTCTGCTGCGCATCCCCGCTGTTATCTGGTACTTCACCTAGAGGATTATCTTTACCATCTGTTATCTGCTTTTCCATGCAGTCTTTGAGCATGTCATAAAGCTGGGATTCAGAAAAACCAGATGGAGCTGCAAGCAGTTTTAAAACCACATTGCGCATTGAGGCCACAGGAATTTTTGCTACAAGTTTTACTGTTTCGTTGACAAAAACAGAAAGCTCATTTGGATCTTTGAGATTAAAGGATTCTGCCTTGTGAAGGATTAAAAACTCAGGATACGATAAAGCCTTGTCTAGATATTCCTCAAAAGCTTTAAGACCACATTCTCTTACAAGAGAATCAGGATCATGCTCAACAGGAAGGAAAGCAAAGCGGATTTCCTTATCCTCCTGCATTATAGGAGTTACGGTTTCAAGAGCATGCCAGGCAGCATGACGACCGGCGCTGTCACCGTCATAACAGAATACAACCTTGTCTGTGTGTCTAAACATCTCGGTGATCTGCTCTTGAGTTGTCGCTGTACCTAGTGATGCTACAGCATATGAGCAGCCTGCCTGACGCACTGAGATAACATCCATATAACCTTCAACAACCACGATTCGTGGAGGTCTGTTGTTATTGTTTTTCAGTGTCTCATAAAGTCCGAAAAGCTCATTGCGTTTTCTGTAGATTGGGGTTTCCTTGGTATTCATGTATTTTGGTTTGTCATCACCCATGGTGCGGCCACCAAAACTTATGATCCTGCCTCTTTTATCAAAAATAGGGATCATCACCCTGTTTCTGTACATGGCATGAACACCGTAGTCACCATTTACAAGCATTCCCAAATCTGTGAGTTTTTTTATGTCATCTGGTGACTTACAGAGGTTATCCTGTAAAAATTTGGGATTTTTTGGAGCAAAACCCAAGCGACATTTTAAGATGGTGTCATCTGAAAGAGCTCTATTCTCTTTAAAATACTTAAGACCCTCTATGCCTTCAGGAGATGTCAGGCATTTAGTGAAAAGTGAGGCGCATCTGTCCATAAGCTCATAGTATTCTTTAAAGAGATCACTCTTTTCCTTTGACTGGTATGAGCTTTTCTCGTACTCAACCTCGATACCAGCAAACTGAGCAACTTCCTCTACAGCCTCTGGAAAGGACAGATTCTTATATTTCATGGCAAAATCAATGACGTTGCCATGCTCCTTGCAGCCAAAACAGTAAAACATCTGCTTTGAAGGGGTAATTGAACAGGACGGGGTTTTCTCATGATGAAAAGGACAACAGCACATGTAGTTTGCCCCGGATTTTTTCAGATTTACAAACTGACCTATATATTTTTCAATCGGGACATTCGGTAAAAGTCTTTCAATAATAAATGACTTTTTTATAAATGGCATATGCTGTTACCTGTTGAAATTACTTTAGAGTAGAAAATCATGTCCAATTGTATCAGTGTATATGTATTCATACCATGATCAGATCTTGTTTTAGTAATAAATCAGGCATTGAAAAAAATGTATTTTTTTGGATAATTGAAAAGGCTTATTTAATCATCTTTACAGAGTAAAATCGCTGCAGCTGCTGACTTTGCACTTGGAGAGGTAAAGATTTAACTTTATCTAGCAAGAATTCCCCCGCCTCTATAGGCGGTTGGGATGAAT
>JBJEWY010000021.1:0-14694 GCA_051885305.1 Succinivibrio sp. | reverse complement strand
ATCCAAGAGTAGATCTGGATTTAATTAAATTTTTTATCTGGGAAACTCGAGTTAACTAACAATAAAAATCCGGCCTGAAGCCGGATAATATCAAGTACAAAATTTCTAGTAACCGAGCATCATCTTTGAGTAAATAGGCTTTACCTTTCTGATGAACAGATCTTTGTTATCGTATGGAAGATTCATGCGCAAGCTTAACTCGGCAGCACGAGGGTATCTGTCAGCACCTTTTACAATCTTATAGAATGTAACATGAATTGCTGTTACTGCAGTCAAATTTGAATGAGCGGAGTAATTCATGAAGTGCGTACAGTCTGTGTTTTCAGCCTCCGCTTTGGAATTTACAGTCTGAACTTTGTACCGTCATCTTTAAGGAAAGTTAAAAGTAGATCCTTTACATAGGAATTACTGTACTTTGATGAATGATCAAAAAAGCAGATTTTTGAAACTGTACCAAACTCCTGAGCAGTCATATACTGCTTGGCGTTATTAGTTGCACAGCCAGTGATAAGAGCTGCTACGACTGTTAATAACATGATTTTCTTAAACATTTTGTAACTTCTAAGTGTATTGACTCTAATTACAACACAATAAAAATTTAAGTCCTTATAAAAAGATCATGTTTACAGATAAAAAACTCAACAGCAGAAATAACTGTGTTTGTTGCTAACAAAAATATAGCTTAAACTTACAATCATATTCTGTTGTTAAGTGAATAGCGAGTCTACCTTGCTTTTATATAACTAGAAAATTCTTTATCAATTGTTTTCTTCAAATTGAGCATCATTTTGTGATAGATCTTGCCGATCTTTGCTTTACCGTTTTCAGCATTTCCGCTACTAGAGACATATCGTATTTCATACTTGTGAGGTTTTGAGTAGTTGACATCCACTACTAACGGATACACTTTTTTAGCAATTGTCGAGGCTCGGATATTGTCTTCACCGTATATATCCCATGTCCAATTTCGTTTTTCAAGGGAATAAATTATTGAATTTTGGACCTGTTCCTTGGTCATTCCTGAAGGAATAAGACCTTCTACATTTGTTATTTGATACTTAGAACTGCAGCCGACACAGCACATTGCTAATGAGACCAAAATGGCCCAAAACATTCTTTTCATATTTTGAATATCCTTATTAAAAATGGTCAAACATACACAAAGTATAGGTCTCACATGATGCCGTATCAAATCTTACAGGCATACTCTTTTCATAGAATATTCACTGGTTCACAAATCAATAAGGACAGATTATTTTGTCTGCCTTCTGAAAAAAAATTGCTACAGTTATTTGTGTATGACAAAAAGGTTGATACACAATCACTTTGTTATAGATATTTTTAGCATATGCAAATGCATATAAATGATGACAGTGTTTTGTGATAGAACGGTTGTAGTTGATATGTTATTTGAGGTTCAATCATCATGTTAACGTTTGGATATTATCCAACTTCTCAGAATTAACCTGTTTATTGCACAAAATTGTTATTTTCTGGTTAAATAGAACTGTAACATATGGAATCTTTAATAAAAAAAGAATATAGTCTAAATGTTCAAACAGTGGAGATTAAAAATAAGTTTAATGTGGTAAAAAATATCGCATAAGCTTATGGAGGTTAATAAATAAATGCTCAAGGTGCTTTTTATATGTCATGGAAACATATGCCGTTCTCCAATGGCAGAGTTTGTGATGAAAGCATTTGTTGACCGCATCGGTATGAGTGACTGTTTTGAAATCTCCAGTGCCGCAACGTCTCAAGAAGAAATCGGCAATTCTGTCTACCCTCCTGTAAAAAAATTATTAAGTGAACATGGTATCGACTGCAGTTTAAAACATGCCCGTCAGGTTACAGCTCATGATTTAAAAGATTATGATATTGTAATTGCCATGGAGCAGTACAATCTGACCAATCTCTATAATCTTTTCCCTAATACTGATAAAAGCAAGGTATATCTGTTAAAGGACTTTACTTCTTCACCAGGAGATATTGATGATCCTTGGTACACAAGAGATTTCAAAAAGACCTTTAACGAAGTTGAAGAGTGCGTAAGAGCACTTATCACAAGTCTTAATACAGACAGTCTGATAAGACTTGATGATAAGCAGTTAGAACTTCTTGAGAAACCTGTTTAATCTACCGTAAAGCCTAAAAGAGAAAGCTTTTCAGCGAACTTCTTATTAACATGCTTTAAATGCAGAGATGAGAGCTCACGTCTTTCTCTGTAGGTTCCTCTTATCATGTCAAAGGATTTGCCGTCACAGAAGGTATTTGCAAAATGATGACTGTCACGGCGTACATCATATACGGAGAATACCAGTCTACTGATTAAATCAAGATCAAGTACCTGAACATTACCCAAATCAATAGAATAGATCTCAGGGGCTGGCATGATGTAGTCTTTTGGATCTTCAAGGTTCAGCATTGAAGCCATGGACTTTGCCAGCATTACGTTGGCTCTGCGCTTTGATTCAAATGAGTATCCTGCAATATGGGCGGTGGCACCTTCAACTTCATTTAAAAGTCCCTTTACCTTGATTTCAGGTTCACCTTCAAACACATCAAGCCATACCTTTAAATCTAGTCGTTCTTTTAGAACGTCGCATAATGCCTGATTGTCAATTACCTTGCCACGGGCTGCATTGATAAGAATTGCCCCAAGCTTCAATGATGAAAGCTCATTGCGTCCTAGCATATACTTGGTTTTATCTGGACCATCTTCTGTGAGTGGTACGTGCAGTGATACAACATCACAGGCAAGAGCATCTTCTAATGTGCCATCACATGAGACATCGCCATCACGGTGTCTTGGAGGATCACATTTAACAATCTTCATGCCAAGAGCCTGTGCTCTTAATTCAACCTGAGAGCCTACAAAGCCGCAACCTACGATTCCGATACTCATCTTTTCAAGTTGCAGCCCATAACGCTGAGCAAGAACTAGAAGTACAGACAGGACATAATCAGCAACAGATTGGCAGTTTGCACCCTGAGCATTGGTATATGGAATATGCATCATGTCTAAAAGATTGGTATCAAAGTGATCCATACCTGCTGTTGCAGTTCCGACAAACTTTAAGTTTGTGGCTTTAGATAAAAGCTTAGAGTTAACTCTTGTAATTGAGCGTGTGATAAGAGCATCTACCCCCACAAGATCATCTGCGCAGATTTCTCTTCCGTTTTTGATCTTAACCTCACCGTACTGAGAAAATACTTCAAGAGAGTTTGGTAAGGCCATGTCACATAGGATCTTCATATATGCTCCATCTGGTAATTTTGTCATGATACATCTCTTATTATAGGATATAATATCGGCATTGAATAATAGGAGAACGTTATGTCTATAGCAATTACCAATGATTACCGCAGTAAAAGTACCAGTGCCCTGCTTTTAGGCTCTGGAGAACTTGGAAAGGAAGTGGCCATTGAACTTATCCGTTACGGTATTGACGTCACTGCATGTGATCGCTATGACAACGCCCCTGCTATGGCAGTAGCTCAGCACAGAGCTGTAATCAATATGCGTGACCCAAAGGCATTAGAACAGCTTATTACTGACTTAAAGCCTGATTACATTATTCCTGAGATTGAGGCTATTTCAACTGAAACTTTGGTTGAGCTTGAAGAAAAAGGCTTTAACGTGGTTCCTTCTGCAAATGCAGCCAATATCACCATGAACCGTGAGTCAATCAGAACATTAGCTGCTCAGACCTTAAATCTGCCAACTTCTCCTTACTTCTTTGCCTCAAGCATTGAAGAAATCAAAGAAAATATTTCAAAAATCGGTTTCCCTTGCATTATGAAACCGGTTATGAGTTCTTCTGGCAAGGGTCAGACTGTTTTAAAGAGTGAATCAGATATTGAAGATTCATTCAAAGAAGCTTGTGCTCACGGCCGTGGAGGAATTGCCAGAGTAATTGTTGAAGGTTTTGTAAAATTTGATCGTGAGATTACACTGTTAACTGTAAGCGCATCTGACGGTATTCATTTCTGTGAGGCCATTGGTCATCATCAGGTGAACGGTGACTATCACGAATCATGGCAGCCAGAGATTTTAAATGAAGATGTACTTCTTGAGTGTAAGAGAATTGCATCTGCTATCGTAGGTGCTTTAGGCGGATACGGTATCTTTGGTGTTGAGCTCTTTATCTGTGGCAACAACGTGATTTTCTCAGAGCTGTCACCTCGACCACATGATACAGGTATGGTTACCATGATCTCTCAGGATATGTCTGAGTTTGCTCTGCATGTAAGAGCCTTACTTGGTTTACCAATTGGTAAAATCACTTTCCACGGTCCATCTGCATCAGCAGCTGTTTTAGGTGAAGGCACTGGTAAATCTTTAACCTACAAGGATCTTGAAAAGGCCTTAGCTGTCTGCCCTACTTCTCAGCTTAGAATATTCGGTAAGCCTGATATTGACGGTGAGCGTCGCTTAGGTGTCTGCCTGTCACGAGGAAAGACCGTAGATGAGGCTGTAAACAACGTTAAAAAGATGCGTTCAATTATTCAGATTGATATTAAGGAATAATCTTTATGATGTCTCTAGACAGTTATAAAACCATGGATCCTTTTATCCTGCTTTCTGCTGTAAACATGCAGTTAAGAGATGAGTATTCAAGTCTTGATGATCTGTGCAGAACACATGATCTTGATAAAGACATACTCATAAAGAGATTAAAGGATGCCGGTTTTGAATACGTAGAGGCAGTAAATCAGTTCAAATAATGTTAAAAGATGTTTCAAGGCAGTATCTTTTCATACTGCCGCACCCATCAGCCTCACCTTCAAAAGATGAGGCTTCTTTATGCGGGATCTCCTATGTAGTAACTGATGCTGATTTTAATATCATCGGTAAAAAGGAGTTTAAAGGCTGCCGCACTATTGAATACATCCTTCCAAGCCCTGCTTACCTCTTTTCACAGGGAATTGATCCATACAATCTTTTAAGATACCCAACTGAGCACTCTTTTTTTGAAGAATGCAGAGCTATGCTTTCAAATCCAGGTGTAAGCATCTTTACCTGGAATGTAAAAAATCTCGGGATCTTAAAAAAGATAGCTTCAAGATGTCTGCAAAGAACAGATGTACTTGCAAACATTCCATCACTTTGTGATGTTAATGTCCTTTTAAAAACACATGAGATGTTTACCAAAGGTGTCTGTACACAGTCTGATAACCTTGTAGAGTGTGCTAAAGCAAACGGTTTTAAAGCGCAGATTTCAGTATTTGATCAGAACCTTAAACTTGATGCCCTTATATATCTTGTAAAAACAATCTCAGAAGAGAATCAGAATCTTATTACCTTTATGCTCAGAGAGCAGAGTTTGTTGCGTTCATCACTACAGAAAACAATTGATGCTGATAAAATTCTGCTGTCAATGAATGTAAAAGAGCGTTCATTAGAACTTTTAAAACCATTCAAACTTACGCCTTATTATCTTGATGCTCTGTATTATGACGGTAACAGCGTAAAACGCCGTTACTACTATCAAAGTGATTTTGATTTATTATCACCTGTAGGTGTGTTAACAGATGAAAGACTTGCTATCACAGCTTTTGATCTGAATGAGGCTATGGATGCTTTAAATGCATTTAAGGGTGATATTGAAAGTGAGAACTCACTCCCCTTTGAACTGACTCATACAAAGGATTTTTCTGAAGCGGATCAAAAAGAATACGAAAAACTCCTGTCAGTAAAAACCATAATTATTGATGGTGCTCCATTATCCTGCTCAGATAAGTTTCGACAGCTTGTTTTTCTCTGCAGAGGAAATAACTTCAAAGGCGGCATGATAAATTCTGAACTTGAGGCTTACTACCAGTACTGCATAAAAAGTCTTAACAGACAAATGCCTGTCTATGAACTTGAGGTTAAAAGCCTGTTTAACAGGTTAGATGAGAACGATGAAAGAGCATTAACTCTGATAAAGAATATTGAGCAATTTCCAAGAGATTTGTAACTTGATACCGATCCTAAAAGGCTATAAATAATCTTTATAGCCTTTCTATTCTGTTTGAGTAAAATTGACATTAATATATTTCATTTATCGATTTGTGATCTGTTTAATTACTTTTATAATCTTATAGACCTCTGTACTTGGAGTGAATTCTACAGTATGCAATTTTAAATTTTGCTGTAAAAGCTGATTTTCCTGCATTTCTGCGTTTATCATTGCTGTATCTAACTTTGATTCTAATTGTCTGTACAAACCTGGTGTGTTTTTTTTGTAATTATCAATATATCCAAGTAAAAGCTTTTCAAGTTGAGCATATGAAGAGAATGATCTTGATGTATTGCAATAATGAAACAAGAACCAAATTTCAAAACAAGGCGCTGAAACGATTAATTCAATCTTGTTATTTTTTGCAGTCTCATCCGCTTCAGCAATTTTGGAATTTTTAGTAGGAATGAAATCTGCATCAATCAGGCAAAATGCTTTATCTCCAAATTCTTCATTAAACCCATTTAAGCCCATAAATTTTTTTAAATCTTTAACCATATTTATGGGATCTGTTCTTATATCTGAACTAAATTGAAAACGAAAATTGCGATTTTCAAAACCTTTTAAATATAGGGTTTCTGTTTTATTTTTGCCTTCTGCATTTATAAATATTATAGGGGTTCTCTTTCTTGATTTTGAATCCCTTTCTTTCTTTGTATATCCAGCTTTTCTCACAGTTAAAGAACCTCTTCCCTTATATAAGGAACTGCACCAAATCTTCCGTTCATGTAACCCTTTCTAATATCTTCTGTGATTCTTGGAGTTGGAGTGTAATCATCAAGAGAATATAGTTCACTTACACCAGTATCCTGATCTTTATCAACAAAGTAGATCTGATCTCTTCTCAGAATACTAAGATCAAGAAGTGATTCAGTATGTGTTGAAATAATAAGCTGAGCATTTTTTTTATTGAGAGCTGGATTATGAAATAATTTAATTAAGAACTTTACGAGTAAAGGGTGCATACTTGTGTCAAATTCATCAACACAAACGGTTTCACCTGTATCGAATGCGTTTTTTATTATTGGGCTTATAAAAAATAACTGTTGTGTTCCCAAAGACTCAAGATGCATATCAAGAGGAAAAATTTGTCTTTTCCCATCTTTATCAACAATGCTATGAAATGTACTGATTTTATAAGCCTTACTTTTAAATGTTGGTGCTGTACCTTCTTTATCAAGAGCTTGCGGAGAGATAAGAGCGTCCAACTGAACTTCATGAGACTCTAATTCATAATCAGTAATATTAATGTCTGCTTCTCTTAATATTCGTTTTACAAATTCCCTTAATGACTGATCCTTATCATTCTCATACATCACTCCTGTCTTAGAAAGTAGGTTATTGAATTTTGTGGAATAGGTATTTATCGAATTCATGAACCACAACATAGGAGCTTTTGTTTCCTCACAGTTCCATGCTGACGACGTTGCAAGAAAAAGTTTGTTTAATGAGTTTCTTTCAACTAATGGTTTTAATTTTTTTTCAAGTGCTGAAGACGTGAAACGATATTTTAGACTTGTTCTTCTCCCTGTTTTATCATCATATAAACCATTTTCATCTCTCTCAAAGATAGTTGTTGCTCTTATAGACTTGTATACATACAAATACTCAGTAACGATCTGTGTTGAAGTAGCTGAAAACCCATACACATATTTAATATCATCTACAAAAAAGACAAATTCAAATTCTGTTGGCGCAGTAGCTGTTTCTTCATCAAAAAGAAAAGGAATTATCTGTCCTAATTTTTCTCCAACCTGCCTTTCATTTGACCTTCTAAGTGTAAGAATTGCAGCAGTCAATGCCAAAAAAATATTACTTTTCCCTGCTGCATTGGCGCCAAAGATTGCTGCAGACTTAAGTATGTTATCTTTTTTTATGCATACATAATTTTCAGTAAGAGATTTGTCACTTGAAGTTTCCATAGACAGAACGACACGATCTTTAATTGATCGGAAATTCTTTACAGAGAATTGCAACAACATTTTTAATACCTTACCTTATTCAAAAAAAAGAATACATATCTATTTTAATAATAAAAAAACAAAATTTGTAAAATTTTTGCAAATTTTGCGTTTTTAAGATAATAATTCTCTATATCTTTAATTTAAATAAAAGTAAGCACTCAAATTATCGCAGTTTAAAATAGCAGATGGATAGATTCGTTTCTAGACAAAAATATAGCAGTGAAGATTTGGGAATGGTTAAAACGATTGTCCTAATAAATTTAAAAGGCTCTCAAAATGAGAGCCTTTTTAACTACTTAGCCTTTTTAGTGGTCTTTTTAGCTGCTGTCTTAGCTTTAGTTCTGCCAGATGCCAACTTTGTAGCTTTTTTAGCAGGCTCCTGTACTTCCCACTTCTTTTCATCCTCATTGTAGAATGCCACAAATGAGGTATTCTTGCCTTCTTTGTCTAAAGAGATAATGTATTGCTTTTTAGTCTTTCTTGAGAATCTGACTTCAGTTTCATTACCATCATTATCAAATTCAGGTGCGTCAGCAAGGTAATAGAATTTTGGAGAGATTTTATCTCTGTAACGCTTAAGTTCAGATACCTTAGGCGGTCTTGTTTCACGTACCTTAGGGAAATTGTGAGCAGCTAAGAAGATGCCTGCAGCACCATCACGTAAAACATAATGAGAACCTTCAGTCTTGCATGGCAGATCTGGTAAGTCAACAGCATCCTCTCTTGGAGGGGCAACCTGTCCATTCTTTAAGATCTTGCGGGTATTGCCACATTCTTTGTTGGTACATGCCATGTACTTGCCAAAGCGACCTTCTTTGAGGATCATGGTGCCACCACACTTGTCGCATGGGATCTCAGGACCTTTCTCAATTTCTGAATCAAACTTACCCTTCTCTAAAAGATAACCATTACAGTTTGGTGTTGAACATAAATGAAGTTTATGTCCCTCATCAATAATGTAGGTATCCATTACAGAATGACAGACAGGACATCTTGGTCGAGAGCGCAGGATCTGTGCCTCTTCCTCGTCTGTAAGATCGCTCTTTGATAACTCTGCAATTCCCATTGAGCGCAGATTTAAAGTCTTATGGCAGCGATCAGCGGTCTTCACGTCCTTATCATAGTAACCAAGGCATGATAAGAACATACCGGTCTTTCCTGACTGTACAGCCATATGGTACTTACCGCACTCAGGACATATAAGTTCTTTAATCTCTAAAGGATGATTCTCAGGCATTCCACCGTCAGCGGCACTCTTTTGTGCACTTTGAAGCTCTACTTCAAAATCTTTGTAGAAGGCATCTAAGCTTTCAATCCAGTCTTTCTTGCCGTCAGCGATATCGTCAAGATCATTTTCCATGGAAGCAGTGAAGTTCTTGTCCATGAGATCTTTAAATGAGAATCTTAATCTGTCGGTTACAACCTCACCCATTCTCTCTGCAAAGAAACGACCTGATACGATTTTTACGTAACCACGCTCCTGGATTGTAGAGATGATGGACGCATATGTTGAAGGTCTACCAATACCGTCTTTTTCAAGCTCTTTTACAAGAGTTGCTTCTGAATAACGGGCTGGTGGCTGAGTAAAGTGCTGCTGAGGGGTTAACTTTTCAAGTGAGAGTTTTTCATTCTCATTAAATTCAGGAAGCAGAACTTCCTCATTACGGTTGAAGTTGTAAACCTTTTTAAAGCCGTCAAAAAGAACATGCTTACCTGAGGCCTTGAGATCATAATCACCTGCTTTAACAGTTACAGATGTGGTCTCATACTCCTGAGGTGCCATCTGACAGGCTAAATATCTTGCTTTAATAAGCTCAAAAAGTCGCTGTCCGTCTCTGTCAACATTAGCAGGAAGCGGATCTAGAGGATGAGATGGTCTTATGGCCTCGTGAGCTTCTTGGGCTGATTCTTTTGATTTGTAGAAGTTTGGTTTTGCAGGAAGATACTTCTTGCCGAAGTTGTCTTCAATAATTGAGCGGGCAGCTGCAATTGCCTCATCAGAGAGGTTTACAGAGTCTGTACGCATGTAGGTAATAAGACCCTGCTCATATAGATGCTGAGCCACAGTCATGGTACGGCGTACAGAGAAACCAAGTCTCTGGTTTGCAACCTGCTGCAGTGTAGATGTTGTAAATGGTGGTAGCGCATGCTGTGTACCGTTTCGTCTTTCAACTTTTGACACTACAAACTGAGACTTTGATAACTCATCAACAGCTTTTTGTGCAGCATCTTTATCAGCAATTGAAATTTTTGTGCCGTTTTTATGGGTTAGAGCAAATTCAGTACTCTCGCCTTTGGAGTTATTGAGTAAAGCATCAATACTCCAGTATTCTTCAGGAATGAATGCCTTGATTTCACGCTCTTTATCAACAATAAGCTCAACAGCAACAGACTGCACACGTCCTGCTGAAAGTCCTCTTGCAACCTTCTTCCACAGAAGTGGTGAGACCATGAAACCTACGACTCTATCAAGGAAGCGTCTTGTCTGCTGTGCATTCACAAGATTCATGTTGATAGGACCAGGATTCTCAAAAGCCTTGTCGATAGCAGCCTTGGTAATTTCAGGATATTTCACTCTGAAATACTTGTCATCACTGCCACCTAATACCTCTTTTAGGTGCCAGGCAATTGCTTCTCCCTCGCGGTCCAAATCGGTTGCAAGGTATACCTTGTCAGCCTCCTTTGACAGTTTTTTTAGTTCAGACACAACTTTCTGCTTGTCAGGCATGATCTCATAATTGGCCTGCCAGTGCTTTTTAGGGTTAACACCCATAGTCATGGCTAAAGACTCATCTTTGGAAAGTTTGACTTTTTTGTCTGTTTCCTTTGCCTTTGGCGGGGTAACAGATGCCAGATCACGAATATGACCAACACTGGCTTTAACTACATAATCATCGCCTAAATAGCGATTTATGATAGAAGCTTTAGATGGAGACTCCACTATTACCAATGACTTGCCCATATTCGTATAGCACCTTAAATTCTGTAGATATCGTTAGTATCTGTTATCTCTTTATGAACCGCACCAACCCAGGTTTCAGCCCTAAAAAATTTCTTGATGATTTCTTTGAGGCCTTTCTTTTTCTTCTCTTCAATGTCTATCTTTATAGCACAAAGTTTGGTTTGGTTTAAAGTTTTGTCTAAATATGCATCAAAAGTATCGATCTCGTCAATAAGTCCTCTTGATAATGCATCGCTTGCAAGCCAGAACTCACCGGTTGCAACATCGTCAATTGCAATATGTGGACGGTATTTTGATACTACTGATTTGAAGTTTTTGTGGATAAGTTCAAGTTCATTTTTAAACTTGTCTCTAGCTTCCTGGGTGTTCTCTCCGAACATGGTTAAAGTACGCTTGTACTTACCTGCTGTAACCTGCTCGTAATCAACATCATGTTTCTTTAAAACTTTGTTGAAATTTGGAATGGAGGCCACAACTCCGATTGAGCCAATATAAGCAAATGGAGCTGCTACTATCTTGTTGGCAACACAGGCCATAAGGTAACCGCCTGATGCTGCAACATTATCAACGCAGACAGTAAGCTTTACGCCTCTGTCACGAAGTCTTTGCAGCTGTGATGAGCAAAGACCATATGTGTTCACCACACCGCCTGGGGTCTCAAGATTGATAATTACCTCATCATTCTCATCTGCTACATCCAAAATCGCATTGATTTTATCAGTTAATGCTTTGACTTCTGTTGCCTTGGTATCACCTTCAAAGTCAATTACAAAAAGACGATTTGGGCAGAAAAGACCTTTTCCCTCCAATTCTTTTATCTGCTCTTCATGCTCTTGTTTGGCATTTTCTTTTTTCTTTTTGTTTGCCTTAACTTCTGCCTTAAGACTCTTCTGATAATCTTTATCATTTGCTCTAATATCAGCTTCTTTTAAGGCATCTTTTATAAGATCTGATCTTTTTTCTCTCAACTTTAAAAGATTGGTAAATTTAAGTTTGATATCAGATTTATCTGAGTTCCCTTCTTTTTTCAATGCAGCAACAAAAGCAAGCACAAAAATAATACTGAATGCTACGGTTAACAGCTTTACTGAAAAAAGTCCCCAGGAGAATAAAAATTCCATATCTATCCCTTATGCTCAAGGTCCTGTTTGGTAATTCTTATACCTTCATCCTCAATAGTGATGAGTCTTAGTTTATACAAAGTGCCAATGGCTTTTTTGAATTTACCCTTTGACATGTGAAGATAATCCTCAATCATCTCTGGAGATGATTTATCACCTAATGGCAGATAACCATCAGATGATTTCAATACTTTTAAAAGTACTGAGGCAGCATGCTCAATACCTGACAGTCCAGGCTCCTGAAGAGAGACATCAAGCTTGCCGTCATTTCTTATCTTGGTGACATAACCTGTATAGCGCTTTCCAATAACAACTCCACCTTTCTGCTCATCTTTATACATAAGACCATAGTATTTGTCGTTTACCACGGTTCTAAAGCCAAGCGGAGTGTGTGATACAGCTGTTAAGGTTACTTTCTGTCCGTTTTTAAACATCCCTTTTGGAGGGATGTCTTCGATAAACTGATTAAATCTCTGTGTACCATAAAGTCTTCCAAGATCATCCATGGCAACATAGATTAGGACATTCTGCCCTACTTCAAAGTCAGAACGTTGCTCTGATACAGGAACAACCAGTTCCTTTGGAATACCAAGGTCCATGTATACGGTGCCAAGGTCAATTGAAGTAACTCTGAGTTTGCCAACCATTCCACATTCAAGATATGGATGCCTTGCTGTTGCAAGAACTCTTGTTCCATCTTTATAGAGGAATACTCTTAAAGGATCTCCTTCTTTAAGTCCATCAGGAAGCTGGCTTTTTGGTACAAACAGTGAGCCATAACTTCCAGCATCTACAAAGGCACCCTGATCAGTTATCTCAATAACTGTACGTTCAATCATGTGTCCTAAAACTGCATTGTCACTCATGGCTAATCCTGTTTAAAAATAAATATATGTATTAGATTATGAAAAAAGCCACTCTTTTTCAAGAATGGCCTTTTGAGTTCCTTCGTTCCAGTTAATTAGATACGCTGGAAATCGATGTGAAGGATACGCTCTGAAACAGGGTGACGCTGAATGTCAACTGGCTTAACCTTAACAGTCTGGCCGTCGATATTTAATTCAACTTCCTGATAGAATTCATCTTTTAAAGCTGCAGCGATAACTTTTTTCTCATCTAAAGTTACAGAAACTGCATCTTTGCCCTGACCGATTACGATTGCAGGGAGTTTTTCCTCACGACGCAGGCGGCGGCTCGCACCTCTTCCCATGTCAGTACGTGAAGTAGCATCTAAAGTAATTGCCATTTTCAAGTTTTCCTATAAATTGAATATATACCATGCTGTGAAATGCGACCATAAACACAGCGGGCATTATTTTAGACATTTCTTATCTGTTTTTCAAGATATTGAAAATATTTTTTCAACATTTATCGTTTGATATTGGGATTGGTATCAAACCGATAAAAATAATAAGACAAAACCTCTTTCAAATAAAAACATTCTTCTGTTTTGGTGAATGTAATTTCTCCAGGTTCTGAAAGCCTACCGATTACCTTCGCCTTTAAAAGAAATAATTTTATTTATTTTCAGGAGATCATTTAGGCCTCAGAATTCTCTGAAGCCTAAAATCTCCTAGTTTACTTTAGATATCTGATTTTTCTTTTTCACTGGTACCCAGACTTCACAGCTGTAGGAGTCGCTGCTGCAGTCACCTTTTGGATAGTATTCAAGTACCGGACCTTCTGATAACTCGTATTCTACATTGCCAGGAAGCCAGCTTGAAAATATATTCTTGACTAGAGCCTGAAGACTGTGTGGCAGAGGTCCTGTTGAAGTAAACTTTGCGTACAGGCCTTTTTTAAGCTTATAAGTTACAAGCTCTTTGGGAATACTGTCATTACAGTTTTCATTTAGAACACCAAAGATCCCGTACATAAAGTCATTGTCGCTACTATCATAGCTTGCTCCGAACATGCCAATCATATTTGTAACAATTGCCATGTCAAGTTCAGAACTAGGCTCTCTCTCACCTTTAACAAGCTTTACAGTACTCTCGTTATAGATCTCCTTCCAGTACTTTGGTATTTCCTCAAAGGAATTGCTGAAGCTAAAGCGTTTTGAAAAGCCAACAAGAGTCATTTCATCGGTTAATTCAAATCTGACATCCATTTTTTCACCACCTGTTATATTGATTTTGAAATTAAGTGGCAGAAATACTCTGATGCTTGATGGAGACTTTTTTACTTTCAGAGGACTTATACCATGAAAGCGAGAAAAGGCCTTACTGAAGCTCTCTGGAGTTTCATAGCAGCACTTGAAAGCCACATCGATGATCTTATCACCTCTTACAATATCAAAGACAGACAGATAGAGTCTGCGTCTTTTGACGTAAGATGAGATGGTCATGCCGGTTATGATCTCAAATCCTTTGTTCAAGTAAACTGATGATATGCCAACCTCTGATGCTACATAAGATGCACAGTTTTCCTCAAACAGGTGCTCTTCAAGATAACTTACTGTTGCCTTTAGAGCTGCTAACCATTCCATAGAATCTCCTAAGTCAGATATTTAAGCCACAGTACAGATTGTATTTGCTGCCAGATTTATCATCCTGTCTTTTTCTAACAATTTTTGTCTTTTTAATTTTTATTTTAACTTTATCTAGCAAGAATTCCCCCGCCTCTATAGGCGGTTGGGATGA
>JBJEWY010000020.1:0-58602 GCA_051885305.1 Succinivibrio sp. | reverse complement strand
CTGACCTTAGCTTGGAACTTAGAGATAAAAGAATCATCTTTGAATTCAAATACGCTGAAAATAACTCTGAAGCCAAGGCAAAACTTAACGAAGCTGTAGAGCAGATTAAGACACGTGATTATGGCAATATCTTGCCACAAAAAGAACTTATAAGAATTGCTGCGGTGTTTAATGCTTCACCTACTGTTAGAGCTATTACAGAGTATCAAAAGGTGTGATATAAGTGATCCATCTTGTATACATAGTGCATTGTGACAGCAACTAAAAAGTAAAAGGTCTGAAACTCAATTCCAGACCTTTTTTGTTAGATTGCTACTATTCCCACTCGATAGTTGCTGGTGGTTTACCAGAAATATCGTAGACTACACGGGAAATGCCGTTAATCTCATTGATGATTCTGTTAGAGATCCTTCCTAAAAGATCATATGGGAGCTCTGCCCACTTTGCAGTCATAAAGTCGATGGTCTTAACGGCTCTTAGAGATACAACGTAATCATAGCTTCTGTGATCACCCATAACACCTACTGCACGCACTGGCAGGAAGACAGTAAATGCCTGACTTACCTTCTGGTACCAGCCTGAAGAGTTAAGCTCTTCCATAAAGATGGCATCAGCCTGACGTAAAAGCTCAAGATATTCTTTCTTGACTTCACCTAGGACACGAACACCAAGACCAGGACCTGGGAATGGATGACGCATTACCATAGACTCAGGGAGACCTAAAGCTACACCGATGCGGCGAACCTCATCTTTGAAAAGTTCACGTAATGGCTCAACAAGTTTGAACTTGAGATCTTCTGGAAGACCGCCTACATTGTGGTGTGACTTGATAACCTTGGCTTTACCGGTCTTAGCTGCTGCTGACTCGATAACATCAGGATAAATAGTACCCTGTGCTAAGAACTCAACACCATCAAGCTTTCTTGCTTCCTCAGCAAAAACGTCGATAAAGGTTTTGCCGATTGCCTTGCGCTTTAACTCAGGATCTGAAATACCCTTTAAAGCTTCAAGGAACTTGTCTGATGCATCAGCATACACAAAGTTAAGATCCAAAGGAGCGAACATGTCGCGAACCTGAGCGCCCTCGTTTAAACGTAAAAGACCGTTGTCAACGAATACACAGGTTAACTGCTTGCCGATTGCTCTTTGAAGCAGCAGTGCGGTAACTGATGAATCGACACCGCCAGACAGACCTAAAAGAACCTTCTTATCGCCTACCTGCTCACGGATACGGTTTACAGCATCCTCGATAATGGCATCAGGTGACCATAAACCATGAAGCTTGCAGACATCAATCACAAAGCGTCTTAATAATTCACCGCCCTGCTTTGAATGAGTAACCTCAGGGTGGAACTGCACACCATAGAACTGCTTCTGCTCGTTGTAGATAGCAGCATATGGACATGTGTCAGTGCTTCCAACGGTAACAAATCCCTCTGGAATTGCTGTTACCTTGTCACCGTGTGACATCCAGACATCAAGCTTATGCTCGCCTTCATGATCGGTTAAGTTGTCAAACAGAGGGCAAGGAGCTTTGATTTCTACAGTGGCATGACCATATTCACGCTTTGATGAGCCCTGAACGGTACCACCTAACTGAACAGACATGGTCTGAAGACCATAGCAGATACCAAGTACTGGAAGACCTGACTCAAATACCCACTCAGGAGCTCTTGGAGAACCCTGCTCTGTGGTTGATTCAGGACCACCTGAAAGGATGATACCCTGAGCACCAAAATTCTTGATTAGAGAAAGATCTGCATCAAAAGGATAGATCTCGCAATAAACACCAATTTCACGTACACGACGTGCAATCAGCTGAGTTACCTGAGACCCGAAATCCAGAATCAAGATCTTTTCAGAATGGATGTTCTGTGAAGACATAATGTTATCTCTTGGCAGATTATTAATTGCAAATGCACCACTTACGCGGTGCATTGGTTAAAAAACTAGACGTGGCTCTGATAGTTAGGAGCTTCCTTGGTGATAGTCACATCATGAACATGTGACTCATGGAAACCAGCTGAAGTGATACGTACAAATTGAGCCTTGGTACGAAGTTCATCAATGGTTGCACAGCCGGTAAGACCCATTGCTGAACGCAGACCACCCATCTGCTGATGAATGATGCCACGTAAAAGTCCCTTGTAGGCAACACGACCTTCAATACCTTCTGGTACAAGCTTATCAGCAGCGTTATCTGACTGGAAGTAACGATCAGCAGAACCCTTTGACATAGCTGCAAGTGAGCCCATGCCACGGTATGACTTGAATGAACGCCCCTGATAGATTTCAATCTCGCCTGGAGCCTCTTCGGTACCAGCGAACATTGAGCCAACCATTACGCAGTTTGCACCAGCTACTAAAGCCTTGGCGATATCACCTGAGTAACGGATACCACCGTCAGCGATTACGGTAATATCAGTACCTTTTAGGGCATCAACAGCATTTGATACAGCTGAGATCTGTGGCACACCGCAACCTGTTACGATTCTTGTGGTGCAGATTGAGCCAGGACCGATACCAACCTTAACAGCGTTAACACCTGCATCAGCTAAAGCAAGAGCACCTGCTGCTGTTGCTACGTTACCACCTATGATTGGCAGATCAGGATATTCATTTCTAAGCCACTTAAGTCTGTCTAAAACGCCCTGTGAATGACCGTGTGATGAATCAACCAAAAGAACATCAACACCAGCCTCAACTAAAGCCTTGGCACGATCCTCATTACCAGGACCTGCTCCAATTGCAGCACCAACACGCAGACGGCCTAAAGCGTCCTTACATGCATTTGGCTTGTTTGATGACTTCTGGAAATCCTTAACAGTGATAAGTCCCTTTAAGTGGAAAGCATCATCTACTACGAGCACCTTTTCAATACGGTGCTTCTGCATCAGAGCCTGAACGTTCTCACGTGATTCATTCTCACGTACGGTAACTAAACGCTCCTTAGGAGTCATCACTTCTTTAACCTTGACTTTGCCATTTGTCAGGAAACGGGTATCACGACCTGTGATAATACCTAAAAGGTTGGCTGCATCATCTACAACAGGGAAACCGCAGAAACCGCATTTTGAAGCAAGCATTCTAACATCATCGATTGTTGCATCAGGGTGAACGGTTACAGGCTTTGTAACCATACCGTTTTCAAAGCGCTTTACTCTGGCAACTTCCTGAGCCTGACGCTCAATAGACATATTCTTGTGAATAAAGCCAATTCCGCCTTCCTGGGCTAAGGCAATGGCCAGATTTGATTCAGTTACAGTATCCATTGCAGATGAGATCATTGGAATATTGAGCTGAATTTTGGAGGTTAATCTAGTACGAAGATCGGCAGTGTTTGGTAATACAGTTGAATGTGCAGGCACTAACAGTACGTCATCGTAAGTTAAGGCCTCTTCCATTATGCGTAGCATTTTATTCCTCCGAAACTTGTAAATTTGATCGCACATTATACATGAAAACAGACTCAATATCTCATGGAGCTCCATATTTTTATATGGATCATGCATTGAACTGTAAAGTGTTTGGCACTGATGTGATAGCATAATAGGCAGTTAGATTTTGGGTATATGCATATGTTTATAGATAAAGGAACAAATCCTGAACTTGAAAAGACAAGAAGAACTCTCATATACGGCGCTGTAGTATATCTTTTCCTGCTCTCAGGATATCTCTCATTTCACTTTAGCTTTGCTAATCTGACAGTGGATATTCCAAGGATTGTAGCTCTTTTTGTTCTTATCCATTTTGTAAGAACTGTAAAGACAGCCTTTTACAGATTAGGCAGCATATCAGGAGATACTAGACTTAAAACAGCCTATGAGAGCGGAACTACTGTTTTAATTGCATATTCAATCATTATTTCAATGCTTGTTTTCAATGTTCCATCCTATGCATACGTTATTACAGTGGCATATCAGATAGCCTATGCTGTTAACTATATATATTTTATTTATTATGCACTGATGGCAGTGTCATTACTATCTGAGTTCATAAAAAAGGATCAGCAGTCATAAATGAGCAATAAAAGCCTTGAGCCTGTTAATGGAGATTACGTTGCCCTGATAGACAGACTGTGCAGAGAATCTCTTAAAGCATTAAGAAACGAAATGAATACTGCTTGTTCAAAGCCTGATTTTAATATTAAAAAGGCAGATAACAGAGCAGCAAAATCCAAAACAGAGGTTAAAAAGACTCTTGCTACAGCACAGAAGAAAAACACAGTAACCTCAAAGACTGCCCCTAGAGTTCAGAATCAGGTAGCAGCAAAGGTTACAGAAGCACCAAAAGCACAAAAAGCCCCAAATACCCCACCTGCAGGCAGTGCTTCACCGCAGAAAAAATCAAGAGCTGCAGTTGTGTTCTTCCTTCTTGGATTATTTTTCTACTCTATTCTTTTTATGGATGAGGAATACGTTGCTCTGATCTTTGTGTGTATCTTTATATTCACAATCTACGCGATAATAAAATTCGCTCTTAAAATAAGCAGTTCAAAAAAGAAACAGTAACAAGGAGTTAAAATGTCTCAGACACTTATATGGCTTATCGTGGCCCTAGTACTTTTAGGCGCTGAAATGGTATTCTCTACAGTATATCTTCTGGCGTTTGTGGCAGGTGCGTTATCAGCATGCATTGCAGCGCTGTTTGATGTTTCTTTAACCTTTGAACTGATATTGTCCTCTGCCGTATCTGTAGCAGGTATAATTCTTGCCTATGTATACAGACATAAGATCCGTAAGCTCAACAGGGATGATGTAAAAAATGACCTCGACAGCGGAAATACCGTTACAGTAGAGGAAATTGAAGCTGACGGAAGCTCAAAAGTTAACTACCGTGGTGCCATCTGGACAGCAGTTGCTGCTAATGGTGCTCTTGAAAAGGGTGTTTATGTAATAGATCATGTTGCAGGCAACAGACTTGTACTTTCATCACCTAAAAACAGACAGATTTAATTTTCAAAACAGGAGTAAATAAATGGAACTTTCAGGCGGACTTACAGTTGCACTGGTTCTTATAGTAATTGCACTTATCTTTGCATTCAAATCAGTCAATGTTATTCCACAGCAGACAGCTTGGGTTATTGAGCGATTAGGCAAATTCCACAAGGTTTTAAACCCAGGTCTTAACTTTATCATTCCTTTCATCGACAAGGTAGCCTACAAGCATTCACTTAAAGAAATTCCTTTAGATACTCCAAGTCAGGTATGTATCACAAGAGATAATACCCAGCTCTCTGTTGACGGTATTTTATACTTCCAGGTAACCGATCCAAAGCTTGCAAGTTATGGTACATCAAACTACCTAGTAGCCATTACCCAGCTTGCTCAGACCACACTGCGTTCTGTAATCGGCAAGATGGTTTTAGATGAAACCTTTGAAGAGCGAGACATCATCAACAATCAGGTGGTATCAGCAATTGATGAGGCTGCATTGAACTGGGGTGTTAAGGTTTTAAGATACGAAATCAAGGATCTGACTCCTCCTGCTGTAATCTTACAGGCCATGCAGAGACAGATCACAGCTGAAAGAGAAAAGAGAGCGGTGATTTTCGAATCTGAAGGTCGCAAGCAAGAACAGATCAACCTTGCAAACGGTGCAAGAGAAGCTGCAATTGCCAAATCAGAAGGTGAAAAGCAGTCAGAGATTAACATCGCCGAAGGTAAGGCTCAGGCTACTATCGCCATTGCTGAAGCTACTGCTAAAGCAATTGAAACCATCGCAAGAGCATCTCAGCTTGATGGCGGTAATACCGCTGTGAACCTGAAGGTTGCAGAACAGTACATCGATGCCTTTGCAAATCTTGCCAAGACCAACAACACTGTTATCGTACCATCAAATCTGTCTGATGTTTCAGGTATGGTAGCATCAGTCATGAAGATCATTGACTCAACCAAGGCTAAATAAGGACTTTAAAGCAGGGCCAAAGGCCCTGCACTGACATCATATGAACAATCACGATCCTCACGATTACACAAAGCTAACATCCACATTATCTGCAAATGAAAGTTCAGCTGATACTTCAAATACCCAAAGAGTCGAAGTAAAAACAGCAAAAAGCCAGTCAAATGGAACCATGCACGCTCTATGTCATGCTTTTATGATGATTGGTTCTGTTATCACATTCATCAGAAACTTTGTTTTCAACACAATTTTTCTGCTTCTTGCATTTGCCATCTTTGTTGCCGTTAATCTTGGCGATTCAGATAAAACAGAGATTGCAGCAACAACAAATCAGAACGTAAAGAAAACCCAGGACTCCCCTGTTCTGCTTCTTGATTTAACAGGTGACATCAAAGAGACTCCATCTTCAGATGATGATTTTTCAAAATTCACAAGAGAACTCAATGAAGCATTGAACAATACTAGAGAAACAGATGTTCTTACAGTTGAAAAAGCCTTAAACAAGCTAAAAAAAGATAATAAAATCAAAGAGGTCTTTGTTGATGTATCAGCAATAGGCTCTGTAAGCATGCCTGTTGCAGCACGTATTGCCAAGGCAATAAGTCAGGTACGTTCCTCCACAAAAATCAGATTTACTGCTTATGCAGGGACCTACAGCGCTGGAGGTTATCTCATTGCCAATGCCTGCAATCAGATTGTGATCCATCCTTTAGGCTCATTAGGTTTCAAAGGTATGTCCATGTCATCCCTGTATTTCAAGGATGCCCTAGACAAGTACTATCTTGAACCTATGGTATTTAAGGCAGGTGAATTCAAAAGTGCTGTAGAGCCTTTTACCAATTCATCAATGTCACCTCAGGTAAAAGAAGAATACACAAAAATCCTAAACGGACTGTGGTCAGAGTATAAACAGCACCTGACAGTTCCAAACCGTGTAAGACTTTCAAGACTTTTAAGCCGTGATGAAAGATTCCTTGAAAACTTAAATGACTGCCTGGGAAATGAGGCAGATCTTCTGTTGAAGAACAGGCTTATCACAAAGACGCTTGATCGTTACAACGTTAACCGTCAGATGAGAGCCCACTACCGTTACACTGATCAGGCTTTTGATATGCCGATGCAGAATTTCAGGGATTATGCAAAATCAAAAAAGCTTAAAAATACCATCAAAGCAGACAACAGAATTGCTGTTATCTATGGTGTAGGTACCATCATGGACAGCTCTGACAGAGATGATGCCTTTACCCCAGCAAACATCAAGAACCAGTTAGAGCAGATCATAGATGATGACTCCGTAAAGGCTGTAGTCTTCTACATTAACTCAGGTGGCGGTTCTGTCAGTGCATCAGAAGACATCAGATCACTTATTGAGAACTTTAAAATTATCAAAAAGATCCCTGTCATTATCTCAATGAACGGCACTGCCGCATCTGGTGCCTACTGGATTGCAACTGAAGGTAGCAGGATCTTTTTAACAGGTGATACCATCACAGGTTCCATTGGTGTATTCTCACTTGGGATCAATGCCCATAAACTCTTAAATGAGAACGGTATCTATCAGGATGGAGTTGCAACTAGTGAACTTGCTGGCCACAGCATAGCAAAGCGTATGCCTGAAAGTCAGGTACATCTTTACAACATGCATGTACTGTCAATCTACAAGAACTTCCTTGATATTGTAAGTTCAAAGCGTCCTGCGCTTAAAAACAAAACATTTACTCAGTGGGCTGAAGGCAGAGTATTCCTTGGAAAGGATGCTGTAAACCTAGGTCTAGCTGATGACATTGGCGATCTGCAGACGGTGCTTGATTTCACCAAGCTTTACGTAAAAAGACTTAATAGTATCAAAGGTAAAGATATTGAAGTATTCCATGTGGCATCCGGCAGAAACAGTGGAAGTATGCTCAAAAACCTCTTTGCAGCTCACGCTCTTTCTGTTCTGACACCAAAGCAGGCTGAATTTGTCCTTGATATCGTAAATACCTTATCAATGGTTAATTCAGCAGATGAGACTAGGCCTCTTATACTGGCTTCAAGTCCCGTACAGTCACCTTCTCTGTAGAAATAGATTGAATTAAAAAGCCCTGGAATGAAAAGTCATACCAGGGCTTTTTTATGGTTATCCTAGCGGAATTTATCCTGACGGTTTGAATGTCTTGTAATTGCAATCTCATCCTGTTCAGCATCCTTGAGATGATGCTTCTGATTGATCATGGCAAAGGCAAGGATACAAGGAATATCTAAAGAGATAACCGAAATTTCACTTGAATGACTGTCAACAGGAATACCGGTTTCAGTTCTTGAATCAAGAATAATCTTCCAGTCATACCCCTTTAATGGAGGAGGCAGATAGAAGGTCTTCTGCGCATAGGTCTGATTAAAGATAATACACCACTTCTCACCGTCATCATCCTTTAGAGAGCCAACAGTCAGCATCACATCATCGGTTGCTGGATCATTCCACTTTGCTGCTGTCATAGCACTGCCGTCAGACTGGTGCCATTTTGCCTCATAACTTGTACCGTTGAGATGATAGTAATCATCAAAAAGTGTCAGCTCACGAAGAACCTTTGAGGAACGTCTCATCTTGGCAATTCTGCCAATAAATTTGATGAAGTTTTTATTCTTTTCAGAAAAATCCCACTTAAGCCATGAGATCTCGTTATCCTGACAGTAAGCATTATTATTACCGTTCTGAGTTCTTGAGAATTCATCACCATATAAAAGGTGAGGTACGCCCTGAGAAATAAGAGTTGTAGCAATAAGATTGCGTTTTAATAGCCATCTTTTCTCTAAAACTGAAGGATCATCAGTTGGGCCTTCAGCACCACAGTTTGAGGAGAAGTTCTCATCACTGCCGTCAGCATTCCCCTCACCGTTGGCAAAATTGTTCTTCTTGGTATAGGACACCAGATCTTCTAGTGTAAAACCGTCATGATAGGTTACAAAGTTAACACTTGCATTGATTGATCGGTAGTTGTTGAAGAACACATCGCGAGAGCCCATGACTCTTGTGGCAAAATTACCGATGATACCTCTGTCACCTCTCCAGAAACGGCGCACAGTATCACGGAATTTATCATTCTGCTCAGACCAACCTACAGGGAACTGTCCTAACCGATAGCCCTCAGGACCTATATCCCATGGTTCTGCGATCATAATGGCACTGGCAAGACTGTCGATACAGAAACATGATTTTAAAAATGCGCAGTTTCTGTCGTACTGCAAGAAATTGTCACCATGAGTTTCACGGCAGACGGTTACCCCAAGATCAAAACGGAAACCGTCTACATGCATCTGATCTACCCAATAGACAAGAGAATCAAGAATAAGACTCAATGTAGGCCTTGAGTCTGCGTTGACAGTGTTTCCGCAACCTGTTACATCATAGTATTTTGAATACTCAGGGCTGCCATCTTCCTTTTTCTGATAGGCATAATAGTTATGAGCATCAAAGCCCTTAAGACTTAATACAGGACCGCCTAAACCACCTTCACCTGTATGATTAAACACAACATCTAAAATTACTGCAATACCATGCTTGTGAAGCTCACGAACCATGGTCTTGAACTCATTTACAGAATTTTTAGGATCAACAGCATATCTTGGATCTGGGGCCATGAAACACACAGGGTTGTATCCCCAGTAGTTGACAAGTCCCTTCTTGGTTAGAAAAGGCTCAGAGATAAATGATGCTATAGGATTAAGCTGAATCGCAGTAATCCCCAATTCTAAAAGATGTTCTATTACACTACTATGACAGACTCCTAAGAATTTTCCGCGTAATTTCTCAGGAACTTTCGGATTTAACTTGGTAAGACCTTTGACATTGGCCTCATAAATAATCAGACCATCACGACCGATACTTGGTTTTTGGGTTCCCTGCCAGTCAAAGTCTTCAGATGGAATCACAGCCTTTGGCATGAAATCGGCATTGTGATTTAAATAATCATCAAGGGTATAAATAAATGGTTTAGATAAGGCCTTGGCATAGGGATCAGCTAAAAGGCGTCCCCTTTTGAAATAAAAACCAGACATAGGATCTTCTGCACCATCAGTTTCTAGTGCATAAAGATCACCTGCCTTAACATTCTTGATAAAGCCATACCATACACAGCCACGTCGCTCCTGTAGCTTGACCTTGGCTGTTTCTTTCTCATCTTGATCATAAAGATGTACATATATCTCTTTGGCTTTTGGAGCCCATACCGAGAAATAACATCCGCCTTCCGTCAGGGTAGCGCCCAATGGAATCAGGCGCAGATCTATATCTGATGGCAGTCTGCTCATAGGTGTAATTCCATTTATTATTATCTTACTACTTAAGGATAGTTCATTTTACACGACATAAACTTGAAATTCGTCACTTATTTAATAGTAATAGTTCCTTATAACTTAGTGAATATCATAAAAAAGCTTACCTAATGCTAATTTATTTGCGCTGCAGCCTACTTTGGGATCTTCTAAAATTTGTGATTAAGATGAAGGTCTGATATTCAAAAAAAATTATGCCCCAGCGTTTAATTCAACCACTGGGGCACCTCTTGCGATCAGTTACTTTTTAGTTTTTTTTAAAACTATTTTTATAAAGTTCAGATATTCAAGGGCTCCTGCATCAATGCTCTTTCTGTCATTTATGGCATATGGATTGTTTGTTTCAAGCCAATCATTCCATACTTCATCATTTGACTGCATTATCTCGGCTTTTCTAAGTTCACAACATTCAGATTTTTCAATAAAATTAAGGTAGTACCATATATCGTGTATATAATCGAGCTGCTCTTTATTCCAAGATGCAAGTAGAGGAGCTGGAAGGTTGCTATGACAGTCTTTGTTCATACCTGTAACACTGATGTAGATATTACCGCCTTCCTTTACATAAGGTAGAAGCTTTTCATCAAGATAATTTTCATCTCTGCCAAAGAAATTATATGAATCAACGCAAACAACAGCGTCAAAACATTCCTTTTCAAAAGGAAGTGCCGTAGCGTCAGCCTTTATTGCTGTTATTTGACTTGAAAGACCTAATGAATCAAAAAACTTCTGATTCTCATTAGCATCACACCATAAATCTAAGGCTGTTACGTTAACACCGTATTCTTTTGCCAAAAATACAGAACTTGTTCCCTGCCCACATCCAAGATCAAGAACTCTCATTCCAGCTTTAACTTCTTCTCCAAATAAAAGCTCTTCAGTAAGCTTAATTGGATTAGGCCCCATTATTCTGCTGATGTAGGTACTTATCTGATATTTCTTACTTTTCTGATATTCCATTTTTTCTCTCATACTTATCTTTAAGTTCAAGCAGTTCTTTACACTGACTGTCTATGTGATCTGTCAATCTTTTTCTGATCAGCGCCTTATCATTACTTGAATCAAATGCTTCTATTAAGAAAAACATAGGTGAATAAAAGCAAAGAGCAGCTTTTTCAGGATCTTCTATAAAAGGATAGTTTCTGAAAATGTCCTGAAGATACTCTAATGGTCCAAGACATAAATACTGATTGAAAAGAATAGACATATTCTTGTCTTTCTGCTTTTCTATAGTAAGAAGACGTCTGAAACAGGCCTGCCTTTTATTTACAGTCCAGTAATCAAACATATCCTTTGAGAACTTGCACAAAGACACAATGTCAACGTCCTTATATGATTTTTCATTATTTTTTATACTCTCAGATGGCACATCATGAGTCTTTGCAGATGTTTCATCTGAACATTCCATCAGTTTTACAATGCTGTTGAAAAGATCGTTTTTACCTGAAAAATGTTTGTATAAGGATGGAGCTTTGATTCCAACTTTAGAGGCGATCATCTCCATGCTTACAGCCTTAAAGCCGTTGACGGAAAAAAGCTCTAACGCCACATCCAGTATAAGTTGAGAAGTTGTCTGTTTCATGCACACCTGTAATTTAGCTAATACTTATTAGCCAATATATTAGGCTAATAAGTATTAGCCTGTCAAGTTAAAAGCCAACAATAGACGTACAGGAAATCTCAATTGTAAAAAAAACAAGGCCACAGATATCACTACCTGTGGCCCAGATTCAGTTAGTAACTGACTTAAGATTACTTCTTAGCGTCAGTTTTTGCTGTACGCTTTGTAGCAGTCTTTGGCTTTTTAGCAGCTGTGCTCTTTGTCTTAGGAGCTGAAGCTTCTGCCTTTGGAGCCTTTGCTTCCTTAGCAGTAGTTTTGGCTTTAGTTTCCTTAGCTGGAGCCTTTGCTTTTACTTCCTTAGCATCAGCGCTCTTGGTTTCCTTTGCTGCTACCTTGCTCTGCTTAGCTGTTTTTTTTTCAGTAACTTTTTTAATGATTACTGTAGACAGTGGAGGCAGATCAAGCACGATTGAATGATAGCAGTTCTGCCATGAGATATTAGATGCTACAAAAGTTGTAGAACCTGTACCATAGCCACTGCCCCAGTACTCTTTAGAATCAGTATCTAAAATTACTTCGTAAGTACCTGGCTCTGTAACACCAAGACGGTATGCCACAAAAGGAACAGGAGTAAAGTTACTTACTGCGTAAATTCTGTCGTCATCTAAAGAACGCATCATTGCAAAGATGCTGTGCTCAGCATCATTTACATCAATCCATCTGAATGCGCTTGGATCGAAGTCATTCTTCCATAAGGCAGGCTCTTTTCTGTAAAGCTCGTTAAGATCCTTAACAAGCTTCTGAATACCCTGATGCTTTGGATACTTGAGTAACCACCAGTCAAGCTGAGAATCGGCATTCCACTCTGAACCCTGACCAAATTCTGAACCCATGAAGTTCAGTTTCTTGCCTGGATGAGAATACTGGAAGCCTAAATAAGCTCTAAGGTTTGCTGCCTGCTGCCACTCATCTCCTGGCATCTTGTACATCAGAGAATGCTTACCATGAGTTACCTCGTCATGTGAAATTGAGAGGATAAAGTTCTCATTGTAGGCATAGATCATTGAGAATGACATCTCGCCGTGATGATACTTGCGGAAGAATGGATCAGTTGACATGTACTGCAGAGAGTCATGCATCCAGCCCATGTTCCACTTGAACTCAAAGCCTAAACCGCCGGTGTATGTTGGACGTGAAACACCAGTGAAAGCGGTTGACTCCTCAGCAATGGTCATAGCATGAGGATACTTCTTGTAAACCTCTTCATTGAACCACTTGAGGAAACTTACAGCCTCATAGTTGATGTTACCGCCATCAACGTTAGGAACCCACTCACCATCTTTACGTGAGTAATCCCAGTAAAGCATTGATGCTACAGCGTCAACACGCAGACCGTCAATGTGGTAGAGATCAAGCCATACTAAAGCTGATGCAATCAGGAAACGACGAACTGTATCACGACCAAAATCATAGATTAAGCTGTTCCAGTCAGGATGCCAGCCACGTCTTGGATCCTCATACTCGTATACACAGGTACCATCAAACTTAGCAAGACCGAATGCATCAGTTGGGAAGTGTGCTGGAACCCAGTCTAAAATCACACCGATTCCATTCTGATGGAATGTATCAACAAAATACTTGAAGTCATCAATTGAGCCAAAGCGTGAGGTTGGAGCAAACAGACCTGTTGGCTGATAACCCCATGAGCCTGAGAATGGATGCTCCATAATTGGCATCAGCTCAATGTGAGTGTAACCTAAGCCTTTGACATAATCTAACAGCTCATGAGCAAGCTCTCTGTAAGTTAGAGGCTGGCCCTGCTCATTCTTTTTCCATGAGCCCATGTGAAGCTCATAGATTGAGATTGGCTGCTCAAGCTTGTTGTTTAACTGGCTCTTCTGCCAATCCTGATCATGCCATGTATATGACTTCTGATCAGAAATAATAGATGCAAATGAAGGATACTGCTCATGATAGAAGCCGACAGGATCAGCCTTGTGAGGCAGACGGTTACCGAACGGATCCTTGATCTCGTACTTGTAACGTAAACCTGCACCTAAACCTGGAACAAACAGTACCCAGTGACCTAAAAGTGAACGGGCCATTGGTAAACGGCGACCATCCCAGAAGTTAAAGTCACCGATTACGCTTACAGCAGTTGCTGATGGAGCATAAACTGCAAACTTGGTACCTTTAATCTTTACGCCATCAACTTCAACTTCGATAAGCTGAGCACCTAAAGTCTTATAGATGTTCTCAGGATCTTCGTTCATTGTGGACAGACCGAAGAATGCCTCATCACGGAACTGATATGGATCAATTACCTCAATGGTAGCATCTGCGTATTCAACCTTGAACTTGTAGTGGAAAGGTTTCTGGGTATCTACCTTAGCCTCAAAAAGACCGTCCTGGTGAACTAAGTTCAGTGAACAGATCTTCTGTGAACCGTCAATGCTGTATACTTCTACGTTTTTTGCACTTGGAAGCCATGCTCTTAAAGTGTAGCCAGGCTCATTTTCTACTTTCTGCAGACCAAGTGTCTCAAAAGGTTTACCAACTCTAGCATTGTTTAAATCATCAATCAGCATTGTGCTGTACTCCTCGTTTTACTCTGCTCTGGCTTTAGTCATCTTGCCAGTCATTTCCAGTACTCTAGTCTCTTCAAATATATCTTCGAGATCTTTTGTAAGCTTACGTCTCCAGTTAGGGTATTCATCACATGTACCAGGAACATTCACTGGTTTATCAACACCAATCCAATCTTCTATCTGAGAACTGAACAGTGAGCAAGAACCTGTGCACATATGAACCTGAAGTGCAGAGGCTAGCTCCTCATTCATTACAGACTCTGAAGCATCTCTTGTGTAGGTGTCAGAGATTGAGCCCAAACCGTGGAGACTATCAAGAATTCGCTGTTTAGAAATAGCTCTTGCAGCTCCTAACTCATCAGCTTCCTGCTGGGTATAAATACCAAGTGTGATACCCAGTGAAAGATCATAACAGTTCCACCAGCCTACGAGTGTTGGCATATCGTGTGTGGTTAAAGCTGACATAGCCTGTGAAATGTAGTCACGAGGTGCAATGTAGCCGCCGTCCTGAGCCTTCTCGTCAAAGAAGATCTTGTAGGACAAGGCACCGACACTTCTTAATGCCTTGGTAAGTTCATCAGGAATAGTACCTAAGTCCTCACAAATTACCAGACACTTGTTGCGGTGAGACTCTAACGCTATGATACCCAATAAATCGTGCATATCATAGTGTACATAGGCTCCCTGAGAGGCAGGATCTGTCGTTCTTGTGATCCAGAGCCTGAATAAACCAGCTGCATGGTCGATTCTCATTGCGCCACATGACTTCATGTTGGCCTGATACATCTTGATCATAGGACGGTACGCACACTTTTTGAGTGCAGCAGGTGACATTGGAGATAACCCCCAGTTCTGACCAAGTGGTCCTAATGGATCAGGAGGAGCACCGATTGAGCCTTTGGTACGGAATACATTGTCTACATCAGACCATACGTCGCAGCTCTGCTTTGCCACACCCACAGCAAGATCACGGTAGGTACCAATAAGCATGCCATCAGCCTTAGCAGCCTTGTAGGCATCTGTTAACTGCTCTAAAGCCAAGAACTGTAACCAGGCAAAGAACATTACATCTTCGTAATGCTCCTTACGCCATGAAATCACGAAAGGTGAATTTACGTCCTGATATTCTCTTGGGAACTTTTCCCAGGTGGTTGCGTTGATACCCTGAGCAAAGAAATGCTGCATCAGAGCATCATAGGTTGCAAAGTTTAAGAGGTCCTCGCCACCGTCCTCAATGAAATCAAGGAACTTTAGGCCTCTCTTTGAACGCTTGTCGATAACATTTACGTTGTCATAGATGCAACGTAGCACTTCAAGTTTCATTGAAATGACCTGACGGTAATCAACATACTCACGGTCACGGCAGGCTGCAAGCTTGCCCTTGAAGCGATCGGAATTGATGATATCAAGAGCCTTTGGACAGTTATAAAGCTCAGGAACATCATTTACAGCAATATATACAACATTAATGAATTTTCTTGATGAAGGTGAATAAGGGCTGATAGCTGACTCATCTGGTATACATGGATAGCCGGCGTGCATTGGGTTTAAACCAACAAATTCACCGCCTAACTTGTGCACACCTAAAAGGAGTTTTTTGAGGTCTGCAAAATCACCGATACCCCAGTTATTGCGTGAACGCACTGAATAAAGCTGTGAGCTAACGCCCCATACCCTGCGGCCATTCTTTTCAATTTCCTCTGGCAGGTACATTCTGTATGGAGTAACGATAAGTGACATTGGCTTTGAAGTGTCAGTACCGCTCTTTGATACAACCTTACAGGTAACCTCATGATATCCGTGTGGCAGCTTGCTCATCAGCACATAGCGTCTGGTATCGTATACGACACCGTCAACCTTGCAGTATGAGGCAATTTCAACTTCCTCTAAAGGAGTGTCCTTTGAAATGACTCTGCCGTCTTCAAGTTTTACACTGACACTTAAGTATGCTCCATCATCAGTGCCATGTACTTCCTTCATTCTCACATAGAACTGAGGACGATCGTTGTCAGTTAAAACCACTACCGGATCAAGCATGGTTGAGAAAGGCTCTTTATCCTCTTTTTCTAGGATCTTGAGAAGCTCTGCCTCATTGTCTACTGGGTAGCCAAGAATTTCTAATGCATTCTTTCTGCACTCTTCAGAAATTGTCTGTAGCTTGTGGGTTGCATCAATATATGTGCGGGCGATGCCCTTGCTGTCAGCTAAACGTTGAATGTCTATCATGAATATACCAATACGTTGTATGTTATTTATAAATTGCCAAAGGCTCATATAGTATAAAAAGAGCCTCGTTATATATGATACTCACTTATGAGAGCAAAAGGCTTATTTTTTCTTAACTCCAAGCCATTTTTATCAAAAATTTTGAACTTAATTCAAAATTAATAAAAGAACCGGATATAGTTTAATTCTGTACATTGACGATACAAATTGTGCAATTTTTTTGCATTTTTAAGTCTAATGCAAAAAGCGAATATCGTTATAAAACAATCACAAATGTGCCATTCAGGTCAAATAAAGGCGTAGATGCACCATCAGTGAACTATTTTTATGAAAATTCGTTTCATGCCAAAAATTTGGCGTTTCTGATTTTTATCACATCTATCAGAGAGTTAGTCAGTAAAAATCACTCAAAATTCATAGGCTTTACTTAAATATTACGCATTCAAACAAAAAAATAATTTGAAAATTCTGCACAATAGTTTAAAATTTTAATGCTTTAGAGATAAAGTACTTTCATGAAAGTGATATGGCGTGAAAGTGCTCAGCTTGACAAAATCAGCAAATAGAGTATCTTTCTAGCTGTAATTTTTTTTTGTTAATTGTTAACTACGGGTAACATTTTAATATGACTATTAAGATTGGTATTAACGGCTTTGGCCGTATCGGTCGTTTCGTATTCCGTGCTTCTATCTATCGTCCAGAGTTAGGTATCCAGGTTGTAGGTATCAATGATTTATTACCACCTGAGTACATGGCTTACATGTTAAAGTATGACACCATGCACGGTCAGTTCCAGGGCAAAGTTGAAGTTGTTGACGGCCACCTGGTTGTAAACGGCAACACCATCCGCGTAACCGCAGAGAAAGACCCAGAGGCTTTAAAGTGGGGCGATATCGGTGCTGAGTACGTTGTTGAGTCAACTGGCTTCTTCTTAACCGACGAGCTTGCACGTAAGCACATCAAGGCTGGCGCAAAGCGCGTTGTAATGTCAGCTCCTTCAAAGGATTCAACCCCAATGTTCGTAATGGGTGTTAACAACGACACCTATGCAGGTCAGGACATTGTTTCTAACGCTTCTTGCACCACCAACTGCTTAGCTCCTTTAGCTAAGGTTATCAACGATAAGTTCGGTATCGAGAAGGGCTTAATGACCACTGTTCACTCAACTACCGCTACTCAGCGTACTGTTGACGGTCCTTCATTAAAGGATTGGCGTGGTGGCCGTGGTGCTGCTGGCAACATCATTCCTTCATCAACTGGTGCTGCTAAGGCTGTTGGTAAGGTAATTCCATCATTAAACGGCAAGTTAACCGGTATCTCAGTTCGTGTTCCAACTCTTGACGTTTCAGTTGTTGACTTAACCTGCCAGTTAGTAAAGGGTGCTTCTTACAAGGACATCTGCGAGGCTGTTAAGGAAGCTGTTGAGACCAACATGAAGGGTATCATGGCTTACACCAACGAGGCTGTTGTTTCTTCAGACTTCTTAGGTGACACCCACACCTCAATCTTCGACGAGACCGCTGGTCTTGCTATCGATGACCACTTCGTTAAGTTAGTATCATGGTACGACAACGAAATCGGTTACTCTAACAAGGTTCTTGAGTTAATCAAGTCAATGGAAGAGTCAGGCAAATAATATTTGTCGAACCATATAATAAAGCCCCGCTCTGCGGGGCTTTTTCGTTGTTGTCATGTAATAAATGAAATCACATGACAGGTATAGAAGAAGTTAACTGAAATCTGATGCGTCTAAAGGATAAGGAGCGATTAGATCTTTTAGAGCTATTCTACCTAAAACCTCATTGAGTTTATAAGGCTCAAGACCTACTGCAGGGCGCACGCTTCTTACGTGATCCATTGTTAGGACTTCACCTTTTTTCAGATCTTTTACAAGATAAATAGAGCGCCTACCATGTCGCATTGCGTATTCATCTTCAAGTAATCTTATTTCCTTTCTGCCAAGTGATGTAGCAACAGTACTTACATCTGCTACAAGCTTTTTAAGATCAGCAGTATCCATAGAGAATGCTGAATCAACTCCACCTTTTGCTCTGTCATCAGTAAAGTGCTTTTCAATCATATCTGCACCAAGTGCAGTGGCTGCAATATCAAGTTCATCACCTAGTGCATGATTTGAAAGACCTGATTTGCAGTTGTATCTTTCTTTGAGATAGACAATGGAGTTTAGATTAAACTTTTCAGGATCAGCTGGATATCTACTTTCGCAGTGCAGAAGAGTGAGATCACTTATACCATGTTTTCTTACTATCTCAACTGCCCTGTCGATTTCCTCAACAGTTGCAAGGCCTGTTGACATGACCATTGGTTTACCCTTTGAGGCCACATAATCAATCAAGCCAACATCATTTAATTCATAGGAGGCTATCTTGTAAATAGGACAGTTCGCCTCCTCAAGGCAGTCCACATCAGCATTTGAAAAAGGAGAGCTGAAAAGTAGAATGCCATGAGCTTTGGCATGATCAAAAAGTGGCTTCATCCACTCTCTAGGAGTTTTGGCCTTTTTGTAAAGCTCATAATAGGTTTGGCCACCCCAGAGGCCACCTTTTAGGAGGAACTCATCTCTGTTAGAATCAAGAGTTAATGAATCCTCAGTATAGGTCTGGATCTTGATGGCATCGGCACCACAGCTATGGGCTAATTCCATAAGCTCAATTGCCCTATCTATTGAGCCGTTGTGATTGCCAGAAAGTTCTGCTACAACAGCAGGTCCCTTATGACTTAACTCCATATGTACTCCTAAAGTTTTATTCCATCATCTCTAAAGCTTTAATACGCTTATCAAGAGTTGGATGAGACATGAATAATTCTGATACGCTTGGAGCACCATTGATACATAAAGCCTGCATATAGGCTTTATCTTTCTGCTCTTTAGGCTGAACTCCACGCTTTAAGGCATTTAATGCTCCTATCATGCAGGCCTTACCTGAGAGCATGGCAGATCCTGCGTCAGCTCTGTACTCTCTGAATCTTGAGAACCACATTAAAAGCATGGTTGCAAAAAGACCAAATACCATCTGCATGATGGACTGAACCATATAGAACATCATTCCAGATCCAAGAGATGCTGATTCTCTGTTGTCATTACCCCTGCTTGCAGTCACAATTGCCTGAGCCACAATAAAGGAGAAGAAGTAAACAAAGGTATTGAGAACCCCCTGTAAAAGGGCCATGGTTACCATGTCACCATTTTTGATATGACTTATCTCATGGCCTAATACGCCACGAACATCTGACATAGACATTGAATCTAAAAGACCTGTTGATACGGCAACAAGGGCCTCATCTTTTGATGCACCGGTTGCAAAGGCATTTGGATCAGGAGAATTGTAAATACCAACCTCAGGCATTTTAAGACCAGCCTGTTCTGCTAGAGATGCAACAGTGCCTAACAAAAACTCTTCTCTTGAGTTTGAAGGTGTTGTAATCACTCTTACCCCATAGGCTTTTTTGCACATGAATTTTGACATGAACAGTGAAATTACAGAGCCTACGCAACCAAAGAGAGCACACATTAAAAGCAGTGAAGTATAACTTGAGCCGTCAATGTGAATGCCAAAGAGGTTTAACAGAATAGAACCTATGATACTTACAAGGATCAGAACTGCTGCCTGCATAGCTGCAAATAAAATGATTCTCATATAAACTCCGTTAGAAATTCTCGTCTAAATCATCACTATCCAGCTCTTTTGGCGGATTTACAGATACACCATTAAAGGTAAAGTTTGTACCATCTGTCTTAAATACCGTCTCAAAACCAGATTCAGTCTTTTTAAGGGCTCCACTCTGTATTAGGGCGGCAAAACCTTCCTCATACTGTTTTGACATATTATTCTCAACAAGACTGTTATCTGCTGCAAGCCTGAACTCAGCATCCACAGCTGTTGGCGTTTTCGTTTTCCTGTCAATTGATACTGTTGCCCTTCCAGAGACAGAACCCTTATCTCCGTTATATTTAAAAGTGAGGCTATCAAGGTCAAGTTTCAAGGGGCTTGATATACCTTTAAGATAATCCTCTATCTCGACACTACCATCTTTGAGGGTATTTATAAGATTTAAAAGATTTAAGGATGTGATCTTTGTATTCCAGGTCACATCACTTAACTTGGTTAGCAGAACTTTCTGATTCTCTTTTACATAAGGAAAAGCATAAGAGAGATTGAAGGTGCCAGAATTTTCTACTGCATAAAAATCATGTCTTAGCTTATCAAGAGAGGTGGTTACTTTTACAGAATCTATTTCCACATGATCACGGATTGACCTGTCACGCACATTATCCATTGGAGAAAAACCAATAAGATACAAAGTTGAGGCATCAAAAGAAAACTTATCAAGTTCAACAGTAAAAGAATTGAGATCTATTTTTTTGTGTCCGAAGTCTAAAACAGGTTTTATATTAAGCCTGAGATCACGTAGTTCTGCAAGATATGACTCTGTGCCGTTGTAGATCTCACTGCCACGGCATTTAAAGCCTGAAATATTGGCACTTACATCAAAGTTTTTAAGCGTATGGGATGATATCTCAAGTCGGTTTTCTCCAATTGAGCAGATACCATCTGGAAGCAGGTATTCAAAACCTTTGGTTTTAAATATGCCATCTGCTTTAAGTGCCCATGGATAGATATTGAATTCTCCAGAAAACTCAATTAAAGGCAGGTTCATTTTAGATAGTATGTCATCAAAATCGCCTTTGAAATTCTCTTTGGCAACCATAGCACTTATCTTTTCAAAACCAAAATCAAGTCTTGTGTCTAAAACAAGATTAAGCTCACCTAATGGTGAATTTAAAACCTTTACATAAAGCTCTGCCTTTTTGGTAAGAACAGAAGTAAGTTTTGGTTTATAGGAAAGAAGCAGATGTTTCTGCATTGAGTTGAATTTTGAAATGGCACTTTCTATCTTTTTATCAAAAAGATAGGAAGCAGTAAAAAGAATGATAGCAAAAAGCAGCAGTACAACTGCTGCAAAAACTGTCAGATATTTTAAAAACCGGTACATCAGGATCGTTCATCCTGGAATTTGGCAAGAAGTGCCCCGCTTTCTTTGAAGGCATCATCTGCAAACTCCCCAAAATACTCACGTGCTTTGATAAAGCGTTCAGTGAAACTCTCGCAGTCACCTTTTTCCACAATCTCAAGCTCGTGTTTTAAGCTTTCAACAAACTCTTTTATCAGCTCAGCGTTCTGTTCTGACGACATGATAATGTCAGCATACAGTCTTGGATCCTGAGCAAAAAGACGACCTACCATCATAAGCTCAAGCCGGTAGATAGGGCTTGAGAGATCTTTTAACTTTTCAAGATCAGCTTTAACAGCAGACAAGAAAGTTCCATAACTGTAGGTTGAAAAATGTCTTAAAGCCTGAATGATGCTCATAGCCTTATCATGCTCTTGAGCAGTGCAGCGGCAGATCCTAGCGCCCCAGATTTTAAGCTGTTCTACAAGGAATCTTGAACGCTCTTCAAAACGCTCAGGCACAGTAACTACAACCTGTTTTACAAGAGATTTCACATCAGGACCAAACATAGGATGTAGCCCCATGACAGGACCTTTGTGATAGCGTATCATGGCATCTACAATAGGCTTTTTGACGGAAGTGAAATCACAGAGGATCTGATCCTCACGAAGCATTGGAGAGAGCTTTTTAATCACATCCACAGTGATATCAATAGGCACGGATACAATAACAATACCAGCGTTTTCAAGATAGGAAGGGGCATCATCCCAGCCTCTATGGCCAAAGCAGTGAACCTTATAGCCAGAGTTTTCAAAGTATCCTCTAAAAATTCTACCCATGCCGCCATTACCACCGACAATGACCACATCACATGGACCATCGCCCTTGTAGGTTTTAGGATATGACATAGTGCTTTTTGAGCATACCTTATAGGATTCACGCAGGATTCTGCGCAGAAGATCGCGCATAAGACCTGCAGGAAGTCCGTTTTCAGCACCAAGCTCTTCAGCATGATTCAATACATAGTTCTCACGCTCAAGGCTGTAGGCTGAGACATCTATCCCCTGCTTTGCAGCTGCTGCAAGATTCACAAGGTCAAGTCTCTCTTTTAAGAGTCTTGACAGTTCCAGATCCTTAGCATCAATCTGCTGACGAATTTTTTCAAGTTCAGAAATACTCATTACTCGTCAATCTCATCTAAATAGCTGTCAACATTCTGATCCTGCTTGTTTTCCATAGCAGCATCGGGATTTACCCTGCCCTCTGCGTACATGAGATACACCTGACGCATCTGAGCATATGGGTCAACAGCAGAATCTATAACATCTTCCTGTGGGATAAGACCAGCTCTTGTATCAACAGTCTCAACAGCCAGCACGACAAGTCCTGGCCACAAGGTACAGAAATACACAGGCCATGAATCAATGACTCCTGCGTTTAGAGATCTCTGAGTTGAAGGCCCCATACCAGGCACCATCAGATATTCGCCCTGATCAACACCGTAACGCCCCAACACTGTATCAAGAGACATTTGCTTCTGCTCAATTCCCATCCTGCTTGCAACATCAAAAAGTCCCGCAATACCTATAGTTGTATTGATGGCAAAACGTGAGATTGAAATTCCTGAATCTGAAAACTCACCTATCAGGGCATTGTCAAAGATTGATGTCAGATCATGCACATTTGAAAAGAAATTATGGACACCGTCTCGTGAAAACTGTGGCAGCTTGGCGTACCCGTGGGCAACTGGTCTTAGGATATATCGATCTAAAACCTTGTAGTTGGTATTCCAGAAAGGAAAACGGTTTACTGGTTCTAATGAATCAATTGAATTGCCAGGCAAAATTGTTAAACCGTAACTGTAATCAGCTTTGCTTGCTTCAACACTTATCTGTCTTGGGGCCATTGGCGAATACTGAGAATGGGCTGCCTCTGCACTCAGGGCAGTAAAGAGTGTCACAACCGCTGTAAAAATAACTTTTATTATCATTAAGATGCTCCATGAAAATCACTTTGATTTTATCATTTTTGCAAATCTCTTATCTACACATGATCTTCTATTTTGAATGCTAACACCATATTTATCAAATTTTCCTGGTTTTTATAAAAGCGTGAAGGGAGCAAAGTTTAAAAGTGGTTATTTTTTGTTATCATATGACTTAGTACGTACATTCAATAAGATAAGTGCACCTAAATGGACAGCATAGAAATAGATTTAAAATCTAACAATACCGCAAACACTGTCAGCAGTACAGCAGATGGTGCTGATGAGGCATCAAATCAAAGCATGGGACATGCTTCATTCAATGCCAGAGCAACATCTGAGTACCTAAATGTCATGTCACGCCACAAGTCACTTTTATCTGAATCTTCAGGCAGGACATTCAATCAGCTAACTTCATCACTGAACTCTTACCTGCTAAATGGTACTAGTGACATTGAATATGATGCTGACAGCGCAGTGATCGGTCACTACAGAAAACTTACGGTTCAGGTAATAAACCGTGATCCTAACCTACAGGAAAAGATTGCCTCAAATCTTTCAACCTCAAAAGAGCTTATTCGCTCAAAAGATGCTGCAGGTGTGCTTGAACAGAATCTAAAGGCACTTCCAGAGGCTTTAAATGAAGGTTCTCAGGCAGGTAAGGCCTTAGGCAAGTTTATCTGTCAGAGCGTTGTAAATCTTACTGACTATAAAAACATGGGCGCAGGACTTCAGCGTGATCTGGCTATCCGTGATGTATACGCCCCTGATGAAGAATTGTCTGTACGTTCCAAAATGGCAACAGCAGAGGCTCTTTCAGCATCCATTGCCTATGTAAAGAGCAATCAGGAGGAGGTTTTAAAGACTCTTCCTGAAAAGCAGGAAGTTGAAAGCAGGAAAACAGGCACTACAACTCCACAGATCATGACAAGATATTTAAGACAGGCCTTAAATGAATTCCCAGAGGATTCAACCTATCTTGATATCTTTAAAAAGAACCGCAGTGCAGCAGAAGAAGAGCAGAATGCTGATGAGGTTTCAAAGGAAACAGCAAGACGCATTAAAGAACTCATTGCAAAAGCAGCTCAAAGCGCAAGACGCAGTAACCTGATTCCGTCAAATGATGGTGAAAGTGTAAAAACTACAGCTAAAGCAGATACCACAGAGGCCAAAGCTACATCAGATTCTCAGGAAAAAGTTGATGGTTCAAAACTTAGCCTATCAGAGCTTTCAGCAAGAGCTGCAAAACTGCAGAAGCAGTTCAGAGAAGAGAGAATGCGCCTTGCAAGTGAAGGTAAACTTCCTGATCCTGCAACCCGCACTCCCCCTCTTGATTCAGAGGATCCGACTGCATCTGTAAAAGAGAACAGAACAGAATCATCAATTTCAGCCCCAGCTTTAAACAGCGATGAAATTAAAAAACTTGCTCTTGAAGCTGTAAAAGAGGCGTTAAAAGAGAGCGACGAAAAGCATCTTGAGGAAAGAGCTAACAGCTTAAGACAGGTTGCCCGTGATGTTGTAAATGAACTTAAAACCTCTCTTTTAGCTGAATTAGAGCAGAGTTCAGCATCAGCTAAGGATGCTGTAAAAGCTGTAAGTGATCTTAAAGAGACCATGCAAGCTCAGCTTAATGAAAGCAGAAATACTGCCATGGCTGCAACCGAAGCTGTTTTTGAACTTCAAAAAGATGTAGAGCAAAAACTTGCAGCACAAGAAAAGCAGGTAGCTGAAGCAAACAGGGAAAATGTAAGCAAAGAGCCTGTAAAAACCTATCAGAGTATCTTTGCAAATACTTCCCTTAGTGATTCTGGCATCAATATAAGCTACAGCGCCACCGTACGTGATGGTTATGGAGCTTATGGAAAGATTCCTGGCCTGACCTTTATGAAAACCTACACAGCTCTTGCTAAAAACACCAATGAAGGTGTAAATAGCCTAGAAGAGCAGGAAAGCCTTGATAAGGTCGAAAACGCCCGCATCGAGTATGAAAAGAGCCTTGCAAAAGATACTACAGAAGACACATCTTATGAGAGTGCTGATGTAAAAACAGAGACTTTAGCTAAAACTCAGGCTATCAGTACATCTGATACTGAAGAAAGCCCTGTAAAGACTGATGGCAGACAGACAGAGTCTTTGAAAGCAGAGATAAAACCAACTGATATAAAACAGGCTGATAGCGTAAAGGCTGAGATAAATAAAACTGAAATCCTAAAAACTGAGCTTTATTCTCAGGTAGCAGAACCATCTGAAGATATAGCTGTTTTAGAAGAAACAGAAGATTTGAAATCGGCTGCTATCAAAACATCTGTACCTGAATCTGATGCTGATACAGAAGATACAAACACAGATGAAGCATCTGCAAAAACTTTAGCACCAGCTGACGACGAGAGCTTAGAAACTGAAGAGACAGAAGATGGCGATCTCCAACAGAGCTCTGCTACAGATGATGCAGTACCTTCAGATACAGATGAAAATGCTGCTGTAATAACAGATCCAAAAGTTAACTCAACAACAGATACTGTTAATGAGAATTCACCAGCTTTAAACATGAGCAGTTCAACTGCAGAAGCAAGTGAGAGTGACAGTGATAATCAGAATGTAAGTTCGCTTGCAGATGTCAGTGCAAACAGGATTGTATCTGTAAGTGATGACAGCCCAATCTTCACTGATGATGTTTCAGCTGATGATACTCCAATTGATTTTAACTTTAAAAAACTCTATCAGCAGTCTTTAAATTCTCTTGTAGCTGATGACGGTGAAGTATTCGAAAACGCTGATCCAAAAAATAATACTGCTGCAATAAGTCAATCAGTTACAGAAGATGTAAGTGATCTTGATGAAAGTGCTTTAAAAACTCCCGAATCTGCATTAAAACAGCAGGCTATAAAAACAGATTCAGTTGCATTTAATACAGCAGATCAAGAAATTTTAGATGATGGTGATGTAACATCTCCTAACAGTCAAAAGAGTAATACTAATGCTGTACTGCAAGAAGATGACTATACAGATCAGGATACAGAGATAACTCCATCTAAGAATCCTGAAAATAAAGTAGCTGAAAAAACTGTTGCAAATTCAGCTGGTCCATCAGCTTCTGTCAGTGCCACTGCAGATGAGTATGATGTTTTCAATCAGGTAGAGGATACAAGCTCAGCTGATGAAAAACTTTTAGCTGCAACCAAGAACCGCCCTGCTATCCTGTCATCAGACAGTATGAGTGCTACTGTAAGTGATAAGACTTCATCTACTCTTGGTACAAGAATTCTTGCAGACACTGTTCCATACAATGAGCTTGAAGACAGTGTGGTTCCATCTGATGTAAAACAAAGTGCGAACAAAGTTTCTGTAGCTGAATTTGAAGACGATGACGATCAGGTTATAACAGCAATTCCTACAAGAACGCCTGGAGCTGCTGCAATTACAAGTGGAGGCAGTGAGCCTGTTCCACAGCAGAGTGTTGTTGAAAACGACAAGACTATAAAAGAGAGTTCATCACTGTTTTCAAAAATCGCCTCTCTTTTCGGTGGCAAAAAGGAAACAGCTGTTCAGACAGCAGATACCCCAAAAGCTCCTGTTGCTGAATTAAGTTCACTTCTTGCAATGTGCCCAAAAGGCTCACCACTTGATAATTTCATGTTCTCTCTTGGACAGTGTATTTCAAACCCTGCCCTGCCACAGAGAGTAAGAGATGATGCCAGAAAGCTTCTTGAAAGATTAAAAGATCCTGTTGATGATCTGCCTTCAGTATCTGACTGGCTTAATTTCGTACAGGGGCCAATGTCACCAAGTTCAAGTCTTGCTCTTGGTCTGCATCAGTGGGCATTCATGCTGTTATCAATAAGATTTGCTCAGCTTGGTAAATCAGTAGACAAGTTCCTGTCTAAAAACTTTGATGCAGAAAACACAAGTTTTGACAGTGAAGTTGAAGAGATTTTATCAAAGACTGATCCAAAGACTTCAAAGAGAGCATTTACTTCCCTCTGCGATGACACTTTAAGTCAGATCACAAGACTTCAGAATCCTCATAAGGAAAATCTGCCTCTTATCTTCCAGTATATTCCACTGGCACCAGAATTTGATGATGGACGCGAAGGTGGTTTCAACCTCAAAAAGGTAATTGAAGAGGACGGTTCTAAATCATGGCATCTTGATTTCGTGTTTGATATCAAGGACGTCGGACCAGTTGAAATCAAAGCTGTAGCCAAACTTCCAGAACTTAAACTTACAGTGATTGCCTCAACATTTGAGGGTCTTAAAAAAGTTCAGGAACTCATGCCTGTACTTAAAAAACAGCTTCAGGATATTGGGGTTACTACCACCAATACTCAGGCCCGCCTTGGCAAGGTTCAGATCCATGAAAAGGTTGTACGCCATGACAATAATCCTGGAGTACTGACAACTGACAATATTTTCTCTGCGGAGGCCTAAGATGTCTGACAGATTTAATTCAGAAAAAAAAGATGACATCCCAGAGTCAGTTCTCGAGGCTGACAGAGTTAATGCCACAGATGAAGATCTCTCTTATAGGCCAAAATACGAGAAGGCAAGTGCTGCTGTAGGCATCAGTTACCATGAGGGAGATCCATCACCTTTTATCAGCGCATTAGGATATGAATGCAGAGCTCAGGCCATCATTGATATGGCTAAAGAACTGGGAATTTATGTTCATAAAGATCCGGTTTTATTAAATGAGCTCAAAAACCTCAAGGAAGGAGAGCAGGTTCCAGAACAGCTGTTTGGAATCATCTCCGTGATTTTATCCTTCAGCTACATTCTTCAGGGAAAAACACCTGAAACCTACACAAGATCTGACGGCTCTAAGGCTGTTAATATCAAGGCATAAATAAGTAATATCCTCCTTTAGGATGGCTCCGTAAGAAAAATACCCCCGTTATCAATATGAAGATCAATAACGGGGGTTTTGCTTATTAGGCTTAATTCATCAGAAGTTACTGAGCGTTATTCTCAATTCCTGGAATATAATCCTGTTCACTTGCAGTGAACATACAGTCTTTTTCAACGTATCTTATCTTGTCTAAACGGGCAGGTAATGAATTAAGCCCTGGGATCAGGCAGTTATCAGACACAATGTTTCCTGCGCTGTTGAAATTTACAAACTTGATTCCGTCAGGACGTTTAAGTTCAAGAGAATTTACACCGCGCTCAGTTAAAAACCTTGCATAAACCCTCATGGCACCAGATGAACCGAAAAGACCTGTAGACTTGTTATCATCAAAACCAACCCAGGTGGCTACAACCTGATCTGAATCAATACCTACAGTCCAGGTATCTCTGTTGTCATTGGTTGTACCGGTCTTGGTGGCTATATTGATATTCGGGAATAATCTTCCAATACGACGTCCGGTACCAATCTGTGTAGCTTTCAGCATCACGTATAAAGTCAGATACGAATCTTTAGGATCAATTGTTGGTTTTACCATGGAACTCTTACGCTCATAGACAATCTTGCCGTCTTTAACTACAGTTCTTAGGGTGGTCAGATCTCTATAGGCTCCATCTGTTGCAAGTGATGAATAAAGCTGAGCAACTTCAAAAGGAGTAAGTTCAATAGTTCCAAGCAGCATGGATGGATAATTTGGAATTCGCTCCTTCTTAATTCCAAGATCCATTAAAGTCTCTTTCACATGATTGATACCTACACGCATACCGATTTTAACTGTAGGAATATTCATGGATCGGGCCATGGCTACATAGGTTGGAATAAGTCCATGATACTGCTTGTCATCATTCTTTGGCTGCCAGAGTTTGCCATTTGAAAGCTTTACAGTAATAGGGACATCATTAATCATGGTTCCCAGGTGAATGCCGTTGTGGAATGCTGTCAGATAAACAAACGGTTTGATTACTGAACCAACCTGACGTCTGCCCTCCATCACGCGGTTAAAGCCTTCATACTGTGGAGTTCTTGAACCAACAACTGCTGATACCTCAGCAGTTCTCCATGAACTTACCACCATAGCAGCCTCTAAGCCTTTTCTGCCAGTTTCGCGCTCAATCTGATTAAGCTCTTTTTCTACAGCAATTTCTGCAGCCTGCTGTGCCTGAGGGTCAAGACTTGTAAAGATTTTAATGCCGTTACCAGAGAGAAAATCCTTACCGAATTCACTGTTGCTTGCAATTTCCTTTTTAAGTACACCCATGAAAGCTGGAGTCTTAGAGTAATTCATTGAACCACGTTTTATCACCCCAAGAGGTCTTGCCATGTACTGGGCATATTCAGTTGCATTGATAACACCACGCTTGTGAAGAACAGTTAAAACCACATTGCGTCTTTCTAAAGCCTTTTCTGGATGACGCCATGGGTCATAATATGAAGGACCTTTAATGATACCTACAAGAAGGGCCATCTGCTCTTGAGTCAACTCTGATACAGGAACACCAAAGTAGAAATATGATGCAAGACCAAAACCATAGATACCTGCAGCGCCATTCTGACCTAAATAGATTTCATTTAGGTATGCCTCTAAGATCTGATCTTTGCTATACCTCTGGTTCATAATCAGAGCCATAATGATCTCTTTGAACTTTCTGGTATAGTTTCTTGAAGAGTTTAAAAAATAGTTCTTTACAAGCTGCTGGGTAATGGTAGAACCGCCTTCAACAACAGATCCTGCAATAAAATTCTTTACAAAGGCTCTGCCAATGGCTAAAAAGTTTACGCCACAGTTGGTTTTAAAGCTTCTGTCCTCAATTTCAAGCAGAGTGGTAATAAGCCTCTCTGGAACCTCATTTAACTGAATAAAAATACGATCTTCTTTAGGATCGATACGATTGATTCGGTCTAGTAAAACCGGATCCATTCGCACATAACCTAATTCCTCACGGGTATCAGCATTAATAATACTTGATACTCGCTGACCGTTAAAATCAACAGCTATGGCTATCTTTGGTTCTGCACCATCTGGAAAATCAAATGGACGTCTTAGAATTACCACGCGCTCTTTAGAATAATTTACTGCATACTCTCCTGGTGACTGAGGATTTTTAACCCTGCGGTACTTCAGGAGTTTTAGCTCATACTCCATCTGCTTTAAAGAAAGTTTCTGCTCAGGATATAGCTCAAGAGGTCTTGAGTAAACAACAGCTGGCAGCACCCACTTGTCGTCAACACCGAATTTTGACAGTACAACTGAATCAAAATACACAAACAAAAGAGCAAGGATGGCAAAAGCAGCTAAAGCTGCTTTTACTGAAAAAACAGCAAATCTTTTCTTTACGCTCTTTTTACCTGTTTTCTTTCCATCGCCAGATGGGGATGACTTCTTCTGTTTTGAATTTTTTACTGAATTTGACTTCTTATTGTCGGACATGTCATCTCTTATGTTTCCAAAGTCAGCGTTAACTGTTGGATCTTCATCGAATTCTTTTAAGGATGAGTTATCAAAGGTAGGTTCAACACGCTCCCCTTCTTTCTTTTCCACGGACTCCTGTCTGTCCTGTTCATCAATGGCTGAAAAGCCTTTTAGAATCTCATCTCCGTTCTGGTTACTCATAATTTCAAATCACTATATTCAGTCTCAGATAAACTCACATTATAACAGAGTGAAAATTCACAATCTCAGGTGATCCGATCTTTGTTTGGATAAACGACAGCCGTTCTTCCTTTGTACATTTTTTACTCTATGACTGAGCAGAAACTTAGAAAAATATTTTCATATGTAATTGTTAAAATTCAATACAGGTAGCAAGTATTGAATTTTTTTACAAGAATTCCCCAAAAACGTTAATCCGTGCATGAAAATAATATTGAAATGCACTATAAAAAGATCAAGGTCAAATTCTGAGCAGTGTTTCTTGATACAAACAAAATATTCAAGCATAATTGCATGCTCATAAGAAGATTGAATTTTTGTTAACTTATTTCTCTTACTTAATTTACTTACATACATAAGATAATAGCAGCCGTTTATGCGGCTATTACTTTAATAAAATAAGGATAATAATTATGGCTGATGATAACAATAACTCAGTATCCCTTTCATCAATGGGTCCACTGGCTATCGCCGGCGTTGAACCATATAAGGAGCAGCCTGGCGAAGAGTACATGAATGAGAAGCAGAAAGCTCATTTCAGAAAGATTTTAACTGCATGGAGAGATCAGCTCCGCAATGAGGTTGATCGTACTGTAGGCCACATGAAGAATGAGGCTGCAAACTTCCCTGATCCTCTTGACAGAGCTTCTCAGGAAGAAGAGTTTGCTTTAGAGCTTCGTGCCCGTGACCGTGAACGTAAGCTGATCAAAAAAATCGACAAGACATTAAGCAAAATTGATAACGATGAGTTCGGTTACTGCGAGCAGTGCGGAATTGAAATCGGTATCAAGCGCTTGGAAGCAAGACCAACAGCAGATCTCTGCGTAGACTGCAAGGCACTTGCTGAAATCAAAGAAAAGCAGCTTGAAGGCTGATAGACAAAATAAATGCAGGTGGTTATGCCACCTGTTTTTTTTATGTATATCGGCAGATTCGCCCCCTCTCCGTCTGGAAGACTTCATCTTGGCTCTCTTCTGTGTGCAACAGGCTCCTATCTAAAGGCCCGTTCACAGGGAGGAAAGTGGCTTGTTCGCATTGAAGATCTAGATACTCCTCGCTGTCCAAAAGAATATACCAAAATTATCTTGGATGAAATTCAAGCATTTGGTTTTAAAGCAGATGAAAAACCATACATCCAAAGTGAGCATAAAGATAATTATAAGAAGACTGCCAGAGCACTTTTAGATTCTGGTGCAGCCTACTACTGCAACTGCACAAGAGCCTATCTAAAAGATCATGAATGTCTCTGTTACAGAAGAAATGATATTCAAGAAGAAGGAGCTGCTCTCTGTCTACACTACGAAATCAGTGGAAACGCCACATTCAAAGACAGTCTGTTAGGTGATGTTAATGTAAATAAAGAACACCTTCAAAAAAGAGTGTGCCTTATAAGACGAGATAAACTTATCTCATATAATTTAGGATGTGTAACAGATGATATTCTGCAGGGAGTAACAGAGATTGTAAGAGGCTCTGATTTAATAGATGTAACTCCACTGCAAAATTACATGTATGAATCCTTAAAAATCAGCTCCCCTCAATACCTCCACCTTCCCCTTGTAATGGAAGATGAGGAGAGAAAACTCTCAAAACAGAACCACTCTGCGCCAGTTATAAGCCAGGGAAGTCCATCATTTCTGCTTGTTACCGTACTTGAAATGTTAAATCAGGATACCTCTAACCTTGATGAGAGTATGTCTCCTGAAAAGATCCTTGATATTGCAATAGAGCGCTTTAATCAGGATCTGATCCCAAGATGCTCTATTATCAATCCTTTACAAAAAACCTCCTAAGCCACTGAATGTTTCCTTTTATAAAAATGGTATAATGTCACAGTTTTTTAATATTGCCGAGGATAAAAAAATCACTATCCAGATAAACGGGCTTGATGCAGAAGCCCTTAAAAAGCACAAAGATGCTGTAAAAAAGCGTGGCACCAGTGAGTTTAAAATCTCTCTAGAAAGTCTTGGGATCACTTTAGATAAAGTGTCTGAGCGTGCTGTTCGCTGCATAAAAGTTTTACATGACAGGGGCTTTAAAGCCTACCTGGTGGGCGGCTGCATCCGCGATTTACTGCTCAACAAGAATCCAAAAGACTTTGACGTTTCAACCAACGCAACTCCAGAGCAGGTCCACAAGATATTTTCAAACTCCAGAATCATTGGCAGAAGATTCAAAATCGTACATGTTGTATATGGCAATGAGATCATTGAAGTTACCACCTTCAGAAGCAATGCAGATGCAAAAAGCGCTTCAAAGGGAGTTACTCTGAAAAAAGGCAACACCAGAGTCTCAGATCAGAGTGGCATGCTGCTGCGCGATAACGTATACGGCAAAAAGATAAGTGATGATGCCTTAAGACGAGACTTTACCATCAATGCCCTGTATCTTGATCCTGAAGAAGGAATGCTGTACGACTACCTTGGCGGTCTTTATGATCTGACTCAGGAAAAAATTGACATCATAGGTGATCCTGAAGTCCGTTACAGTGAAGATCCTGTCCGCATGATAAGAGCACTGCGTTTTAGTGCAAAGCTCGGATTTAAGATTTCAAAGAGAACCTCTGATCCTATAAAGCGTTTATCAGACAGTCTTCTTGATGTATCTAACGCCCGTATGTTTGAAGAGGTAAACAAACTCTTCCTGACAGGACATGGCTATGAGAGCTTTCAGCTTCTGCGCAAATACCATATTTTTGAAAAGCTCTTCCCAAGCACAGCTGGTTTTCTTGACAACAAGGCCTATACCGACTTTGTAGAGTATGCACTTAAAAGTTCAGATGAGAGATATCACGACGGAAGACGCAACATGCCGCACTTCCTCTACTCGGTGATACTGTGGTCATCCTTTAAGGAAAACTACTTCAAATTAAGTCTTGAAAATGACTGCAATGTTCAGCCATCTACCATCTACAAGCTGATAAATATCGCCAAAAACAATATACTTGTAGGTCAGAACACCATTACTGATATTCCAATGGCGGTAGAGAACAATATTTCATCACTGTGGTCACTGCAGATTCTTTTAGATCAGATTGATGATGAAAGCATCGTCAACGAAGTTACCACAAGACATATTTTCAGAGCAGCATTTGATTTTCTGAAGTTAAGATCCCGCTTTAATCCTTACCTTACATCTGTTGTTGAGTTCTATGAGCCGTATTACCTCAAGAGCCGAGCCGAGGCAGAGGCAAGAAAGGCTCAGAATGATGAAAGACGCATTTCAAGAGAAAAAAGACTAGAAGAGAAACGCAGTCTTAAAAAGGCCAAAAAGAACAGAAAGAAAAAGGCAAGTGAAGAGACCTTTGATGACACCAAGAATTACTCTGCTGAACGTTTAGAGCAGCTTAGAAAAGCCAGAGAATGGCGCAAAGCGATGAACTTAGAGTGTTAATATGAGAAAAATACTGCTTTCATTAGGCTCAAATATGGGCAACAGTCAGGATATTCTGTCCCATGCTTTAGTGGATATTTCTGCTCTGCCAGGTATATCCAACCTAAAGGTTTCCCCAACCTACATTACAAAGCCTGTAGGTTATATCGAGCAGCCAGATTTCTTCAATCTAGCTGCTTCAGTTGAAACCTATTTAAATCCTATTGCTGTACTGCATGCAATGCAGGCTATAGAGCAGAAGTATCATCGAGTCCGCACCATTAAAAATGGACCTAGAACGTTGGATATTGATCTCATTGATGCCGAAGGTACAGTATCTGATGATCCTGTTTTAACTCTTCCTCATCCAAGAATGCACGTGAGAGCTTTTGTGCTTGCTCCTTTAAAGGATCTTGTTCCTAATTACAGAGTAGAAGGTCACGGCAAAACCATCATTGAGCTTTTCAATGATTTAAGTGATACAGAAAAAGCTAGTGTAAGGCTCGCCAATGGCAAATGATCAGACTAATATTCGCCTGATCGTGGGATTGGGTAATCCTGGATCTGAGTACGAACATACAAGACACAACATCGGTGTTGATTTTCTCTATCGCTTAGCCGACATACACAAGATCAGCATGTCTGTTGAAAGCAAGTTCTTTGGTATTACTGGCCGTGGCAAGATAGCAGGAAACGAGGTAAGACTTGTATTCCCTACCACCTATATGAATGAGTCTGGAAAAAGCGTAGGCGCACTCTGCAGTTTCTACAAAATAAAACCAGAAGAAGTTTTAGTCTGTCATGACGATCTAGACTTAGAGCCTGGTTTTATGAAACTCAAATTTGCAGGTGGCCTTGCAGGTCACAATGGACTTAAGAGCATTACAAAGTGTCTTGCTAATTCCCAGAACTATTACAGATTAAGATTAGGCATTGGCAAGCCTCCTTCACATGACATCATAAGCTGGGTACTTGGAAAACCTGCTACTAAGGATTTTGAACTTATAGATGCAGCCATGACAACAGCATTAGATGGTGTTGAAAAGATTTTTACACTAGGTCTTTCAAAGGCCACCGGCTTAATTAACGGTTTTAAGCCTTAACAGGAGATAATAAAAAATGGGTTTTAAATGCGGTATCGTGGGACTTCCAAATGTTGGAAAATCTACACTGTTCAACGCTCTTACCAAGGCAGGAATTGCAGCAGAAAACTTCCCTTTCTGCACAATTGAACCAAATACCGGTATTGTTCCGGTACCAGATCCAAGACTTGAAGCAATTTCAAAAATTGTAAAACCACAGAAGATCGTTCCAACCTCAATGGAGTTCGTGGACATTGCAGGTCTTGTAAAAGGTGCCTCAAAAGGTGAAGGTCTTGGTAACCAGTTCTTGATGAACATCCGTGAAACCGATGCCATCGCTCATGTAGTCCGCTGCTTTGAAGATGAGAACGTAATTCACGTGGCTGGCAAGGTTGATCCTGTATCTGACATTGAAGTTATCAATACCGAACTTGCCCTCTCTGATCTTGATATCTGCGACAAGGCACTGCAGCGCCTTGAGAAAAGAGCAAGAACCGGCGGTGATAAGGAAGCTTTAGCTCAGGTTATTGCGCTTGAAAAATGCAAGCCAGCACTTGAGGAAGGCAAGATGTTGCGCTCTGTTGAATTTACAGATGCTGACAGAGTAGCTTTGAAAAACTACAACTTCCTGACTATCAAGCCTGTTATGTACATTGCAAACGTATCAGAAGACGGCTTTACCAACAATCCTTATCTTGAAGCTGTTGAAAAACTTGCTAAAGAAGAAAACTCAATTGTAGTACCTGTATCTGCTGCAATTGAATCAGATTTAGCTTCAATGGAAGAAGATGAGAGAAAAGAGTTCATGGACTCTTTAGGTATCTCAGAGCCAGGTCTTAACCGTGTAATAAGAGCAGGTTACAAACTTTTAGGTCTTCAGACCTTCTTTACTGCAGGTGTAAAGGAAGTCAGAGCATGGACTGTAAAGGTTGGTGCTACAGCCCCTCAGGCTGCAGGTAAAATCCATTCAGACTTTGAAAAAGGATTTATCCGCGCTCAGACTATAGCATATGACGATTTCATCAAGTACAACGGTGAAAACGGAGCTAAAGAGGCTGGTAAGTTACGCTCTGAAGGTAAGGACTATATTGTTAAGGATGGCGATCTCTTCGAGTTCCTCTTTAACGTATAAATACCATCTCTATCTAAAATTAAGGCCACTCAAGGTGGCCTTTTCATATTATGGATAGCTAGTCTTTAAGAGTTTCAGAGTTAACAATAAAGATATCACCGTTAATCTGCTCTAAAACAAGCTCGCTTGCTGATGAGTTAACCGAGCCAAAGAATGTGCTTCGTGGGGTTGTTCCCATGCAGACCATACGGGCATTCAGTTTTGCACACAGTCTTGGAATTTCCTCATCAACACGACCTTCAATAACCTTGATGTGATCTAAAGGAATACCGTGCTTTTCAGCAAATTCTTCAGCTAGCTTGCTGTGAATATGTGAAAGGCTGATTGCACCTACACCTGATACGATCTTTGAGGTTCCAAGATTTCCGCTCATAAGACCAGGATTATCCGGGGTAATGCAGTTTGCAACATAAAGTTCGCCATCAAAAGTCTTGGCAAACTTTGATGAAGCCTCATACAGATAATCATCGAGCATCTGATTATGAGCTACCTCAGAGAAATCAATTGCCAGAATAACTGACTGTCCTAAAGCAGAGGTATTCTTGGCTGAACGGACTACAAGCAGAGGAATAGTACTCTGACGCATGATACTGCTGTCAATGGTACTTACGAACATATCCTTTAAAGTATTGCGTCTATTTGCAGAAACAATAGCTAAGGTATAATCACCTGCATCGCACTCTTTTACGAAGGCATCAGCTACATTCTTTGAAAAAATCAGTTTAAACGAGAAATTCTGAATACTTGAATAGCTGCGTTTTAGTTTGTCAAAGGATATTGTTTCCCTCACGGTTATCTGATCTTTTTCATTGGCGTCAAAGTCATTGATAACACGAACGGCTACAACTTCAATTGATGGGTCCACCTTTGCATACTGGGCAGCTCTGTCAAGGGCTGGCTGCTCCTCATTAGGCTTTAGGAGAACTGCAAACTTTCTAATGGTAGACATAAGACCTCCGCACAATTTTTATAATCTTTATCAACTAAATTATAGTTTTATATTTCTGTTTTATATACTAAAAGCCCTAAATCACAATCTATTTTTACTCTTTTTGCGACATAGCCTGTATTTTGAAAATCGTCTAAATTTATCAGGCAAAAATCTTTTTATATTGCATAAAATGCAACATAGAAGTTTTTGTATTGCATTAGTTTATTCAAGGCATATAATAGTGCTTATCAATACAAATAATGAGCAGATAAAATGACACAAAGAACAATTACATTTACTGATGCAGTATTCTCTTTTGATGACGGAAGAGAAGTTGTCCTGGGAAACATGACCATAAGACCTGATGATCTTATAGTTTTAATTGGTGGTAACGGCAGCGGCAAGACATCTATTGCCAAAGCATTAAATGGGGAGATCGCCTTAAAATCAGGTGTAGCACCAACCAACTATCATCCGGTACTGGTTTCTTTTGAAAAGCAGATGGAGCTTTTTGAAGCTGATTATGAGATGAGAAACTCTGACTGCACTACTCCAGAAGAGGAAATCGGTATTACCCCAAGACTGTATTTAAAAGACGACGATCAAGAAGCTCTGCCAGAAATCATTAAAGGTCTTAATCTTGAGCAACTGATGGATAAGCCTATAAGACAGCTATCTGGCGGTGAAGGCAGAAAGGTGCTTTTAGCTCATGCCCTTGCCTGCAAACCAAATCTCATTATCTTTGATACCCCTTTTGATGCACTTGATGTTGAAACAAGAGCTGAGTTATTAAGACTTATTGATGATATTCATACAATTTATAGGACTCCTACTGTTCTTATTGTAAACAGACCATCAGAAATTCCTGACAGCTTAACATCCATGGGTATCATTCAGGATTGCAGGATCACAAAGCTTGCATCTCGAGCAGAAATTGAAGCTGACGATGATGCCAAGGCTCTTTTAGGTACCGCATCAGTTGGTAACATTGATCTGCCAAAGGCACCTGTGAAATATTCCCTTCCAGAAATTCCAGGAGATAACATCGTAGAACTTAAGAAGGTTACCGTAGAGTATCAGCGAGTTGTTTTAGATAAGCTTGATTTTACAGTTAAAAAAGGTGAGCACTGGCATATCATGGGGCCAAACGGTGCCGGCAAGTCTACCCTGCTCTCCCTTATCACTGGTGATAACCCTCTTGTATACGCAAACGATGTTACCGTGTTCGGTTTCAAGCGTGGTACTGGTGAATCAATCTGGGATATCAAAAAATACTTTGGTGTGGTATCAGGTGCGCTGCATCTTGATTACAGAGTAAACGGTCCTGCCATTAACATCGTACTCTCAGGTTTCTATGATAGTATCGGTCTGTACTCAAAGCCATCAGATGAGGAAATAGCAATTGCCAAAAGATGGCTTAAGATTGCCGGCCTTGAGAGTAAATCCCATGAACCGTTCAAATCACTCTCATTTGGACAGCAGCGTTTACTGCTGATTGTAAGAGCTTTAGTAAAGAATCCACCACTTCTTATTTTAGATGAGCCACTTCAGGGACTTGATGGTTACGCCAGAGCCTTAGTGCAGTCATTTATAAGTTACGTGATGAAAAACGGCAGGACATCAATTCTGTTTGTATCTCATCACAAGGAAGACTTGCCAGAAGGCTTTACAAACCGCCTGACCTTTGTAAAGGATAACGACAACTTCAAGGTTGTTCAGGAAAAGCTTTAATATAGCGGTTAACAGAACAGGCAGATTTATCTGCCTGTTGTTATTTATGCTCTTACAAGATAATCGCCAGAGCAGACGTACTGATAGGTAGTAAGCTCTTCTAGAGCCATTGGGCCACGGGCGTGAAGTTTCTGAGTTGAAATTGCAACCTCAGCGCCAAGACCGAACTGGCCACCATCTGAAAAACGAGTGGATGCATTTACATATACACAGGCTGAGCCTGCTGCAGATGTAAACATGGCTGCATTTTTTCTGCTGTCAGTTAATATGGCATCCGAGTGAGAAGCATGATGCTCTCTCATAAGTGAGATTGCCTCATAAACATCCTTTACAACCACAAGATTCATTTCCAGGGCTAAAAACTCTCTTTCAAGAAGTTCTGGAACTCCTATATCAGCATATGGATAGGAATCAGAAAACTTTCCTGCATCACCATGAAGATGAACTTTTACTTTCTTCTCTTTTAGTCTTTCAAGCACGAGAGGAATAAAAGCAGCTGCAACCTTTTCGTGAACCATCAGAGTATCAAGGCTGTTGCAAGCGGATGGCTTCTGGGTTTTGGCGTTGAAGATAATATCAACACTCTTTGATAAATCAGCACTTTCATCCACAAAGATATGGGAGATACCAAAACCGCCGATAATAACAGGGATAGATGACTCTCTCTGACACATTCTCTGCAGTTTTTCTCCACCACGAGGGATCAGCACGTCAATGTATCTGTCAAGCTTTAACATCTCTGTGACAAGCTCTCGTGAGGTATCTTTTAGCAAGGTTACACCATCAGGATTTACGCCACATTTTGCAAGAGCCTTAGAAATAATCTCATGCAGGACTGTATTGGTTTCAAGAGCTTCTTTTCCACCACGCAGGAAACAGGCATTGCCTGATTTTAAACACAAAGCTGCAATATCAACGGTCACATTTGGTCTTGATTCATAAATAACACCAACGACCCCGAATGGGACAGATTTTTTGTAAAGAGAAAGTCCGTTTGGAAGCTCTCTTCCATCATAAATCCTGCCTACAGGATCATTTAATGATGCAACCTTTTTAACACCTGAGGTCATTTCCTCAAAGCGGGCATCTGTTAAAGTAAGTCTGTCCACCATGGCATCTGGAAGACCTGCTGCTTTTGCATTTTCTACATCTTTAGCGTTGGCTTTAAAGATCAGATCCTTATCTGCTTCAAGAGCTGATGCTACAGCCATAAGGGCGTTATTCTTGCTCTTTGTGTCTAAAACAGCATACTCATAGGATGCGTTTCTGGCCTTTATGGCCAGTTCTTCAATATTGATCATTTTGTCACCAGTACAAAGTCATCACGGTGAATTGCAACATCACCATGGGTATAACCTAAAGTTTTTACAATTTCTGAAGATTTCTTGCCTAAAATCAGCATAAGTTCTTCAGAAGAATAACGGGTAAGTCCTCTGCCTACAACATTGCCATTGGGATCTTCAACAAGCACTGTAGCACCACGAAGGAATTCCTCTTCAACCTTTGTGATACCCTTTGGCAGAAGGCTTGAACCTTTTTCCTTGATGGCTCTTGCAGCACCTGCATCTACAGTAATCACACCAGATGCCTTAGTTGCAGTACCAATCCAGGACTTGCGGGCAAGAACTGGTTTAACAGAAGGTTTAAAGAAGGTGGCATCTCCCTTTTCCTTTACAAGATCCAGAATAAGGGATGGATCCTCACCTGATGCTATAACCATCTCAACACCAGCATCAGTAGCGGTTTTAGCCGCGATGATCTTAGTTGCCATACCGCCAGTACCCAATGTGGTACCAGAGCCACCTGCAATTTCTATGATGTGCTCGTCGATTTTTTCAACTGTTCTGATTAGCGAGGCATCTTTATTCTTACGAGGATCTGCTGTATATAAACCTTTCTGATCGGTTAAAAGAATTACCATATCAGCTTCAGTCAGTACTGCTGACAGTGAAGCTAGGTTATCGTTATCACCTACTTTGATTTCACTTACAGCTACAGCATCGTTCTCATTGATAACAGGAACAACTCCCATCTCAAGCATGGCAAAGAGGGTATCACGGGCATTTAAGTAACGCTCGCGGATTTCAAGATCAGCTCTTGTGATCAGGATCTGGCCTATATTGATCTTATAGATTGAAAAAAGTTTGTCCCACTCTTCAATAAGTTTTACCTGACCTACAGATGCAAGCATCTGCTTGTAGCACATTTCCTTTGGAAGGTCGGGGTTGCCAAGATACTCTCTACCTGCTGCAATTGCACCAGATGAAACTAAAATTACTTCAACATTCTTTTCTCTTAGAAGAGCAACAGTTCTTACAATCTCAAGCATGTGAGCTCTGTCCAGATTCTTTGATCCGTTAGTAAGAGTGCTGGTACCAAGTTTGATTACGACACGTCTTTTTTTAGTTTGTGACATTATTTTCTATTCCAAAATGTCTTAAGAAAAATTGTGTGATTTTTTCGTAGTATTCAGGTTTTAACGGCATTGATTTACGGTCAAAATAATTAACCTCAACATCAGAAAACCTATTCTGCATGATCTGGGCATCAATATTGGTGAATACTGAATTTTTGTATGAACAAAGACACAGCGATGCCCTGTTGGCAACTCCAAGAGATGACAGTAATCCCTGTTCCTTTAGAGAAAACATCTTAAGCTGAGGGATCACGATATCACTCCAGGAACTTGCATCAAGACCAAGTCTGTTGCAAAGTGATGATCTAAGACACAGAGGCAGAGAATTTAAGATTTTCTTGTCTGTATAAAAGCCGTGAATCATTGGCATATCACAGACTACTGTCTTGATGATATCCTTTAAAAGCACTGTAGCTCTGATACATGCTGTAGATGCCATGGCAGAGCCTAAAAGGCCTATATTGGTGCTGTCTATATAAGGAAGATCAATAATTGTCTTTACCGCCTCTTCAATAACAGAGGAGAAGTGATCAGCTAAATTGAGTTTATCGCAGGCTCCGATACCAGGCATCTCGATAACCAAAAGAGCAATATTCCTGTCTTTTAGGCACTGGGTATAGAATCTGAAAAATGAGGTAATACTGGCCTCATACTGGCATACGGCCACAATACAAGGAAGAGGCTGATCTTTTGATGGAATGTGCAGGTACCCTTTGACATTCTTGCCGTCAACAGTAAACTGCAGCACCTCAAGTTCTCCTAATGTATCATCAATGTCGAACATCTTTTTATAGGTGCTGCGACATAATGCATCAGAATTTAAGGCGAGAATATCCCCTTTGAGATTAGGGTAGGCTGCAATTGCAAAATATCTTGAAGCAAGACGGTAATGGTGGCTTGCCTTTACAAGATCGCCTTGAGCTTCACATTCATGAGCCATTAAAACCCTTTTCTGAGCAATGGTATTGAACTCGTAAATCCAGTTGCCATCGCCATATTCTTTGACAGTATCAAAACATTTAGGTCTGGTTCTTTGTGAAGAGCTGACTCTGATGTTAGATAAGGCTTCTTCAATATCAAGTGGATTTCCCCCATTTACAGCCCAGTTGTACTTAAGAACTGGTCTATAAAAGCCGCTCATGAATCCGAATACGGAATCAAGTTTACCTAATTTAGGCATAGCACAGCCACTGTTTGAAATCTGAGAAGTTTCAGGATAGTCAAACTTAGGTTTGAAAAGTATTTCCGAAAGGTTATCTGAATAAGACTTATCTGACATAACATGTAACTTATTAACGAATATGATTTATTTTACCTTATAAGACATGTCATTTCATCTGCAAATAAGGAGATATCAGCATTTACAGAAAAAGTCCTTTGGATTCTGTACAAAAATAGAGTGGGAAACAGCATTAACATTCACAAAAAATATGAAATTTACAGGCTTAGCCTCTAAATTAAAAACAAGATAATTTTAGACATGCACCAATTAAAGCCTGCATGATTTAAATGGCTTATTTAAGCCATTTATAAAATATACAGCAAATTTTTCCACAAAGTTTTCCACAGTTTTGAACACGCATAAAAATAGAGTTTCCCACAGTTTCAACCACAATCCACAGACTTTTCCACACCCCCTGTGGAAAGTCGTTTAGATTAAATAAAATTCAGATCTGAGTATTGGCAAATTGCGTAATACCTCAAATATTCAGAAAAATTTTTTTACTGAAATAATTTTTTATCAAAACACGACAAATTCACACTAACATCTTGATTATTAAATATAATTATAACAAATAGTTTCATATGTAGAATTTATCTAAACATATTTATTATCTGTATTTTATATTCTCAATTTCTATACACACAGATTTAATACCCTTTACACAAATTTAACAAAGTTAGCATAAAAATTTAAATCCATGGAAAACAGCGTGTTTCTAGTGAAATTCAGGTTAATTTTAAAAAGTTTTCCACAACTGTGGAAAACTTTTTCTGAGTTTTCCACAGGTAAAAACAGGAGAATTATTTTTTCTTCAAGCAGAATATTTTTATTATTTTTCAGAATGTTATTCTTATACAAAAGGTGTTGACAAATTAAAATCTTTGAGCCTTTAAAAAAGTGTATTTTTTATTAAAAAAATTTTTCCACAGACTTATCCACAGGTGTGTTTTTCTTACTGACAATTCTTTTTATTTACATTTCTGTAATTAGCCCAGTTATGATGGGCACACAAAGCGTGCATTACATCCTATCTATTTGATTTATCATTATTTAATATAATTTAAAAATGCATATATACGATTTTTGCCTCAATTTTAAAACCGCATATAATTAGCCTTCTTTCAAATTTTTTGAATTTTTCTCAATTTTTCCACAGTACAAATGCACTATTTTTATAACACATTGATATACCGATAAAAATAATATTGCAATAGTTATTTAAAAATAGTTTTCCACACCCTCACCGAGTCGATTTTAAAGCAGTTTCCCACAGAATTTTGCATAATCCACAGAGTTTTCCACAACTTTGCAATAATCTTTCCACACCCCACATTTGGGGTATTTTGTTACATTTCTGAAAACTCACATTTTTCGATGAACAAATGAAAATTTTGAAAGCTATTTTTTTTGAAAAAGGTCATAGACGCTTAAATCTGCTATCATGCTTGCCAACAAATCTGTCTTGATAAGGATTAAAAAGTGAAATCTAAACTTCTGCGTTCTGGTGCCGTCACGGCTTTTGCAACTTTTCTTTCAAGAATTCTTGGAATGGTAAGAGATATTGCAATCGCTTCGCTACTTGGAGCATCTTTATCAGCAGACGTCTTCTTCTTTGCAAACAGAATTCCAAACTTCTTTAGAAGATTATTTGCCGAAGGTGCCTTCTCTCAGGCTTTTGTGCCTGTAATGAGTAAAACAAAGGAAGAAAAAGACAAAGAGGCTTTAGCTGATCTTTTAAACAGAACAGCAGGAACATTGGGGTTTATTGTCTTTGTGATCACACTGCTTGGCATGCTCTTATCTCCTGTCCTGACTGCAATCTTCGGTCTTGGCTGGTTTGAGTCCTATCTAAATGGTGACAGTGATGCACAAAAATTCACACAGGCATCCTATCTTTTAAAAATAACTTTCCCTTATCTTTTCTTTATTACTCTTACTGCACTTACATCAGCTGTACTGAATGTTCATGGAAAGTTTTTGATTCCAGCGATCACGCCATGTGTTTTAAATATTGTTCTTATCACAACAGCCTACTTTGTAGCACCAAATTTTGCTGATCCAAACGAAGTACTCGCTTACGGTATTGTTGTTGGCGGTATCATGCAGCTTTTACTGCAGATCCCTTTTGTCTTAAAGCAGAAGATCATTATCATTCCAAAGTGGGGCTGGTCACATGAGGGTGTAAAAAAGATAAGAAAACTGATGATTCCAGGTATCATCGGCATCTCTGCAAGCCAGATTAACCTTATAGTAAATACAGCTCTTGCATCATTTCTTGCTACAGGTGCAATATCCTATCTATATTACTCAGACAGACTTTTAGAGTTTCCTATCGGTATTTTTGCTGTAGCAATTTCTACAGTCATTCTTCCTGCGCTGTCAAAAATAGACTTTAAAACCAATCATGAAGGTTATATAAAAACTCTCGACTGGGGAATAAGGCTGGTACTGTTTCTTGGTATACCATCAATGTTTGGCATCATGGCTTTAAGAGAGGCCCTTTTAAGAGTTATTTTCATGAGAGGAGCCTTCACTGCAGAGCATGTACAGTTATCTTCTGTGTCTTTACTTGCATCTGTATCAGGCTTATGTGCCATCATGATGGTAAGGGTGGTAGTACAGGGATTTGCAGCCCTCCAGGACACCAAAACTCCTGTTCGCTGCTCTATCACGGCAATTGCAGCGAATATTATCTTCAACCTTATTCTAGTCTGGCCTTTGGGCTATGTTGGCCTTGCACTGTCAACAGCACTTGCTGCCTTTATAAATATCTCAATGCTCTTTTACTTCCTAAATAAAAGACAGATCTTTACCCTCTCAAAGAGCACCATTCTTTATGCTGTGAAGATATTTATTGCAGGCCTTGTAATGTTTTTATCCATCCGCTATACAGCACCTGATATAACAGGCTGGGTTAATATGACAACTCTTGAATCAATCCTCTATCTAACTGCCTATATCGTAGGGGGCGGGCTTATTTATCTTGCTGTATCATTTATTCTGGGAATAAAAGCAAGCTCTATAAGGATGTAAATTAAGAGGAATTAAACCTCAAAAAAGCACCTAACTGTATGTTACAGCACAATTTTTAACACGCACAGGTGCTTTTATAGACTTCGTGATTTATATTTAAATATATGGATTAAGGAGTCGCTTATGAGAAAATACAACAATATTTTGGTCGTAGCCGAGCCTAAAAAAGATGTGCAGACGGCGCTAAAAAGAGCGCTTGATTTTGCTCAAATCAATCCACACGCTGTTATCACCTATTTAAGGGTTGTTTATGATTATTCCTATGATCTGATAATCTTAAACAAGCTTAAAGAAAAACCGCTCAAAGAAGATATTGAAACCACTTATATCCAGGATCTTGAAAAGATCATTGAAGAGTATCGTGGGAAAAACAATTCTGAAGCTACTGTCATTCCAAAGGTAGTAGAAGGCAAGGATATCGGTGAGGCTGTCATAAAAGAGATCGAAAACGGCAAATATGATCTCATTATCAAAGCCGCCAATCGACATGGTGTATTAGATTCCATCATCTTTACTCCAATAGACTGGTACATTTTAAGAAATGCGAAGATCCCAGTTATTATCGCCAAGGAATATGACTGGAGTGAAGGCGGAAACATTGCCTTATGCGTTGACTTCTCTCTTGAATCCCACGAGGCCACCAATCTTGCAATGTTACGCGAGGCACAGATGCTCTCAAAGATAACTGGAGCTGAGATCCACCTTATCAACTCAGCCCCTGTATACCTGCCATCTGTGATGCTTGAAGTTCCTCATTACTCACCTGCTGTATATGAACAGAGCGTAATTGAAGAGCATAAGAAGCAGTTGCTTAAATTTGCCAAAAAGCACCATATTCCAGAGAGCTGCTGTCATATTGAAGAAGGCATGCCTGATGATGTCATTCCAAGGCTCTGTGAAAAAATCAAAGCCAAAACTGTATTCATTGGCTCAGCAGGACGCTCAGGTTTCATGGCTGCTTTAATCGGTAACACCTGTGAGGAAATAGTTGATGAAATTACAGCAGATCTTATCGTGCTGAATTCAAATTCATTAAAAAAGCAGTAAGTCTTTCATGAATTAACAATTATATCGTTGTACCTCGTATGCGCAGAATAAAAATCTGCGCATTTTTTTATTTATCAAAACAAATCTTCTTAATCAGCCTTCAATAAGACGCCCTGTTTTTGTAATTCAATAGAATTTGTGCATTTTTAAGGCATTTTTTTGCACTCTAATGTAGAGAAAAGACTCCAAAAAGACGCAATTTTTTCTTTATTTAGGCTTAATCATTTTTTAATGTTTTTTTTAATTAAAATATGCACATCATTTTTAAAAGTTCAATTTACTAAAGATTAATTTAATTTTTTACAGGTCGCTGATGTCTGAATCCGTTATCAATGCCTACACTGTGCTTTTAATTTTTGCCACAGGTTATTTGTTTAAAAGGCATAAAATCATAACTCTTGAAACAGCAAGAAAACTATCATATATCATTATGTATGTTACTCTGCCTTGCGCTATTCTTGCTGGAACTTCAGGTCCTGTGGATCTTGAGGCAAAACTGTTCTTTATTGTCCCTATCGCCTTTTTAATAAGCTTTGCGCTGCCATTTTTAGGTTATGTGCTCTATAGAAAAGAGCCTGACAAATGCGTGTACGCCATGCTGAATCTAGGCGGTTTCAATATCGGTAACTTTATTCTGCCATTTATGCAAAGTGTAATGTCAACTGAAGGCTTTTTAGCTCTGTGCCTTTTTGACGTTATCAATGCTTTCTTCTGTTTTGGCGGTGTCTACTGCATGGCCCTGTGGTTTAACCGTAAAGGTTTTAACAATGGCGAGAAAATAGATTTAAAAAGGATTCTAAAAGAACTTTCAAAATCCGTGACATCATACTGCTGTATTCTATCTGTGGTTCTTTCAGCCTGCTCTGTCACACTGCCTGAAGCAATTCTGCATCCTGTGAAGGTAATAGGTGCATCAAACACCTTTATCTGTATGTTTATTATCGGTGTGGCACTTAATTTTGATATTACCTTTGCCAAAATCAAGCGCATTTTGATGATGATCTTCTACAGATATTCAGCAGCTCTTGTTATGGCTGCTGCAGTCTGGTTCCTGCTTCCTTTCTCATCAATGGTAAGACTAGTGATTATCGCAATTATCTTTGCGCCAATTACATCTTTAGCTCCTATTACAGCAATAAGAAGTCTGCCTCAGTTTGCTGAGGATTCAGCAAACCTCAATATGATTTCAGTAATAGTTTCAGTGGTGATAATCACCTTTTTAAATGCGTTCTTCCCAATCCTACTACAGCTCTAGACTGAAGCTTTTACAAGAAGAGCTCTCCAGGTAAGTCTGATCCCGTTTTCATCACTAAAACGGGATTTATAGGCATGAGTAAAATCCATAAGCTTTTTCTTTGTCCAGATCTGATGGCTAAGACCGCTGACACCGGTCTTTTTAAATGAGGTCAGCATGTCTTTAACACTTTTAAAATGACTTACATATTCAAAGCTTTCAAAAGTGCAGTGATCAAAGACTTCTCTTACCTGCTTTTCAATTTCTGTGCGCTCAAGATAATCAAGACCTACACCTGTAAGCTCATAGAGTTCATGGAAGTTACCTTTGACAAAGGTAGAAAAGATAAACTCTCCTCCATTATTTAGGGCGTTGTGATATTTTTCAACGGCCCCTTTAAAATCAGCAAACCACTGAACACAGGCATTTGAAATTACAAGATCATAGCTTTTTTCTAATTCAAGTTTTTCAGCATCCCCTAAAAGTCCGTTTAATCTCTTATCGTCTTTAAAAGATTTTAAACAGACCTCAAGCATTGATTCGGACAAATCGTTTACATCAAGACATTCAAAATTTAAATCTTTTACAATCTGTCCTGTTAAAAGACCTGAACCACAGCCAAGCTCAAGGATGTTCCTATAGTTTTTACAAGAGAGTAATGACATAAGTTTTTCAGCAAGTTTTAACTGCACATAAGCATTATCAGCATAGGTTGAACTTGCCTTTGAAAAAGAATTTTTTAAGCGTGTCTTATCATCAGTCATGGCTTAGAGCCTTCATAAGGATGTTTTTTGAGTAATGGCCATCATCAAAACTGTCATAGGATATTGAATGCTCATCAAATGAGTTCTTCATATTCTCAAATATGAAAATTTTATCATTTAACGAGAGATAAGCATGATCGTACTTAAAGTTCTGTTTGTCTTCTCTAGCCATGCTCTTTATATGTTCAAGCTCTGCTCTAAGAGATTCAACGCTGCGCGCTGGTGCGTTTTTCATGTACTCATCAAAAGCATCAGCATCATTGCACATGCGTCTTAAAAACTTCTTGGCATTTCGCTCTGACATGCCATTTATAGTTGCATCCCAAAGCTTATGAGGAATACCTCTATTATCGTCTATTCCCTCTAAAGTACCGTTTATGGCTACAGCACTTTTTACCTTGTTATTAAGATTAAGCCTTGATAAAACCATAGGAGCTATCATGACACCCATTGACCAGGCAACAACAGATAAAGACTGGTATTCTAAAAGAGATGCTGCCTCAATATCAGAATTTTCATAATCAAAGATTATCGCTACATCATCTTTGGTGCACTCTGTCAGGTAAGAGAAAGGATTTTCATCCTGACCATAACCTAAAAACACCAGTTTAAGGTTTTCTGTATGATTCTGTCTTAAAAACTTAAGATACATGCTTTGAATACTCCGAAATGGTATTTTCAAGCTTTTCAACTTCACTGTCTGTAAGTGATGCTGTAAGTGAGATTCTAAGTCTTGCCTGATTTTTTGGAACTGTAGGATGTCTTATAGGCATTACATATAAGCCCCTGTCTCTGAAAAAGGCACAGGCTTTCAGAGCAGACTCATTATCCCCTGTAAGTACTGGAATAATCTGAGATGAAGACAGGTTTTCAAAATTATTCCTTTCAAGACAGCTGTGAATATGAGAAGAAATAGCTGCAAGTCGCTCTCTTAAATCATTACGTTTTTTAATGTGCTCTATCATAAAACGTACGTGCTCAAAAGCAAATGGAGAGAGAGCTGTTGAGAAAATAAGTGATCTTGATGTGTTGATAAGATATGAGACAGCTGTATCTGAGGCTAAAAGACAGGCGCCCTGTGAGGCTATTCCCTTGCCAAATGTTGTTAGCACATAATCTATATCAGCGATAAGACCTGAGGATACGCAAAGACCTGCTCCTTCTTCTCCATACAGACCAAAAGAGTGAGCCTCATCTATGTACAAACTTACCTTTTCATGGCGCTTTTTGATGTCACACAGTCTTTTAAGATCACAGGCATCACCATCCATACTGAATATGGCTTCTGATACAACCAGGATATCGTCAAACTTATCCTCATTGGCATTTATAAGCTTTTCTAAATGCTCATAGTCATTATGGGCAAATCTTAGATATTTGCCCTTACCTGCCATCATGCCATCAATCATAGAGGCATGAGAGAGTTTATCTGCAAGAATAAGGGTTGCAGGAGTTGAAAGCGCAGCAATTACCCCAGAGTTTGCTGAAAATCCAGAATTGAAAAACAAAGCTTTTTTTGAAAAAATTCCTTCAATTGTATCCTTTGCTCTCTGGTAACTCTCGTGTGCACCTGTCAAAAGCGGAGAGCCAGATGAAGTCATTCTCAGGGCATCTTCTGGCAGAGTTTCTATAAACTTTCTTGAAAGCTCAAGATCACTGCCAAGCCCAAGGTAATCGTTAGATGAGAGATTGATATATTCACTGCCATCTACAATGATCCTGCTGCCGTTCTGTTTTTTGGGAACCACTGTACGCAATTGAGAATTATTTTGTTTTTCAAGGAGAAAAGACTCCATCTGCGCTTTTAGCATATACCTGCCTTTAAATGGGAAAATTAAGACCTAGATATTTTACTTCAAACTTTGAACTTTATTAACAAAGCCACATCCAAACAGCCAATTTATAAAGAATATTCTTAATTTTTGAGGATAAAAAACTTTACTTAATCATCTTTTACTGCGCTTAAGATTTACAAGAATTACTGAAAAATATAATCAGATTCTTAGCTTATTTTGAACTTTATCAACGAAAAAATATCAGAAATCGTTTGTAATTAGGACAGGCAGATCAAAAAGCTGCAGCCAAAATTACACATAAGGATAAAAATATGCTCAAAAATCTCTCTATTGCAGGACAGATCTTAATTGCTCTGATCCTTGCTATTATCGCTGGACTTGTGTTTTCAGATCATGTTGATTTCTTTGTAACCTATGTAAAGCCATTTGGAGTGATCTTCTTAAACCTCATCAAGTTCATAGTGGCCCCTATTGTTCTGTTTTCAATTGTCTGTGGCATCATCTCAATGAGTGATATCAAAAAGGTAGGTAGCATAGGTATTAAAGCAATTCTTTTCTATCTGTGCACCACAGCACTTGCAATTGTGATAGGTCTTTGCGGAGCACTTGCCTTTAAGAATTTCTTCCCGGTACTTGCAACATCTGATCTTCAGTATCAGACAGGAAAAAGTGCCTCATTTATGGATACGATAGTCAATATTTTTCCATCAAACTTCCTCTCACCTTTATCTTCATCAGCAATGCTGCAGATAATCGTGATGGCAATTTTAATCGGCATTGCAATTATTCTTGTCGGCAAAGAGGCTTCTCCTACAGTTACTTTCTTTGAAAGTTTCAATAAGGTCTTCATGAAGATCATGTCGCTGATCCTCGCTCTGTCCCCTATAGGTGTATTCTGTCTTCTCTCACCTGTAGTTGCAGCTAACGGTTCTGCCATCATAGGCTCTCTTGCAATGGTATTGCTTGCAGCTTACATCTGCTTTGCTGTTCATATGATATTTGTCTATTCATCTCTTGTTGCTGCATTTGCAAAGCTATCACCACTGTCTTTCTTTAAAAAACAGTCTCCAGCCATGATGTTTGCATTCTCATCAGCATCATCTGTAGGAACTCTGCCTGTAAATCTGTCTTGTGCTGATAATCTTGGCATCAAAAAAGAGATTTCATCATTTGTGCTGCCACTTGGTGCTACCATCAATATGGATGGTACAGCAATCTATCAGGGTGTATGTTCTGTTTTCATCGCAAGCTGCTACGGTATTGACTTAACCTTAGGTCAGATGGTGACAATTGTGCTCACTGCAACTTTAGCATCCATCGGTACAGCAGGAGTTCCAGGAGCTGGTGTGATCATGCTTGCAATGGTATTAACTTCAGTCGGTCTTCCTGTTGAAGGTATTGCACTTGTTGTAGGTGTAGACAGAATTTTTGATATGGGCAGAACCACAGTTAATATTACAGGTGACGTAGCCTGTGCCAAGGTAATTGACAGTCTTGAGAAAAAGGCTGAAGCTGCCTAGTAAAAACTCATATCTCATACATTCATCATAAGCGCTTTAGCTTATGATGAATGTTTAATAGATTTCCATTCCCAACATAAGTTAAGCACTTAACCTTCAGTTTACACCAATAGACCTACCATAATTCAAAATAAGGACTTCATCACGGCTTAATCATGCACTGTACTCAAAAGTGATCTTTAGCAATCCAAATTGTTGCAAAGGTGTACTAAATAGAGGGATCAGTTACATTTTTTTAAGAAAAAAAGCTATTGATGACTGTGATTTTCTCAAATCGCGTAACACATAATGTATAATGATGTCAATTTTTAGAAAACAGGATCAATAAGTGAGCATTTCAATTTCAGAGCTTGAACCAAAATCAGTATTTTCAATATTTTCAAAGATACTGACCATACCAAGACCATCTTCTCATGAAGAAAAAATTGCAGAGTTTATTCTTGATTTTGCAAAAGAGCATAATCTTAAAGCATTTAAAGATGAGAGTGGAAATGTAATCGTCGAAGCAGATGCAACAGCAGGTAAAGAAAACACACCAACAGTTATTCTTCAGGGCCATATTGACATGGTCACTGTTGCAAAAGACGGTTTTGCTCATGACTTTTTTAAAGATCCAATTGATGCCTACATTGAAGATGGTTTTATCAAAGCTCATGATACTACCTTAGGTGCTGACAACGGTATTGCTGTAGCTATGGCACTTGCCCTCATGACAGATCCAAAACTCTCACACGGACCTGTTCGTGCAGTTTTCACTGTTGAAGAAGAAACAACAATGAAAGGTGCCTTAAATCTTAATAAAAAATACCTGAACGCAGATTACCTAATCAATCTTGATTCAGAAGATAACGGCTACCTTTTTGTAAGCTGTGCTGGATCTACTGACATCAACATAAAATTCATTACAGAAAGAGTTTCAACAGAACATACTGATGCCATAAAAATTGAACTTAACAGTTTTACTGGCGGACATTCTGGGGCTGACATTCATTTAGGTCATGGCAATGCCATCAAAGTTCTTGCCTCAATACTTGATGAACTTTGTGATGACTTTGATTTCTTTATTCAGAGTATTGACGGCGGTGTAGTCAGGAACTCCATTCCAACCTCTGCTTCTGTAGTACTCAATCTCGACAGCGATGAAAAAGATGAATTTTCTGCTGCATTCAAACAGTGCTTTGATGTTCAAAAAGAGATCTACCAATATACTGATAACAACGCCACTTTCACAATTTCTGATGCTGTGGTAAGTGATGCTATAGGTCATGCTCAAAGCATTGATTTACTTCACCTTTTACATTCACTTCCAAGTGGAATATCAAGAATGTCTCCTCGTTTTGAAGGTATCGTTGAAACCTCTGTGAACCTAGGAGTCATCAGAACAACAAAAGAGTGCATCAGCATCTCCATGCTTCCACGTTCACTGTCATCTGACGGTTTAAGTGATATGATAAAAACCGTTAAGGCACAGTGTTACCTGCTAGATAATACCGAGGTTGAAACCTCCAATTATCATGAGCCATGGTCATCACCTGATAGAAACAGACTTATTGAGGTACTCAACGAGTGTTATAAGGACTGTACCGGTCAGGAGTTTAAAATCACTGCTCTTCATGCAGGGGTGGAATGTGCTGCTTTTGCCAAAGCAAATCCGGACTTACAGCTGATATCAATAGGACCTACCATCTTAAATCCTCACTCAATTAAAGAGAGAGTTGATATCAGAGGAACAGCCGATATATATAAAACAGTTTCAAGTGCATTAGCCAAGCTTTAACTGAGGAAAGCAATATGCGACAGAATACCAGTTCCCAGAGAGCTACTCTACCATTCCAGTGTTTCCACACCTGTTCAGCACCAGATGTGTCTACCACAAATGCTGTACTGTTTGTACGTGGTGCAAATCATAACCGCTTAAAGATTTCTATTGTGACTTTCTCTCAAAATGAGGATCACAGAAATCCAATGAACTACACCGGTTCATTCTCTGGAATTCACCGTTTCGAGGCTCCACTTACTCTTGGTAATGACAAGAGTCAGAACCTCGTAACCTACTATTTTAAAATCGCTCTCTGCGACAATGATGGCAAAGTTGTTGATGTCGTATGGTACAGTTCTCTTGGCATGTCACGTGAACCACCACTGATGCAGCACTGCTATGCTATTGAGATGTTCAACACCCACCCTCAGTGGGCAATTGATACTGTGATCTATCAGATCTTCCCTGACAAATTCGCCTCATCAAGCGGATTTTTCAATGTAGACGGTACCAAGGTCGCAACTGATGCACCAATAAAACTAAAGGATTTTGAATTCATCAACCTTGATGAAACACACTGTGGCGGTGATCTTGACGGCGTAGCATCAATGCTTCCATACATCAGATCATTAGGCTGTGACACCATTTACATGACCCCAATCTTCAAAGCAGCATCAGTACACAAGTTTGACACTGAAGATTATGACATGGTCGATCCGCACTTTGGTGGCAATGGTGCGCTAAAGCGTCTTAGAACTGTGGCCTTAGGCTATGAGATGAAGATTGTTCTTCATGGTACCTTCAATCACACCGGTGATACTCACAGCTGGTTTGACAGACAGGAGCGTACCGGCAAGGGTGCTTTAAGACACAAGGATTCCCCTTTCCGTGATTTCTATACCTTCACATCTGACGGTGAGCCATACGTTTCAGACGGCAAGGCTAATTATCCAAAACTTGATTATGCAAACTATCCAACTCAGCATGCCATGTTTGACGGCACCAATGCTGTAGTAAAGAAATGGACAAGAGCTCCATACGGCATTGACGGCTGGGTAATTGATGATGCAAACCAGATAGGTGACAACGGTACAGCAAGGAACAACAGAAAGCGCCTTGCCCAGATCTGTAAATCGGCACGTGATGCCCATCTTGACTGTCTGATGATTGGACAGTTCGGTTCTGATCCTCGTTATGCAATCTGCTCAGAGGGCAACGTTGATGGTACAATCAACTACACTGGCTTTATAAGTCCAATAAGAGCTTTCTTTGGCGGTATCAACCTCAATGGTGATCCTACTCCATACTCAGGTGAGGATCTGCGACGCACATGTGAGGAATTCTCTGTTGGTGTATCTCAGCAGGTCAAACTCTGTCTTATAAACCAGCTTGATAACTACAAGATTGACCGCTTCTATTCAATTATCGGCGGTGACAAGTACTTATATCTTGCTGCACTTGCATGTCTTTTCACCTGGCGCGGTATTCCTTGTGTATACCAGGGTGATGAATTAGGTGATGTGATTGAGAAATACGAGGTAGGACCTCGCTCAATGATTCCTTATACTGCCCTAAAGGATCGCCATGCCAGCGTAAATTCAAATGATATCCAAAATGTAATTTCTGAATTAGCATCACTTAGAAATTCAAACCCAGCATTTACTCGTGGCTCAATGCTCTTTATCTGCTCCGGTGGTGCATACTTCGGATACCTGAGACTTTACGAGGACAGATTCAGTATTGTTTTTGTAAATGCCTCAAGACAGCAGGTAAAAGTAGAACAGGGTTCAATGCTCTTCCCTCTTTTATCAACCATGTTCATGCCTGAAGACTGCGGCACTGATGATTCTGAGGATACAGGAGAGGATCTGCTGATCCCGCTTTCAGGTCGCAACGTCCGCCGTGTTGATCATGGAGAAGGACTTGAAGGTTTATATGAGATGCTTTCAAGAGAGAAACTTGCTGTCAAGGTTTACGGTTCTGTCAGAACTTCAGCAGAATTTGAGCAGAAATTCCTAAAAGAACTCTGCTCTGCAAAAAATATTGTTCTGCCACCACGTTCAACAGTGGTTATCAGCAACAGCAAAAAATAAAGTTTTACAATTTTGATTTAAGGCACTGATTTGGTTTTATATCTGTCAGTGCCTTTTTTATACCTGAAGACGCTTCGTCTTAATCGACTATTGAAGTGGTCTATGATGTATTAACTCGTGTTGTTGTCGATCTTTTGTCAATAAAAAATCTCTTGAGATTACAAACAAGGCTTACGAATATTTCTAAAAAGCCCAAAACATCTATCAGAAGAAATATGGCAGACAAACAGAAAGACAGACTTAAGATTTCTATCTCCCAAATAACAAAGCCCAATCATATGATCGGGCTTTTGAGTTAGATTATTTCGACGCCGCTAGACAGTCTCTTTAGTCTTATCTTCTTCCTTATGAGTTTTAGCAAACTGAGACTTGTATAAAACCTCATAAGCACCATGCTGCTCAAGCAGTTCATTGTGAGTACCACTTTCAACAATTCTGCCATCATTGATCACAAAGATGGTATCAGCATCCATCACAGTTGAAAGTCTATGGGCAATCACGATGGTGGTTCTGCCTTCCATCAGTTTATCAAGAGCCTGCTGAACAACCTTCTCTGATTTGTTATCCAAAGCAGATGTTGCCTCATCAAGAATTACTAGAGGTGCATTCTTTAAAATGGCTCTTGCAATAGCAAGACGCTGTCTCTGACCGCCAGAGAGCATAAGACCACGCTCACCAATTACAGTATCAAGACCTTCTGGAAGCTTGTTTACAAAATCATCAAGGAAGGCACTCTTTACAGCATTACTGATTTCTTCATCGGTGGCATTTTCCTTGCCATATAAAAGGTTCTCTTTGATAGTACCATCAAAAAGGAAATTATCCTGGAACACCATTGAGATCTGATCTCTTAATGACTCAATTGAAATGTCATGTATTTCAGTTCCATCAATAAAGATTCGACCAGAATCAATATCATAAAGTCTTGGAATAAGAGAGCAGACAGTTGATTTGCCACCACCAGAATTACCTACTAAAGCGATTTTTTTACCCACAGGAACTTCAAAGGTAATGTCCTGAAGAACTTTCTTCTCACCATCATAGGAGAAATCAACATGGTCAAAAACAATGTTTTTTGAAATGGTTGCAATATCCTTGCAGCCTGCCTTTTCTTCACATTCGTAGGAATGTGCTTTGAATAACTCTGTGATACGCTCTAGGGCTAAAAGAGAGTTCTGAACTGCGATGTAATTGTTACCGATGCTCTTTACAGGTGTATACAGCATAATTAACGCTGCAAGGAAAGCAACAAAGGCACCAGGAGTAATAGTACCGACCTCAATTAAGTACAAGCCAAAATACAAAACACCTGCCACACCAAATGCGGTTACAAGATGCATGAAAGGTGCAAGCCAGTTGGTATCACGAACAATCTTCATACCAAGAATAAAGAGATTCTGATAATTCTCCTTATACTTGCCTGAAATAATGTTATGGAGGTTGAATGATTTGATGATCTTGATGCCAGAGTAGGTCTCAAAATAGAAAGTACCCATTTTGGCACTTGCCTTTAAAGAGCGCTGAGTGATCTGTTTGATTCTCTTTCTCACTATCTTCATTGGGTAAACAATAAGAAGCAGCACACCTACAGCAATAATAGACAGCTGCCATGAATTGTACAAAAGCACAACAATAAGAGAAAGTGAAGAGAATAACTTCTGCAAAAAGAGTTTTAGGTTATTGATAAGACCTGTGGTTGCAGTATCAGCATCGCCTGCAAAACGCATGATCACAGATCCTGAAGTATTCTTGTCAAAGAATCTTGATTCAAATCTTAAGAGCTTGTCAAAAAGGGCAAACTTCAGATCCATCGAAACCTTGGCACCTACATAGGAGTTTACGATATTACTGGCGTAAATGCAGATACCCTGAACAAAGGTAAAACCGATAATAAAGTATGGGACAAGATGGGAGAATTCAGAATCCCTTGCAACCATTACGTTATCCATAAATGGCTTTAGGAAAGATGCTACAACAGCATCTAAGGCTCCAACAGGAATTGTCAGAATGATGCCTAACAGGGCCCATAAAAAATAAGGTTTTAAAAATGGCCAGAAATTTTTATATCCACGGGAAAAACTGGTTTGAATGTTATCATCCATACGATTTAGGATGAGGACAGGATTTTTTTTCATATACACCTTAGTTATTCAGAATATCCCCCATTATACAAAAAATCCCCCTTGTAATAGAAATTACATGGGGGATTTTTGTCGGTAAAAGAATGTTTTTAGTTACAATCAAGCTTATAAGAGATGTCCTTGAGTGAATTACCTACCGTTTAGAGATCTCTAAATGATTATTTAACCTTTTTCACTTCAATATAGCAAACTTTCTGATAGAAGCTGATGCCATAGCAATAG